>NZ_LIRJ01000399.1 GCF_001419745.1 Streptomyces silaceus | reverse complement strand
GGCCATCGCGCTCTCGGGCGCGGGCGAGATCCAGGCCCCCGCGGCGGGCGCCCGGGGCCGCTCCCGCACCCTGTGGCTCCTCGACACGGCAGCGGCCTCCGAACTCCCGCCGGAGCTGTATCCGCCGGCGGTGGCGTAACGGTTTTCCGCCGAACGCGACGTGAGGGCCCCGCACCGGTCGGTGCGGGGCCCTCACGTGTCTCCGGAGGTCAGAATCCGCTGCAGGTGGCCGTGACGAAGGCCCCTCTGGCCGTCGCGGTCCGCGTCGTTCCGTCGGCGGTGACCTCGCAGTGGACCGAGCCACCAGAGGCGCCCGTGGTTACGGCCAGCGTCCCGCCCCGCACGAACCCCCGCGTCTTCTCCTTCTTGGACCACGGCAAGTCCACATCCGCCAGCTGATTCTGTGAGAGTCGACCGTCGCGGTACGAGGAGTACGTGATCGTGACGTCCTTGGCGTCACCCGTCACCTCGTACTCCACGGTGACCTCGCGCTTCAGCTCCTTGTCCACCTCGTGGCCGATGCCGACGACGAGCGCGGCGCAGCCGCCTACCAGCAGGATCAGCACCACCAGCACGATCCACGGCCATTTCCTGCGCTTCGTCCTCTGCAGCGGGGCGGGCGGCGCGGCCCAGCCCTGGGGGCCGCCCTGCGGCGGATACGCGGGAGGTTCGGGCATCGCGGGCTCTTTCCGGCGGGGTCGAATCCTGCCTCTCAGGATTCCGTCCCCCAGTGCCGCTCACCAGCGGGAACACTCGCGCGTGGGCCCATTGGGGCGAGGCGGGGCCCTCACGCCTGTACGAGGACCCTTCGGTAGCTGCTGCCGTCCTGTTCTCTCACCAGGAGGCCGTCCGTCACGCAGTGGCGGCGGAGGGCCGCCGTGTCGTCGTGGACCGTGCGGAACGCCTCGTTGACCTCGCGTTCGCTGTAGGTGCGGTCGGCATCGAAGAGGGTGTCCGTGAGGTGGACGAGGAGTTCGTGGCGGACGACCGGGCGGACGGGGATGGCCGTGAGGCGGCCGTGGGAGAAGAAGCCGGTGAGGCGGCGCGGCACGGTGGGGCGGTCGTCGACCGGGGCCGGGGCCCGCCGGAAGACGGCCGGGTCGGCCCGCAGCGACCCGTCGGGCAGCCGCTCCACGGCGCCGACGGCGAGCAGGCGTCCCAGGTGCTTGCGGGCGACGGGCGAGTCCGCCTCGCGGGGCGGCAGGTCGTCCAGGACTATGCGCGCGAACAGCCGCAGTCTCTCGGGATCGGCGAGCGCGGCGAGCAGCTGGTCCATGACGGGGTCCCTCCCGGCGGGTGACAGAGCCGAAGCAGTGTCACTCGCCGGGCGGGGTGCCCGCATCCGAATATCGGCCGGTGCGGATCAGCCGCGACGACCTCAACGACCGCGCAGCGAGCGGTACTTGGCGACCAGGGCCGTCGTCGACGCGTCCAGGCCCGACACCTCGGCACCCTCGGTCAGCGCGGGCTCGACGCGCTTGGCGAGCACCTTGCCGAGCTCGACGCCCCACTGGTCGAAGGAGTCGATGTTCCACACCGCGCCCTGCACGAACACCTTGTGCTCGTAGAGGGCGATGAGCTGCCCGAGGACCGAGGGGGTCAGCGACTTCGCGAGGATCGTCGTCGTGGGGTGGTTGCCCCGGAACGTCTTGTGCGGGACGAGCTCCTCGGGGACGCCCTCCGCACGGACCTCGTCCGGCGTCTTGCCGAACGCCAACGCCTGCGTCTGGGCGAAGAAGTTGGCCATCAGGAGATCGTGCTGGGCGACCAGACCCGGCAGCAGGTCCGCGACGGGCTCGGCGAAGCCGATGAAGTCCGCCGGGATCAACTTCGTGCCCTGGTGGATGAGTTGGTAGTACGCGTGCTGGCCGTTCGTGCCCGGCGTGCCCCAGACCACGGGGCCCGTCTGCCACTGGACCCGCTCGCCGCCGCGGTCCACGGACTTGCCGTTGGACTCCATGTCCAGCTGCTGGAGGTACGCGGTGAACTTGGAGAGGTAGTGCGAGTACGGCAGCACGGCGTGCGACTGCGCGTCGTGGAAGTTGCCGTACCAGATCCCCAACAGGCCCATCAGCAAAGGCACGTTGGACTCGGCGGGCGCGGTGCGGAAGTGCTCG
Organism: Streptomyces silaceus; assembly: GCF_001419745.1. Lineage (GTDB taxonomy): Bacteria > Actinomycetota > Actinomycetes > Streptomycetales > Streptomycetaceae > Streptomyces > Streptomyces silaceus. The sequence goes on along the minus strand of NZ_LIRJ01000399.1, from coordinate 13,755 downwards.
TCGACGAGGTGGAAGCCGTCGAGCATCTCGCGGAAGGCGTCGGGGCCGATGGCGATCATCAGGGAGAGCCCGATGGCCGAGTCGTAGGAGTAGCGACCGCCGACCCAGTCCCAGAACTCGAACATGTTGGCCGTGTCGATGCCGAAGTCCGCGACCTTCTCGGCGTTCGTCGACAGCGCCACGAAGTGCTTGGCGACGGCCTCCTGACCGGCCTTCAGCTCGCTCAGCAGCCAGTCCCGCGCGGACGTCGCGTTCGTGATCGTCTCGATGGTGGTGAACGTCTTCGAGGCGATGACGAACAGCGTCTCGGCCGCGTCCAGGTCCCGCACGGCCTCGTGCAGGTCGGCGCCGTCCACGTTCGACACGAAGCGGACGGTGAGGTCGCGGTCGGTGAAGGAGCGCAGCACCTCGTACGCCATGGCGGGACCGAGGTCGGAGCCGCCGATGCCGACGTTGACCACGTTCTTGATGCGCTTGCCGGTGTGACCGGTCCACTCGCCCGAGCGAACCTTGTCCGAAAAGGCGCTCATCCGGTCGAGGACCGCGTGCACCGCCGGCACCACGTCCTCCCCGTCGACCTCGATCACGGCGTCGCGCGGGGCGCGCAGCGCGGTGTGCAGGACGGCCCGGTCCTCCGTCGTGTTGATCTTCTCGCCGCGGAACATGGCGTCCCGCAGCCCGAAGACGTCGGTCGCGGCGGCCAGCTCCCGCAGCAGCGTCAGCGTCTCGTCCGTGACCAGGTGTTTGGAGTAGTCGACGTACAGGTCGCCGACCTGGAGGCCGTACGCCGTGCCGCGTGCCGGATCCGCGGCGAAGAGATCGCGCAGCTGCACCTCGCCCAGCTGTTCACGGTGCTTGCCGAGCGCCGTCCACTCGGGCATCTGATTGAGCCTGGCGCGGCTTTCTGCATTCATCTACGACTTCAGCCTTCTCTCCGTACCCGCGTACGTCCTTTGCCCCGCTGCACGATCCAACCTAATGGATCAGGGGTCGGTATGAGATATCTGAAACCGTCTGTCCACACACGTGCCGAGACGAGAAACCGGCCGGGCACCAATTCGGTGCCCGGCCGGTGTTCAAGTCCTAGATTTCGCCCCGCAGTTTGGCGAGCGCCTCCGCGAGAATCGCCTCGCCGTCCGCGTCGCTGCGCCGCTCACGCACATACGCCAGATGCGTCTTGTACGGCTCGGTGCGCGGCGGGTCCGGTGGGTTGTCCCGGTCCTGACCGGCCGGAAAGCCGCAGCGGGGACAGTCCCACGTATCGGGGACCTGCGCGTCGCTGGCGAAGCTGGGCTGCGTCTCGTGCCCGTTCGAGCACCAGAAGGAGATGCGCAGTCGCGGCGCGGACTCGCCGCGCTCGGCCTCGCCCATCGGCCCCGCCCCGACCCGACTTCCTCGGATCGCGTTGCCACTTGCCACGGTCGTAACTCCCTGCGTGATGGTGCTGCTGCGGGCGCCTCAGTTTACGTAAGGCCCAACGCGCGTCCAGTGTTGGGAGTTACACCCCGACCCCCGGACGCAAGCCCCATGATAAGCCGCGCACGCGGGCGCGCACCGGACAAGCAGCCAGTGCCTGGCGCTAGTTGTTCGCCTTCATCAGCAGACCCAGCGCGACAATGCACGCGAACCACAGCAGACCGACCACGACCGTGATGCGGTCGAGGTTGCGCTCCGCGACGGAGGAGCCGCCGACGGACGACTGCATGCCGCCACCGAACATGTCGGAGAGACCGCCGCCCTTGCCCTTGTGCATCAGCACCAGCAGCATCATCAGCAGGCTGAAGACGATCAGGGCGATCGAGAACCCCATAACCACGGCTGGACCAACTTCCTCGGATCTGATTCGACGACGGGGGCCGGGGGCGCTATTCGCGAGCCTTGAGAGCCAGCATTCACAGCCTCCGACCCCCGCAAGGGTACGACGTATCGCCGCTACCGCATACTCACTGGTCGCGGAAGCGGACGATCTTGACGAACTCGTCCGCGTCCAGCGCCGCGCCGCCCACCAGGGCACCGTCGACGTCGGGCTGCGCCATGATGTCGGCGACGTTCTTCGCCTTCACGGAGCCGCCGTACTGGATGCGCACCTTGTCGGCGAGTTCCTGCGAGTACAGCTCGGCGAGCCGCCCGCGGATCGCCCCGCAGACCTCCTGCGCGTCCTCGGGGGTCGCGACCTCGCCGGTGCCGATCGCCCAGACGGGCTCGTACGCGATGACGATGGTCTCGGCCTGCTCGGCCGGGACGTCCTTGAGGCCGCCGTCGATCTGGTTCAGCGTGTACTGGACCTGCTGGCCCGCCTTGCGGATCTCCAGGCCCTCGCCGACGCAGAGGATCGGGGTCAGGCCGTGCTTGAAGGCGGCCTTCACCTTGGCGTTGCAGATCTCGTCGGACTCGTCGTGGTACTGCCGGCGCTCGGAGTGGCCCACGGCGACGTAGGTGCACTTCAGCTTCGACAGCATCGGGCCCGAGATCTCACCGGTGTAGGCACCGGAGTCGTGCGCCGAGATGTCCTGGGCGCCGTACTTGATCTTGAGCTTGTCGCCGTCGACCAGGGTCTGCACGGAGCGCAGGTCGGTGAAGGGCGGCAGGACGGCGACCTCGCAGGCGTCGTAGTCCTTGTCGGCCAGGGCGAAGGCGAGCTTCTGGACGTGCGCGATGGCCTCGAGGTGGTTGAGGTTCATCTTCCAGTTGCCCGCCATCAGCGGCGTACGGGTGCTCATTAAGGGTCAGTCCTCCAGTGCGGCGAGGCCGGGGAGCGTCTTGCCCTCGAGGTATTCGAGGGAGGCGCCGCCGCCGGTCGAGATGTGGCCGAAAGCATTCTCGTCGAAGCCCAGCAGGCGCACGGCGGCGGCCGAGTCGCCACCGCCGACGACCGTGAAGGCCGGGCTGTCGAGGAGCGCCTGGGCGACGGCCTTGGTGCCCTCGGCGTAGTCGGGGTGCTCGAAGACGCCCATCGGGCCGTTCCAGAAGACGGTGGCCGCGTCGGCGAGCTTCGAGGCGTACAGCTTGCGGGTCTCGGGGCCGATGTCCAGGCCCTCCTGGTCGGCCGGGATGGCGTCCGCGGCGACGGTGGTGGGGTTGGCCGGGGCCTTCGTCTTCAGGTCCGGGAACTCGGGCGAGACCAGGACGTCGACGGGCAGGACGAACTCGACGCCCTTCTCCTCGGCACGCTTGAGGTAGCCGAGCACCGCCGGGATCTGGTCCTCCTGCAGCAGGGAGATGCCGACCTCGTGGCCCTGGGCCTTGAGGAAGGTGTAGGCCATGCCGCCGCCGATGAGGATGCGGTCGGCCTTCTCCAGGAGGTGGTCGATCACACCGAGCTTGTCGGAGACCTTGGCGCCGCCGAGGACCACGGCGTAGGGCCGCTTGACGTCGTCGGTGAGCTTCTTCAGGACGCCGACCTCGGTGGCGATGAGGTAACCGGCGTAGTGCGGCAGGCGGGCCGGCAGGTCGAAGACCGACGCGTGCTTGCGGTGCACGGCGCCGAAGCCGTCGCCCACGTAGACATCGGCCAGGGCGGCGAGCTGGTCGGCGAACCGACCGCGCTCCGCGTCGTCCTTGGAGGTCTCGCCCGCGTTGAAGCGGAGGTTCTCGATGACGGCGACCTGGCCGGGCTGCAGGCCGTCGACCGCGTCGTGCGCGGCGGGGCCGACGGTGTCCTGCGCGAACGCGACCGGCGCGCCCAGGAGTTCACCGAGGCGCTCGGCGGCGGGCAGCAGCGAGAACGCCGGGTCCGGGGCGCCCTTGGGGCGGCCCAGGTGCGAGGCCACGACCACCTTGGCGCCCGCCTCGGCCAGGGCCTTGACGGTCGGCAGGACGGCGCGGATGCGGCCGTCGTCGGTGATCGTGCCGTCGGCGAGCGGCACGTTGAGGTCGGCGCGGACGAAGACCCGCTTGCCGTCGACGCCTTCGGCGAGAAGCTCGTCGATCGTCTTCATGAACTGAACTCCTTGGGTGGACTGACGCACAACAGGGCCCGGAGCGCGCGACGTTGCGCGGTCCGGACCCTGTGCTCACATCTGGGTGTCTGCTCTGGTGACTAGAGCTGACCGCCGACGAAGACGGTGAGGTCGACGAGACGGTTGGAGTAGCCCCACTCGTTGTCGTACCAGCCGAGGATCTTCACCGTCTTGCCCTCCTGGACCATGGTCAGGGAGGAGTCGAAGGTGCAGGAGGCCGGGTCGCTGACGATGTCCGACGACACGATCTCGTCCTCGGTGTAGTACAGGATGCCCTTGAGCTCGCCGTCCGCGGCCTTCTTGAACGCGGCGTTGACCTCGTCCTTGGTGACCTCGCGCTCCAGCTCGACGACCAGGTCGGTGGCGGAGCCGGTCGGGACCGGGACGCGCATCGCGATGCCGTCGAGCTTGCCCTTGAGCTGCGGGAGGACCAGGGCGGTGGCCTTCGCGGCACCCGTCGTGGTCGGGATGATGTTCTCCGCGGCGGCGCGGGCGCGGCGCAGGTCCTTGTGCGGGAAGTCCAGGATGCGCTGGTCGTTGGTGTACGCGTGGACCGTCGTCATCAGGCCCTTGACCAGGCCGAAGTTCTCGTCGAGAACCTTCGCCATCGGCGCCACGCAGTTGGTGGTGCAGGAGGCGTTGGAGATGACGTGGTGGTTCGCCGGGTCGTACTTGTCCTGGTTGACGCCCATCACGATCGTGATGTCCTCGTCCTTGGCCGGAGCCGAGATGAGGACCTTCTTGGCGCCGCCGGCGATGTGCTTCTCGGCGTCGGCCTTCTTGGTGAAGATGCCCGTGGACTCGATCACGATGTCGACGCCCAGCTGGCCCCACGGGATGTCCGCGGGGTTGCGCTCGGACAGCACCTTGATGGTGTGGCCGTCGACGGTGATGGTGTCCTCGGTGTGCGACACCTCGGCCTTGAGGCGGCCCAGGATGGTGTCGTACTTGAGCAGGTGCGCCGTGGTGGCGGTGTCACCCAGGTCGTTGACAGCCACGATCTCGATGTCCGCACCCTGGTCAAGGAGGGCGCGGAAGTAGTTGCGACCGATGCGGCCAAAGCCGTTGATGCCTACGCGGATCGTCACGAACCGATCTCCTCGTTGGTACGCCGGTTTTAGACGCCGGCGAGTTGTATGGGATGTCCCCGACCGCCTCCGACCCTACCTCTCTGAAGGCCCTGAGGTGACATCGAGAGCGGCCGTATGCGGCACTGTGGCCCGTACCCCTCAGTAGGAGTACGGGCCACCGGGACCTTGGTCCCGATTACGCAGCGTCAGGTGCGCAGATGTGCCAGGGAGGCGCCCATAAGAGCGGCCCTCTCGGCACTTCCGGGCACATGCTCGAACCCGAAGCCGAGGAGCACACTGTCACGCGCTGTGACCGCCGCGTAGGAACGGTAGAGCTCCCCGGTGCGCGCCCAGTCGCCTGTGATATTGGGGCTCCCGGCCGGGGGCGGAGCGACGCTCCAGGAGCCGAGCGAGGTCTCGAATCCCTCGGTCTCCTTGACATCGCCGCCGACGACCAGTTGCGCGTTGTCGGCGAAGAGTCCGCGACCGCCCGTGGAGGGGTCGGTGATGGCGCTCAGGGAGACCTCGACCTTCTTGCCCGCGTACGGGCTCAGGTCGAAGGCGACCGGCTTCCAGCCGCCGGAGGATCCGGTGAAGCTGTTCCACGCGCCGGTGGTGCCGCTCGCCGTGCAGCCGTTCGCGCCCAGCGTCAGGTAGTGCTTCAGGAAGGGGTGACCGTTGATGAGGAACCCGGCCCCGCACTCGGCGGGCACGGCGCCGGACGAGTTGCCGTTCTTGTCGGGCAGCGTGGTCCAGTCGTCGGCGCCCGCGGTGTGCGCCTCCAGGACCCCGTGGTCGTAGCCGTTCTCCAGGCTCCAGTTGAGCTGGAACCGCAGTTCGGGCTGGTCGGCGGCGGTGACACCGGTGAGGTCGAGGGTGCGGGTGAGCCGCTTCCAGTCCTGGTCGGCGTGGGTGGCCGAGGCCATGCCCTGGCCCTCGAAGGGCGCGTACGGGTTGGTGAGACCGGGGTAGGAGCCCGCCGCCTCGCTCTTGAACTGCGGGAACTGCTTGGGCGGCAGGTTGTCCGAGGTGACGGTGAACCGGCCCGGCTTGTCGAGCGGGTTGGTGTCGGCCGCGGCGAGCGGGGTCTTCACGCCGGCGAGGGCGCCGCTGCCCTCGAAGCTCTTGGCGCCGGGCGCGGACAGCCGCTCGTACGCCCCGAGGTAGTACTGCGCGAAGTCGTCGGTGAGGGCCTCGCCGAGGTCGACGTTGCCGCCGGTGCGCTCACCGGACTCGATGAGCTTGCCGCCCTCGTTGAGGTAGTCGCGCAGGGCGAGCTGGGTGGGCGCGCCGGGGACGGGGTCACCGGTGTAGTGGACGACCGCGGAGAAGTGCGACAGGACGCCGAGCGGGTGCGGGACGCCCTGCTTGGCGACGTCCCAGACGGCGGCCGAGCGGCCGTTGGCCTTGAGGGCGTCGACGTACTTCTGGGCCTGCGTGGCCGGTGCGCCCTCCTCGGCGACGACCAGCGTGCGGGCCTTGGGGCGCTCGGCGACGGTGTACGTGAAGTGCTCGCTCTCGGTGCGGCCCTTCTTCGTACGACCGGTGAACCACACCTCGACCTTGTCGCCCACGCGCGCGTCCTCGACCCGCCCGCGGTACTGGTCGAAGTGGAGGTTGTCCTCGCCGCCGTAGGTCTCGCCGCCCTTCCACGCCTTCACGTCGTCGTCGTGCGTGCGGCCGCCGTTGATCCGGTAGTTGATCTCCTTGTCGCGGACCGACTTGCGGGCGGTCACGGCGACCTCCTGGTCGGCGCCGCGCGCGTAGGAGGTGGTGAAGGAGCCGGGCGTGAAGTCGGGGGCCTCGATGCCGGTGACGGAGACCGGCTGGTCGGGGTGGAGTGCGGTCTCGGCGACGGCGAGCGCGAAGGGGACGTTCTTCGCGAACTCCTGCTGGATCAGCTTCTCGTCGTCCGGGAAGGTGAAGATGGACGCGCAGTCCTCGGGCTTCCAGGCGTCGTTGGGGTCGACGTTCGACGCGGTCTGACAGGTGGACATCTCCGGGGTGAACATGGAGAAGCCGTTGACGTTCCCCGCGTGGCCGTCGGCCTCGCCGTTGGTGGTGTAGAGCTCGGAGGAGACCTGCGGGTGGTAGCCGGGGATCGCGGGCTTCTCGGGCGTGCCGGCCAGCGCCTTGTAGAGCACGTCGTCCGGGGTCGGCGTGGCGACCTGCCAGCCCACTCCGTAGAGGATCAGCTCGGCCGCCGAGTGGTAGTTGATCCCGTACGTGAAGCCGATGCGCTTCTGGAACCGGTCGAGCGCCTTGGTCTCGGGCTCGGACATCGGTCCCGTGCCGCGGTAGGTCTCGTTCGAGGCGTCCGGGGACGAACCCTCGTTGTCGTAGCCCCACTTGTAGGCGAAGTTGCGGTTGAGGTCGACGCCGTCGCCCGGCGCGATCCTGCCGTCGCCGTCGACGTCACGGAGGTTCTTGCGCCACTGGCGGTTGGCCCCGGCCGCGTGCGTGAAGTCGTAGCCGTCGGGGTTGGCGGAGAGCACGAACCACAGCTCGGTGGAGTTCACGAGCTTGGTGATGCGCTGGTCCTTGCCGTAGTTGTCCAGGTAGTGGTGCATCAGGCGGCGGGTCATCTCGGGGGTGATCCACTCGCGCGCGTGCTGGTTGGACATGTACAGGGTGGACGGCTTCGAGCCGTCCTTGGACTTCTTGGCACCCTTGGTGAGCTTCAGGGCGAGGATGTCCTTGCCCTGGAGGGTCTTGCCGATGGAGACGACCTTGGTGAGGTCGGGGTGCGCCTGCCCGGTCTTGACGATCTCCTCCTGGAGCCCGCCCTTTCCGCTGTACGGCCGGAAGACCCCGTCCCCCGCGGCCTTGAGCCGCTTCTCCGCGGCCTTGGAGACCTTGTGCTCGCTGAGCTCGACGCCCTGGCGCTCGATCGCCTTGGCCTGGCCCTCGGTCAGATAGAGCTCGACGCGGCCGGTGCCGCGCTCGGGCGTCTGCCCGGCCAGCTCGTGGGCGTCCTGGCCCGCCTTGACCAGGATCGGTATCTGCTTCTTGGTGACGTCGGCCTGGTAGACCTTCACGGCCGCCGGGTCGTCGCCGGCCGGGGCCTTCGCGGGGCCGCTGGCCTGGGCGTTCGGTGCGGCGGCGAGGCCGCCGATGAGCAGTGCGCTCGCGGCGAGAACCGATCTCGCGCTCGCTTTTCGTCTCATGAGCCCCCCTTGCAGTTGTCCGGCACATTTGTGCGCGAACGCCAGGCTCGTGATACTTCATGATCATGTCAATATGGCGCGAAGGGTGACATTCAGGAGGGCGCAAAGAAGCCGCCGGTGCCCGTGGAGGCACCGGCGGCTCGGGGAGCGTACGGGTCGCTCAGACCGCCATGTTGTCGGCGAGGCTGTCGGCGAGGTCCTCGCCGAGATTGGACTCCGTCCCCGGAATGCCCAGGTCCTGGGCCCGCTTGTCGGCCATCGCGAGCAGACGGCGGATGCGGCCGGCGACGGCGTCCTTGGTCAGCGGCGGGTCGGCGAGCGCGCCCAGCTCCTCCAGGGAGGCCTGCTTGTGCTCCATGCGCAGCCGGCCCGCGGCCGCGAGGTGCTCGGGGACCTCCTCGCCGAGGATCTCCAGGGCGCGCTGCACCCGGGCGCCGGCGGCGACGGCCGCGCGCGCCGAGCGGCGCAGGTTCGCGTCGTCGAAGTTGGCCAGGCGGTTGGCGGTGGCGCGCACCTCGCGCCGCATCCGCCGCTCCTCCCAGGCGAGCACCGACTCGTGCGCGCCGAGCCGGGTGAGCAGGGCGCCGATCGCGTCCCCGTCCCGGACGACCACGCGGTCCACGCCGCGCACCTCGCGCGCCTTGCCCGCGATCTGCAGCCTGCGGGCCGCGCCGACGAGCGCGAGCGCCGCCTCGGGACCCGGGCAGGTCACCTCGAGGGAGGAGGAGCGGCCGGGCTCGGTGAGCGAGCCGTGCGCGAGGAACGCCCCGCGCCAGGCCGCCTCGGCGTCGCAGGTGGCCCCCGAGACCACCTGCGGCGGCAGGCCCCGGATGGGGCGGCCGCGGCCGTCCACGAGGCCCGTCTGGCGGGCCAGCTGATCGCCGCCCGCGACCACCCGGACGACATAGCGCGAGCCGCGCCGCAGGCCGCCGGGGGCCATCACGATCAGCTCCGAGCTGTGCCCGAAGATCTCCAGGATGTCCCGCTTCAGCCGCCGGGCGGCCATCGCGGTGTCCAGCTCCGCCTCGATCACGATGCGGCCGCTCACCAGGTGAAGGCCGCCCGCGAACCGCAGGATCGCCGAGACCTCTGCTTTTCTGCAGCAGGTCCGGGTGACGGGGAGCCGGGAGATCTCGTCCTTCACCGCTGCCGTCATCGCCATGGGCCGATCCTTCCATGCATCCGAAAAATACGGTCGTACGCGGCTGCCAGGAGCTCCGGATCGTGCCTCGGAGTTCCGTCGGGCCGGGCCACCGGCGCCAGCTCGACCGTGGCGCCGAGCCGCTTGGCGGCATCGGTCAGTGACTCACGGTCGGGCACGGCGGCCTCGTCGGCCAGCACCACGTCCAGGGCGAGTTTAGGGGCGTGTCGGGCCAAAACCTCCAAATGACGCTGCGGAGAGAAGCCTTCGGTTTCTCCCGGTTGCGGAGCGAGGTTGAGCGAGAGCACCTTGCGGGCCTTCGTCTCGGTCAGCGCGTCGAGCAGTTCGGGGACCAGGAGGTGCGGGATCACCGAGGAGAACCAGGAGCCGGGACCGAGCACCACCCAGTCCGCGTCGAGGACCGCGGCGACCGCCTCGGGGACGGCCGGCGGGTCGTGCGGCACGACGTGCACGGACTGGACCTCGCCCGGGGTCAGGGCCACCGTGGCCTGCCCGCGGACGGTGTCCACGTCGTCCGGGCGCGCCGGGTCGTGGCCCTTGACCAGGGCCTGGAGCTCCAGCGGCACGGCCGACATGGGCAGCACGCGGCCCTGCGCGCCGAGCAGCCTGCCGACCAGGTCCAGGGCCTGGACGTGGTCGCCGAGCTGCTCCCACAGGGCGACGATCAGCAGATTGCCGACCGCGTGCTCGTGCAGGTCGCCCTTGGACTGGAAGCGGTGCTGGATGACGCGGGCCCAGGTCTGGCCCCAGTCGTCGTCGCCGCAGAGCGCGGCGAGGGCCTTGCGCAGGTCGCCGGGCGGCAGCACGCCCAGCTCGTCGCGCAGGCGCCCGCTGGAGCCGCCGTCGTCGGCGACCGTGACGACGGCGGTGAGGTCTCCGGCTCCGGTGATGCGGCGCAGCGCGGCGAGCGAGGCGGACAGGCCCATGCCCCCGCCGAGCGCGACCACCTTCGGCTGGGTGCCCCGCTTGCGGCCCAGCCGGGTCAGGCGGACGGTCCGGCGGTTGGGCTTCATTATTCGCGCCCCATGTCCCGGTGGACGATGACGGTCTCGACGCCCTCGGAGGCCAGGCGTGCCGCGAGCTTCTCCGACATGGCCACGGAGCGGTGCTTGCCGCCCGTACAGCCGACCGCGATCGTCACGTACCGCTTGCCCTCGCGGCGGTAGCCCGCCGCGATGAGCTGGAGCAGCTCGGCGTACCGGTCGAGGAACTCCTTGGCGCCGGGCTGGTTGAAGACGTACGCCGCGACCTCCTCGTTCTGGCCGGTGTACTGGCGCAGCTCGGGGACCCAGTGGGGGTTGGGCAGGAAGCGCATGTCGACGACCAGGTCGGCGTCGACCGGCAGGCCGTACTTGAAGCCGAAGGACATGACCGTGGCCCGCAGCTCGGGCTCCTCCTCGCCCGCGAACTGGGCGTCCATCTTGGCGCGCAGCTCGTGCACGTTCAGGCTGGAGGTGTCGATGACCAGGTCGGCGTCGCCGCGCAGCTCGCGCAGCAGGTCGCGCTCGGCCTCGATGCCGTCGACGATGCGACCGTCGCCCTGCAGCGGGTGCGGGCGGCGGACCGACTCGAAGCGGCGGACCAGGGCCTCGTCCGAGGACTCCAGGAAGACGATGCGGCGCGTGACGTTCTTCGACTCCAGCTCGGCGAGGGACTCGCGCAGGTTGTCGAAGAAGCGCCTGCCGCGTACGTCGACGACGACCGCGATGCGGGCGACGTTGCCCTGCGAGCGGGCGCCGAGCTCCACCATCGTGGGGATCAGCGCGGGCGGCAGGTTGTCGACGACGAACCAGCCGAGGTCCTCCAGGCACTTGGCGGCCGTGCTGCGCCCGGCGCCCGACATCCCGGAGATGATCACCAGCTCGGGGATCGCGGCGTCGGGGACTCCTGGCGTCTCGATGGACGTGCCGGCACTCACTTGCTCTCCACCTTCGTCGTGCTCGCTCATGTCTCCTGCCCCCGTCGTTCCTCCGAGGTGCCCGCGGTCACGGGCTCCTCCTCTTCCATGATCTCTCCGGTCGCCGTGTTCACGGCGGGTGCGGCGGGTTCCGCGCGGGCGAAGGCCGCCGCGACGGCCTCGGCCGTCTTGCGGCCCACACCCGGAACCTCGCAGATCTGGTCGATTGTCGCGGATCGGAGCTTCTTCACCGAACCGAAGTGCTTGATCAGCGTCTGTTTGCGCGCGTCGCCGAGGCCCGGCACCTCGTCCAGGGGGCCCGCGCGGAACCGTTTGGCCCGCTTGGCGCGCTGGTAGGTGATGGCGAAGCGGTGCGCCTCGTCACGCACCCGCTGGAGGAGGTAGAGGCCCTCGCTGGTGCGCGGCAGGATCACCGGGTCGTCCTCGTCGGGAACCCAGACCTCCTCAAGGCGCTTGGCCAGGCCGCAGACCGCGATGTCGTCGATGCCGAGCTCGTCAAGGGCCCGCTGGGCGGCCGCGACCTGCGGCTGGCCGCCGTCGACCACGACGAGCTGCGGCGGGTAGGCGAAGCGCTTGGGGCGGCCGTCCTCCTCGGTGGGACCGGTGTCGGCGACCTCACCGGTCACCTCGTCCGCCCTTCCCCAAGCTCTCGGCTCCGCTCGATCAGGGGAGACCCCATTCCCGGTCTTCTCCTGCTCCGCGAGGTAGCGCTTGAAGCGGCGCGTGATCACCTCGTGCATGGAGCGGACGTCGTCCTGGCCCTCGAAGCCCTTGATCTGGAAGCGGCGGTACTCGCTCTTCCTGGCCAGGCCGTCCTCGAAGACGACCATGGAGGCCACCACGTCGTCGCCCTGGAGATGCGAGATGTCGTAGCACTCGATGCGCAGCGGGGCGCTGTCCAGCTCCAGGGCGGCGGCGATCTCCTCCAGGGCGCGGGAGCGGGTGGTCAGGTCGGAGGCGCGCTTGGTCTTGTGCAGGACGAGGGACTGCTGGGCGTTGCGCGCGACGGTCTCCATGAGGGCCTTCTTGTCGCCGCGCTGCGGGATGCGCAGCGAGACGTTCGCCCCGCGGCGCTCGGTCAGCCACTCCTGGACCGGCTCTATCGGGTCGGGCAGCGCGGGGACGAGCACCTCCTTGGGCACGGCGTCGCCGCTCTCCTCTCCGTACAGCTGCTGGAGCGCGTGCTCGACGAGGTCGCCGCTGGTGACGGCCTCGACCTTGTCGGTGACCCAGCCGCGCTGGCCGCGCACGCGCCCGCCCCGGACGTGGAAGATCTGGACGGCGGCCTCCAGCTCGTCCTCGGCGAGGGCGATCAGGTCGGCGTCGGTGGCGTCCGCGAGGACGACGGCGCTCTTCTCCATCGCCTTGCGGAGGGCTTCGATGTCGTCGCGCAGGCGCGCCGCCCTCTCGTACTCCATCTCCTCGGCGGCGTCCGCCATCTGCCGCTCCAGGCGGCGGATGTAGGTGCCCGTGCGGCCGGCCATGAAGTCGCAGAAGTCCTCGGCCAGTTCGCGGTGCTCCTCGGGGGTGACGCGGCCCACGCAGGGCGCCGCGCACTTGCCGATGTAGCCGAGCAGGCAGGGACGGTCGGTGCGCGCGGCGTTCTTGAACACGCCCGCGGAGCAGGTGCGCACGGGGAAGGCGCGCAGCAGGAGGTCGACCGTGTCGCGGATGGCCCACGCGTGGCCGTAGGGCCCGAAGTAGCGCACGCCCTTCTTCTTCTGGCCGCGCATCACCTGGACCCGCGGGAACTCCTCGTTCATCGTCACCGCGAGGTACGGATAGCTCTTGTCGTCGCGGTACTTGACGTTGAACCGGGGGTCGAACTCCTTGATCCAGGAGTACTCCAGCTGGAGTGCCTCGACCTCGGTGGTGACCACCGTCCACTCGACGGAGGCGGCCGTCGTCACCATGGAGCGCGTGCGCGGGTGGAGGCTCGCCAGGTCCTGGAAGTAGTTGGCCAGGCGCTGGCGCAGGCTCTTGGCCTTCCCGACGTAGATCACCCGGCGGTGCTCGTCGCGGAATTTGTAGACCCCCGGGGCGTCGGGGATCTGTCCCGGCTTGGGGCGGTAGCTGGAAGGGTCGGCCATGTCGGACAGCCTACTGGCGAGGGCTGACAGCGCGGCTCAGCGTGCGTGCGCACCGGCCTCGACGGCGATGACGTCGCCCGGTTCCAGCCGGTCGTGGAGCCACTTCGCGTCCTCGCTGCGCAGGCCGAGCCAGCCGCGGGTGATGTCCCTCGTGCCGGGCGCCTTCTCGTCGAAGGTCAGCGCGACGGCGTAGGTGGTCCGGCCGTCGGGGGTGCGCAGCTCGACGACCCAGGGCAGCTTCAGGTCGTACTCGCCGCCCAGGCCGAAGTCCCCGGCGGGCATGCGCCGTTCGCGGTGGGTGGCGACGACGGTCAGGGGGCCGGTGGGCGTGGGGTGCCGCGTGCTGCCCGCGGAGACGGGCAGCTCCCGGCCCGCCACGGTCATCACGC
>NZ_LIRJ01000398.1 GCF_001419745.1 Streptomyces silaceus | reverse complement strand
ACCGCCGCGTACGACGCCGGCACCGCCGCGTACGACGCCGGCACCGCGGCCGTACGCCGCCACTGGGAGCGCCTCGGTCTGCCCGGACTCATCGACGTACACACGCACTTCATGCCGGAGCGCGTGCTGCGGAAGGTCTGGGCGTACTTCGACGCGTTCGGGGAGAACGGCGGCGGGGTGCGGTGGCCCATCACCTACCGGCACGAGGAGGAGCGGCGGGTCGCGCTGCTCGGGGAGTTCGGGGTGCGGGCCTTCACCTCGATGCTCTATCCGCACAAGGCGGGGATGGCGGGGTGGCTCAACGGCTGGTCGGCGGAGTTCGCGCGGCGCACGCCCGGGTGTCTGCACACCGCGACCTTCTATCCGGAGCCGGGCGCCGAGACGTATGTGCGGGAGGCCGTGGAGGCCGGGGCCCGGGTCTTCAAGGCGCACCTCCAGGTGGGGGCGTACGACCCCAACGACCCGCTCCTGGACGGGGTCTGGGGGCTGCTCGCCGAGGCGGGCGTGCCGGTCGTGACGCACTGCGGGTCCGGGCCGGAGCCCGGCAAGCACACCGGGCCCGAGCCCATGGCCCGGCTCCTCGCGCGCCATCCGCGGCTGCGGATCGTGGTGGCGCACATGGGGATGCCCGAGTACGCGGAGTTCTTCGCGCTCGCGGAGCGGTACGGGGAGGTGCGGCTGGACACCACCATGGCGTTCACCGACTTCAGCGAGGGCCTCATGCCGTTCCCGAGGAGCGAGCTCGGCAGGCTCGCCGACCTGGGGGACCGGGTGCTGCTGGGCAGCGACTTCCCCAACATTCCGTACGCGTACGTCCATCAGCTCGACGCCCTGGAGCGGCTCGGGCTCGGGGACGCGTGGCTGCGGGGGGTGCTGCACGGGAACGCCGCCCGGCTGTTCGGGGCGGGGTGAGCGGGCGGCGCCTCCGCGAGGAACTGGGCGGCGCCTCCCCAGAGAACTCCGCGGCGCTTTCTCAGGGAATTCACAGGTTGGCGCAAGGGTGCTCTCACGGGCGCTGCCCAGGGTGTGCGTATGACCACGACCACGCCCCAGGCGCGTACCGAACTGCTCAGGCCGGACGGGAGCCCCGTCCGCGTGCTCGTCGTGGACGACGAGGTGTCGCTCACCGAGCTGTTGTCCATGGCCCTGCGCTACGAGGGCTGGCAGATCCGCAGCGCCGAGGACGGCGCGGGCGCGGTGCGGGCCGCGCGCGCGTTCCGGCCCGACGCCGTGGTGCTCGACATGATGCTGCCCGACATGGACGGGCTCTCCCTGCTCGGCAGGCTGCGCCGCGAGATGCCGGACGTGCCCGTGCTCTTCCTGACCGCGAAGGACGCGGTGGAGGACCGCATCGCCGGGCTCACCGCGGGCGGGGACGACTACGTCACCAAGCCCTTCAGCCTGGAGGAAGTGGTGGCGCGGCTGCGCGGGCTCATCCGCCGGGCGGGCGCCGCCGACAAGCGCAGCGAGTCGACCCTGGTGGTCGGCGACCTGACGCTCGACGAGGACAGCCACGAGGTGACGCGAGGCGGGGACTCCATCCATCTGACCGCCACCGAGTTCGAGCTGCTGCGCTACCTCATGCGCAATCCGCGGCGCGTGCTCAGCAAGGCGCAGATCCTCGACCGGGTGTGGAACTACGACTTCGGGGGCCAGGCCAACGTCGTCGAGCTCTACATCTCGTATCTGCGCCGGAAGATCGACGCGGGGCGGGAGCCGATGATCCACACGCGGCGCGGGGCGGGATACCTGATCAAGTCGGCCGTTCCCGTGCCGTCGTGAGACCCGTGAGATCCATGAGCCCCGTGAGCTCGGTGAGATCTATGAGACCCGTGAGATCCATGA
>NZ_LIRJ01000397.1 GCF_001419745.1 Streptomyces silaceus | reverse complement strand
CTCGCGCCACTTGCGGTCGAGGACGGAGAGCACGACGCGGCGCTCCAGCTCGCGCACGACGTCCTCGCCGAGCGCCCGTTCGCGCTCCTCGTAGCGCGCGTGGACGTCGTCCCGCAGGGCCTCGGCGATCAGCTCGGCGGTCACGTCGGAGCGGTGGCCCGCCTCCAGGTCGAGGTCCTCGGTGGTCACCCGCACGGGGTACAGCTGACGGCAGGCGCGCCACAGCCGCTCCAGGTCCCACTCCTCGGCGAAGCCCTCGGCGGTGGCCGCGGCGACGTACCCCTCGACGGTGTCGTCCATGAAGTGGTGGATCTGCTCGCGGAGGTTCTCGCCCTCCAGGACGCGGCGGCGCTCCGTGTAGATCAGGCCGCGCTGGCGGTTGAGGACCTCGTCGTACTTGAGGACGTTCTTGCGGGTCTCGAAGTGCTGCTGTTCGACCTGGGACTGCGCGGAGGCGATGGCGCGGGTCACCATCTTGTTCTCGATGGGGACGTCGTCGGGGATGTTGGCCATGAGCATGACCCGCTCGACCAGCTCGGCGCGGAACAGCCGCATCAGGTCGTCGCCGAGCGACAGGTAGAAGCGGGACTGGCCGGGGTCGCCCTGGCGGCCGCTGCGGCCGCGCAGCTGGTTGTCGATGCGGCGCGACTCGTGGCGCTCGGTGCCGAGGACGTAGAGGCCGCCGAGCTCCTTGACCTCGGTGTGCTCGGCCTCCGCGGCGGCCTCGATGCGCTCCAGCGCGGCGCGGTAGCGCTCGGGGGCGTCCTCGGGCGTGAGGCCGCTCTCCTTGAGCTCGGCCTCGGCCATGGCCTCGGGGTTGCCGCCGAGCATGATGTCGGTGCCGCGGCCCGCCATGTTCGTGGCGACGGTGACGGCGCCCTTGCGGCCGGCCTGCGCGACGATCTGTGCCTCGCGGCCGTGGTTCTTGGCGTTGAGCACCTCGTGCCGGATGCCACGCCGGTTGAGCAGCGCGGAGAGGCGCTCGGACTTCTCCACGGAGACGGTGCCGACGAGGATCGGCTGGCCCGCGTCGTGCCGCTCGGCGATGTCCTCGACGACCGCGCCGAACTTCACGGACTCGTCGCGGTAGATCACGTCGGGCCGGTCGGCGCGGACCATCGGTTTGTTGGTGGGGATGGGCACCACGTGGAGTTTGTAGATCTGGTGGAACTCGGCGGCCTCGGTCATGGCCGTGCCGGTCATTCCGGAGAGTTTCTCGTAGAGGCGGAAGAAGTTCTGCAGGGTGATCGTGGCGAGCGTCTGGTTCTCGTCCTTGATCGTCACGCCTTCCTTCGCCTCGATCGCCTGATGGACGCCTTCGTTGTAGCGGCGTCCGGCGAGAATGCGGCCGGTGTGCTCGTCGACGATCAGGACCTCGCCGTCGGTGACGACGTAGTCCTTGTCCTTCTTGAAGTGCTCCTTGGCCTTGAGGGCGTTGTTCAGCTGACCGATGAGGGGCGTGTTGGCGGAGTCGTAGAAGTTGTCGATGCCGAGCTGGTCCTCCAGGAATTCCACGCCGTTGTCGAGGACGGCGACGGTGCGTTTCTTCGGGTCGTACTCGTAGTCGTACGCGGCGCGCAGGTCGGCGAGTTCGAGTTTGCGCTGCGGGGTCGTGAACTTCTCCTCCTGGATCGCGACGCCCTTCATGTTCTTCACGGTGGCGGCGAAGAATCCGTACCAATGCGTCGGCTGGTCGGCCGGTCCCGAGATGATCAGCGGGGTACGGGCCTCGTCGATGAGGATGGAGTCCGCCTCGTCGACGATCGCGAAATGGTGTCCGCGCTGCACCAGTTCGCCCTTCGACCAGGCCATGTTGTCGCGCAGGTAGTCGAAGCCGAATTCGTTGTTGGTGCCGTACGTGATGTCGCAGGCGTAGGCCTCGCGGCGCTCGGCCGGGCTCATCTCGGTCTTGATGACGCCGACGGTCAGGCCGAGGAAGCGGTAGGCGCGGCCCATCCACTGGGCGTCGCGCGCGGCCAGGTAGTCGTTGACCGTGACGAGGTGGACGCCCTTGCCGGTGAGGGCGTTCAGATAGGCGGGCAGTGTCGCGGAGAGGGTCTTTCCCTCGCCCGTCTGCATTTCCGCGACATTGCCGAGATGGAGTGCGGCGCCGCCCATCACCTGGACGTCGAAATGGCGCATGCCGAGGGTGCGCCGGGCGGCCTCGCGGACGGTCGCGAAGGCCTCGGGAAGGAGATCGTCGAGGCTCTCGCCCTCGGCGTGGCGTTCTTTGTACTCGTCGGTGAGGGCGCGCAGTTCGGCGTCGGAGAGTCCCTCGACGTCCTCCTCGATGGAGTTGACGAGATCCCTGATCCGTTCCAGCCTGCGGAGCATTCTGCCCTCGCCGGCACGCATGATCCTTCCGGTGAGACGCTCCAGTTTGAGGACGGACACCGAAATCCCCCCTGGGTTCGCCGGCCGGTCCGCCCATTGTGAGCGGGGTCACCACACACATCAAGCGGACCGGTTCCGGCTGGGGCGGAATGCGGCGAGCGTGACGGCTTTCAGCGAATGGGGCGGTGGACGTTCTCGTGTTTCGAGGGTCCGGGGGCCGCTTCCGCGATCCACGGCCCGTCTCCGGAGGGGTCGATGATTCCCGATTCGAGCCAGGTGTACGTGCCCGAGAGAACGCCCTTGACGACCTTGCGGTCCACCTCGTCGGTATTGGTCCACAGCCGGTCGAAGAGTTCGTCGATCCGGATACGGGCCTGGCGGCAGAAGGTGTCGGCGAGCTGATACGCCTCGCGGCCGTAGTCCTCGGTGGTGCGCAGGAGTTCGGCGCGCACGCACGCCGCGCTCATCGCGAAGAGCTCGGCGCCGATGTCGACGACCCGGCCGAGGAAGCCCTGCTTGGTCTCCATCTTTCCCTGCCAGCGGGACATGGCGTAGAAGGTGGAGCGGGCCAGCTTGCGGGCGCCGCGCTCGACGTAGCGCAGATGACCGGAGAGGTCGGCGTGGCCCTCGGGATGGAACTCGGCGTACGAGCGCGGGAGTTGGCCGGGTCCCGTGACCAGCTTCGGCAGCCAGCGCGCGTAGAAGCCACCGGCCCTCGCGCCCGCCTTCGCCTTGTCGGACAGGGACTTGTCGGGGTCGATGAGGTCGCCGGCGACCTTGAGGTGGGCGTCCACGGCCTCCCGGGCGATCAGCAGGTGCATGATCTCGGTGGAGCCCTCGAAGATCCGGTTGATGCGCAGGTCGCGCAGGATCTGCTCGGCGGGGACGGCCCGCTCGCCGCGGGCGGCCAGTGACGCGGCGGTCTCGAAGCCGCGCCCGCCGCGGATCTGGACGAGTTCGTCGGCCATCAGGCAGGCCATCTCGGAGCCGTACAGCTTGGCCAGGGCGGCCTCGATGCGGATGTCGTTGCGGTCCTCGTCGGCCATCTGCGAGGAGAGGTCGAGCACGGCCTCCAGGGCGAAGGTCGTCGCCGCGATGAAGGAGATCTTCGTTCCGACGGCCTCGTGGTACGCGACCGGCTTGCCCCACTGCTCGCGCGCCCCCGACCACTCACGGGCGATCTTCAGGCACCACTTGCCGGCGCCGACGCACATCGCGGGCAGCGAGAGCCGGCCGGTGTTGAGCGTGGTGAGGGCGATCTTCAGGCCCGCGCCCTCCGGGCCGATGCGGTGCGCGGCCGGGACGCGGACCTGGTGGAAGCGGGTCACGCCGTTCTCCAGGCCGCGCAGGCCCATGAACGCGTTGCGGTTCTCGACGGTGACGCCCTCGGCGGCCGCCTCGACGACGAAGGCCGTGATGCCGCCCTTGTGGCCGTCGGACTTCGGCACGCGCGCCATGACGACGAGCAGATCGGCGACGACGCCGTTGGTGGTCCACAGCTTCACGCCGTCCAGGACGTAGTCGTCGCCGTCGGGCACGGCCGTCGTGGCGAGCCGCGCCGGGTCGGAGCCGACGTCCGGCTCGGTCAGCAGGAAGGCGCTGATGTCGGTGCGGGCGCAGCGGGGCAGGAAGGCGTCCTTCTGCTCCTGGGTGCCGAAGATCTTCAGGGGCTGCGGTACGCCGATCGACTGATGCGCGGAGAGCAGCGCGCCGATCGCCGGGTTCGCGGAGCCGATCAGGGCGAGGGCCTTGTTGTAGTACACCTGCGTGAGGCCGAGCCCGCCGTACTTCGTGTCGATCTTCATGCCGAGCGCGCCGAGCTCCTTGAGGCCCTTGATCACCTCGTCGGGGATCTGTGCCTCGCGCTCGATGCGGGCGGAGTCGATCTTCGTCTCGCAGAAGTCGCGGAGCTTGGCGAGGAACTCCTCGCCGCGCCGGGCGTCCGGGTCGGGGGGCAGCGGGTGCGGATGGATCAGGTCGAGCCGGAAGCGGCCGAGGAAGAGCTCCTTGGCGAAACTGGGCTTGCGCCAGTCCTGCTCGCGGGCGGCCTCGGCGACCTGCCTGGCCTCTCGTTCGGAGACCTTCGCCCGGGGCTCGGGTGCGGGGGATGTTGCGGACATGAGGTTCACCTCGCCGCGTGTCGGGGCCACCGGCCCGGCCCGTTACCGACCGGTGCTACTCGAT
The DNA here is from genome assembly GCF_001419745.1 of Streptomyces silaceus. Classification (GTDB taxonomy): domain Bacteria; phylum Actinomycetota; class Actinomycetes; order Streptomycetales; family Streptomycetaceae; genus Streptomyces; species Streptomyces silaceus. The sequence continues at coordinate 2,573 of NZ_LIRJ01000397.1, read as the reverse complement.
CGTATGTACCCGATTCCGGGCATCCCGGCCAGCCCTCGCGCAGAATCCGGCCGGACCGGATCACCCGGCGCCGACGCCCGCCGAGGGAGCCCGCCGAGGGAGCCCGCATTCCTTCGCATGTTCGGAGAAAATTTAAGCGGCCCCTATTCCGCACAAGGCATCCGGGCGCGGAATGGACTGAATGCGTGAATGCAGGTGACCTTTCTTCCCGGAGTCCCGTTCCGGCAGAACGACTGCTGCAGAATGCAGCCGTCACCCCCTCTGAAATTGGAGCAATGATGATCCGGAAGGTTCTGGCCGGCGCCGCGCTCGCGACCGCCGCCACCGCCGCTACCGTGAGCGCCGCCGGTGTGGCCTCGGCGACGACGAGTGGCCCCGAGGCCGAGAACATGACCACCAGCGCGCACGACATGAACAAGGCCGCCCGCGTCGCCTACGGCGACACGGTCAGCGGTACGGGCACCGGCTCCTCGGAGTTCGCCACCGACAACGGCGACGTCGCCATCGCGGGCGACCCCGGCGGTGTCGCCAACGCCTACGGCGCCCCCTTCGTCGACGTCGACCTGCGCTGCGCCGTCCCTGCGGCCCAGGGTGTCGGCGGCAACGTGCTCGGCGGCCCGGTCACGACCTGCAACAACGCGCCGGTCGACCAGTTCGACGCGCCTGAGCGCATCCTCTGACCCCGCGCCGAGGATCCCTTCCTTCGCCGCGGGTCTGAGCGGGCCCTCCTTCGACCGTGCTGTCTCCTCGCACGGTCGAAGGAGGGCCTTCTCGTTTCCGCCTGGGCCGCATGCGAAGCGGCACACAATTGCGCCACGAACAACGGAACACGACCCCCTTCCGGCATTCGCGTGAAGAATTCCACTCCGATACCGAAAAGGGCCGGAAAAGGGCACTCAATTGACCCCGCACATTGACCCCCGACATTGACTCGGAACATTGACTCGAGACATCGACTCGGGGCGTTGCACTGAATGAATGAAACGCGGTGACCTTTCCGCGGCAGCCCTGTTTTCTCCGGTTGATGGCCGCGGGTGCTGCCATCGACTTCCCTCCCCCATTGGAGCAAAGATGATCCGGAAAGTTCTGACCGGTGCCGCGCTGATGGCCGCGGCCGCCGCCGCGACCGTCGGCGGTGCGGGCGTGGCCGCCGCGGACTCCTCGGAGTTCGCCACCAACAACGGCGACGTGGCCATCGGCGGCGACCCGGGCGGCATCCTCAACAGCTACGGCGCCTCGTTCGTCCACGTGGACCTGCGCTGCGCCGTCCCGGCGCCGCAGGGCGTCGGCGGCAACGTGCTCGGCGGCCCCGTGGCGGCCTGCACCAACGAGCCGGTCGACCAGTTCGACGCGCAGGAGCGCATCGTCTGACGCACGGCGTACAGCACGACGGCCGGAGCCCCCGCACAGTGGGCTCCGGCCGTCGTCGCCGGCGCGCGGGACAGGCGCGCGCCGGGGGCTCGCCCGATGGTGGGCGGTCGCGTCCTAGAGGGCGAGACCGGTCAGGACCATCACGCGCTCGTAGGTGTAGTCGTCCATCGCGTAGCGCACGCCCTCGCGGCCCACGCCGGACTGCTTCACGCCGCCGTACGGCATCTGGTCGGCGCGGTAGGACGGGGCGTCGCCGATGACCACGCCGCCGACCTCCAGGGCGCGGTGCGCGCGGAAGGCGACCTGGAGGTCGTGCGTGAACACGCCCGCCTGGAGGCCGAACTTGGAGTCGTTGACCGCGGCGAAGGCCTCTTCCTCGCCGTTGACCTTCTTCAGCGTGAGGACCGGGCCGAAGACCTCTTCGCAGGCGATGGTCGCGTCGGCGGGTACGTCGGCGAGGACGGTCGGCGCGTAGGAGGCGCCGTCGCGCTTGCCGCCGGTGAGGACGGTGGCGCCCGCCTTGGCGGCCTCGTCGACCCAGGACTCCACGCGCTTGGCGGCGTCCTCGCTGACCAGCGGGCCGACGTCGGTCTTCGGGTCGGACGGGTCACCGGTGACCTGGGCCTCGACGGCCTTGACGATGCGCGGCACGAGGCGGTCGTACACGGCGGCGTCGGCGATGACGCGCTGCACCGAGATGCAGGACTGGCCGCCCTGGTAGTTGGAGAAGGTCGCGATGCGCGAGGCGGCCCAGTCGAGGTCCTCGTCCGAGGAGAAGTCGTCGAGGATCACGGCCGCGCCGTTGCCGCCGAGCTCCAGGGTGCAGTGCTTGCGCGGCACCGAGTCCATGATCGCGTAACCGACCTTGTCGGAGCCGGTGAACGAGATGACCGGCATCCGCTCGTCCTGGACGAGGGCCGGCATCTTGTCGTTGGCGACCGGCAGGATGCTCCACGAACCGGCCGGCAGGTCCGTCTCGGCGAGCAGCTCGCCGAGGATCAGACCGGAGAGCGGGGTGGCCGGGGCCGGCTTCAGGATGATCGGCGCGCCGACGGCGATGGCCGGGGCGATCTTGTGCGCGCAGAGGTTCAGCGGGAAGTTGAACGGCGCGATGCCGAGGACGACGCCCTTGGGGAAGCGGCGGGTCAGGGCGAGGCGGCCCTGGCCGCCGGCGTCGGTGTCCAGGCGCTGGGCCTCGCCGC
>NZ_LIRJ01000396.1 GCF_001419745.1 Streptomyces silaceus | reverse complement strand
CCTCAAGCCCCCTCAAGCCCCCTCAAGCCACCAACAACGACTCGATCCGATCCGCCGCCGTCCGCAGCGCGGTCAGACGCTCGACCCCGGGCGCGTACCCCTCCGCCGCCATCGTCCAGCCGGGCCCCGCGACCAGCACGACGGGATGCGTACGGGCGCCGCGTACGCCGCGTTCCACCCGGGACACGAGGTGGACGAGCGCGCGGTCGGCCGTGCCGCGCGAGTGCGCCCAGAGGACGACCACCGAGGGGCCGATGCGCCGCACCGCCTCGTAGAGCGCCTCCGCGGGCAGCGCGGCGCCGAACATCCGCATGGGCAGCCCCCGTTCGCGCAGGACCGCGCCGAGCGCCTCCAGCGGAAGCGTGTGCTGTTCGCCGGGCGCGCAGGCCAGCACCACGGGCGCGACGGGCGACAGGGCGGCGGCGGGCGCGACGGCGGCGCAGGTGCCCGGGGCGTGGCGCAGGGCCGAGGAGACGTGCCAGGAGAGCAGGTGCTCGACCTCCACGTAACGCTCCCCGGACGACGCCCACTTGCGTCCGATGGCGTGCAGGGCGGGTGCCATGACCTCCTCCCAGCCCGTGGTGAAGCCGTGCTCGCGGATCGTGGCCCGCAGCTGCGCCTCGACGGCGGGCCCGTCGAGCCGCACCGCCGCGCGGGCAAGCCCCCGGCACTCCTGGCGGACGTTGCCGAGCGGGAGACTGCCGGGGTCGTCCCCGTGCCGCCCCCGGGAGGCCTCCGTCACGGCCTGCTGCAGGGCCACGCGCGCGGCTTCGGCCGGCGGCACGCCGAGCGCCGTCAGCCGGCACATCTCCTCGACCCGCCGCACGTCGACGGGGGTCCAGCGCCGATGACGGCCCTCCTCGCGGTGGACGGGCCCGATGCCGTACCGCCGCTCCCACGAACGCAGCGTGGTCGGCGCGACCCCCAGTCTGCGGGCGACGGATCCCGTGGTCAGCGCGGCGTCGGCATCGCTCCGCAGGGTGGGTCCGGGCATCCGTGAAGCACTCATCCGGCGACCATACGACGCACAAACGCTGCGAGTTGCCGCCTCTCACGGACTGTCACCAATCTGAGCGGACATCGGCCACGGTACGAGGAGTGAGCGACATGACGGTGGTCAATTCCGTTGCCCGGGACGGCTTTCCACAGGGGAAGGACGCCGGGGACCAGTTCGGGGACGCCGAGCTCGCGGCCGGCTTCGCCGCCGGTGACGAACACTGCCTCACGGCGGTCTACCGGCGCTGGAGGCGGCTCGTGCTCGGGGTCGCCGCACGTGCGCTGGGCGACGGCCCGGACGCCGAGGACGTGACGCAGCAGGTGTTCCTCGCCGCCTGGCGCGGCAGGCACGGCTACCGGCCCGGCGCCGGGGGCCTGAGCGGCTGGCTGATGGGCATCACCCGCCACAAGATCGCCGACGCGCTCGCCGCGCGCAGCAAGCGCGCCCTGATCGTGGCCGCCGTGAGTGCCCGCCAGGAGGTGACCTCCACCGTCGGCCCGGTCACCGAGCAGGCCCTGGACCGGCTCCTCGTCCAGCGTGAGCTGGCGAGTCTGCCGTCCGCGCAGCAGATGGTGCTGCGGCTGGCGTTCTACGCGGACCTGACGCAGGCGCAGATCTCGGAGCGGACCGGCCTGCCGCTGGGCACGGTCAAGAGCCATACGCGGCGCGGACTGCAGGCCCTGCGCGAGGGCCTCGGCCGGGCCGAGGCCCGTCCCCGCCGCTCCGAGACGTCCGGCCGCGCCCTGTGACGGAGCCGTCCGGGCAGCGGCCGTGGAGCCGCGCCGGCCGTCCGCCCCCACTCCCGCTGGGGGCGGACCCCGTCCACCGTCAGTCGATGCCCCGCGCCTGCTTGAACCGGCTGAGCCCGTCGGCCAGTTCGACGATCGGGTCCGGGTAGTCGTACTGTGCCCGCTCCAGCCCGTGGAGCTTCCACGGCTCGTGCACCGAGGCGCCCTTGAGGCCGTCCAGTTCGGGCACCCAGCGGCGTACGTAGGTGCCGTCCGGGTCGTAGCGCTTGGCCTGGAGGACGGGGTTGAGCACCCGGTTGGGCCGGCTGTCCGTGCCGGTGCCCGCCATCCACTGCCAGTTGAGCTGGTTGTTGGCGACGTCGCCGTCGACCAGGAGCCGCTGGAAGTGACGGGCGCCCACCCGCCAGTCGACGTAGAGCGTCTTCGTCAGGAAGCTGGCGGTCAGCAGCCGGCCGCGGTTGTGCATCCAGCCCTCGTGCCGCAGCTGGCGCATCGCCGCGTCGACGACCGGATAGCCCGTGCGCCCCTCCCGCCACGCGCGGATCTCGTCGGCCGCCGACTCCTCCGAGCGCCACCGGTCGCCGCGCGTGCGGTAGTCGGCCTCGGCCGTCCGCGGCCTGGCCGCGAGCACCTGGTGGTGGAAGTCGCGCCAGCACAGCTGGCGGATGAAGTCCCCGGCGCCCTCGGAGCCGCGGGCGCGGGCGCCGTGCACGAGTTCGGTGCTCGACAGCGTGCCGAAGTGCAGGTGGGGCGAGAGCTTCGAGGTGAGGTCGCCCGCGAGGTCGTCGTGGTGGTCGCTGTAGCCGTCGATGCCGTCGCGCAGCCACGCCTTCCACTGCGTCCGTCCGGCGCTCTCGCCGCCGCGCGCGAGCCCCGGCGAGACGTCCTCGACGTCGTCGCGCGCGGGCAGCGGGTCCGAGCGCACGTGGTCCGGTACGCGCACACTGCGCGGGGCACCGAGCACCGCCCGTACGCCCTGGTCGGACCAGCGGCGGAAGTACGGCGTGAAGACGGCGAAGTGGTCGGAGTTCGCGGGGGTCACGGCGCCGGGCGGCACCACGGTGACCACGGCCTCGTGGACGTACAGGCGCCGCCCGTCCCACTCCAGGGCCTCGCGCAGCCGGCGCTCGCGGTCGTGCGCGTACCGGCTGACGCCGGCCGCCATGTGGACCTCGTCGGCGTCCGTCGCCGCCACGACGGCCCGCACCTGCTCGACGAGGTCGCCGGTGCGCAGCACCAGACGGCCGCCGCGCTCGCGCAGCTGCTCGTCGAGGTCGGTCAGGCAGTCGGCGAGGAACGCCTCCCGGTTCGGCCCCACCGTACCGGTCCCGGCGATGGCCCGGTCACGCACGAACAGCGGGACCACGGCGTCCGACCCCGAGACGGCGGCGCGCAGCGGCGGATGGTCGTGCACCCGCAGGTCCGAGGTGAACAGGACGACCGAGACGTTCATGGTGGGGCTCCAGGGGCTGTGCCGGCGCGGGACAGTGCTCGCCGCCAGTTCGCACTGCCGGCGCTGCTGCCTCTTCTCACCGTTCTTCGGCCGGTCGGCCCCGCAGGGATGCACTCCCGGTGGACGCTTCGGCGCCCGACCGGACATTCCGGGGCTCGGCTAGCGTTGGGGGACGATTCGGAACATCGAGCCGAGGGCGCTGCGCCCCACGGGCATGGAGGAAGCACGGTGCACGGTGAGTACAAGGTCCCCGGCGGCAAGCTCGTCGTGGTGGACCTGGACGTCGAGGACGGCGAGCTGCGGCACACGCGCGTGGCCGGTGACTTCTTCCTCGAACCCGACGAGGCGCTCGACGCGATCAACGGCGCCCTCGACGGCGCCCCCGCCGACACGGACGCGGCGGGCCTGGCCGCCCGCATCGACGCCGTGCTCCCCGAAGGCACCGTCATGTACGGCCTGACGTCGGAGGGGATCGGCGTCGCCGTGCGCCGCGCCCTCGCGCACGCGACGGACTGGACCGACTACGCCTGGCAGCTGGTGCACGAGGGGCCGCAGCCGCCCGCGCTGCACATGGCGCTCGACGAGGTACTGACCCAGGAGGTGGCGGCGGGCCGGCGCCCGCCGACGCTGCGCGTGTGGGAGTGGGCCTCTCCCTCCGTGATCATCGGCAGCTTCCAGTCGCTGGCGAACGAGGTCGACCCGGAGGGCGCGGCCCGGCACGGCATCGACGTCGTGCGGCGGATCTCCGGCGGCGGCGCGATGTTCGTGGAGCCCGGCAACACCATCACGTATTCGCTGTCCGTGCCCGAGGCGCTCGTCCAGGGCCTCTCCTTCCAGGACAGCTACGCCTACCTCGACGACTGGGTGCTCGGCGCCCTCGCCGACATGGGGATCAAGGCGTGGTACCAGCCGCTGAACGACATCGCGACGGAGGCGGGGAAGATCGCGGGCGCCGCGCAGAAGCGGACCGTGGCGCCCGGCGGCGGGGCGGGCGCGGTGCTGCACCACGTGACGATGTCGTACGACATCGACGCGGACAAGATGCTGGAAGTGCTGCGCATCGGCAAGGAAAAGCTGTCCGACAAGGGTACGAAGAGCGCGAAGAAGCGCGTCGACCCACTGCGCCGTCAGACGGGTCTGCCGCGCGAGGCGGTCATCGACCGCATGATCGATTCCTTCCGCGGCCGCTACGGCCTGACGCCGGGCAAGGTCACCGACGAGGAGATGGCGCGCGCCCAGGAGCTCGTGCGGACCAAGTTCTCGACCGCCGAGTGGACGGCCCGGGTGCCCTGATCCACGGGGGCGGTACAGCCGGGGGTGCGGGGCCTCAGGGCCGCGAGGCGTCGCCCGGCCGGGCCCCGTCCGGCCCGGCGCCACCCGGCCCGTCGTCGTCCGACGGGCTCTTCTGCCAGGCGGTCGTGCCGAGCATGCCCGTCTCGCCGATGTCGAGACCGCCGTCCGGCTCGATGGTCTGGCGGGGCGCTCCCTTGGCGGGACCGATCTCCACGTAGACACCGCTGCCGCTCTTGGTGGCCGCGTCCACGGCCGAGTACCGCCACACCAGTGAGGTGTACGCGGACTCCCCCGGCTTGAGCGTGACGCGGCTCGGGCCCGGGTCGTCCATGGTGGTGACCGGCTCGGTCCCCTTGAGCACCGTCACGTCGAACAGCCGGCGGTCCACGCCGCGCACGCGGATGTCGGGGTAGCCGTTCAGCTCGCGCACGCCCTTGCCGCAGTTGGTCGCGGTCACCGACATCGCGCGCAGCCCCATGGCCGCGGTGACCATGCCCGGCGACATCGTGACGCCCGACTCCGGGCAACCCTCGGGGGCGGGAGAGGGGCCGTTGGGCGCCGAGGCGGACGGTGCGGGAGCGGACGGCGCCGGGTCCGGCCGCGTCGCCACGGGGCTCGGCTCGCGCTCCGGGTTCGCCTCGCGGTCCAGCTCCTCGGAGAGCCCGCACCCGGCCAGGAGCAGCGCGGCCGCCGCGAGGGCCGCGGCGCGTCTGAGCGATCTCGGCATGACGGTCACTCAGAGATCATGCCATGGCCCCGGTTTGAGGCTGTTTACGGCCAATTCCCGTACCGGCCACGGCTCCTGCCACCACAGGCGGCCGCGGCCGAGGGAGACCACATGAGCACGCGCCCCGACGCCCGCCGGGAAGGCATCCGGAACGAGCCCCGACGAGGGCCGCGGCGGGGCCGGTCGAGCATGCGTGCTACCGATCACCGCG
>NZ_LIRJ01000395.1 GCF_001419745.1 Streptomyces silaceus | reverse complement strand
GGTCAAGATCCGTGGGTTCCGCATCGAACTCGGCGAGATCGAAGCCGCACTCGGCATCCACCCGGCCGTCCGCTCCTGCGTGGTCGTGGCGCGCGAGGACCAGCCGGGCAACAAGCAGCTCGTCGCGTACGTCGTCGCGGAGGACGGGCACGCGGACACGGACTTCCGCACCGAGCTGGGCCGGCACGTGGAGCGCATGCTCCCCGAGTACATGGTCCCCAGCGCCTACGTGGCCCTGGAGAGCCTGCCACTGACCACCAACGGCAAGCTCGACCGCAAGGCGCTCCCGGCACCGAATATCGACGCGTACGCCCAGCGCGAGTACGTCGCGCCGAGCACCCCCACCGAGCGCGCCCTCGCCTCGGTCTGGGCGGAACTGCTCGGCTTCGACGAGGAGCGCGTCGGCGCCGACGACAACTTCTTCGAGCTCGGCGGTCACTCGCTGCTCATCACGGTCCTGGTGGCCCGCCTGAAGGAACTGGGCCTCGACGTCTCGGTGCGCAGCGTGTTCAGCAGCCCGACCCTGGCCCGCCTGGCGGAGGCCATCGACGGGGCCGGCGCCGCCCCCGTGGACGACGGCGTCCCGCCGAACCTGATCCCCCTGGGCTGCGCGCGCCTCACCCCGGACATGCTGCCCCTGGTCGAGCTGACCCAGGAGCAGGTCGACACGGTCGTCGCCACCGTGCCCGGCGGCGCGCCCAACGTCCAGGACGTCTACCCGCTGGCCCCCGCCCAGGAGGGCATCCTCTTCCACCACCTGCTCGACCCGGACAACGACCCCTACCTGGTCTCCGTCCTGCTCGCCGCGGACGACGACAAGGTGGCCGACGCGTTCACGGAGGCGCTCCAGGCGCTCGTCGACCGGCACGACGTGCTGCGCACCGCCGTGCTCACCGCCGACCTGCCCGAGCCCGTACAGGTCGTCCACCGCACCGCCCGCCTGACGGTGGAGCGGACGCGTCTCGACCCCGGCACCGACGCCGAGGAGCAGGCCCGCGCCCTCCTGGACCGGCCGCGCCGCATGCGCGTCGACCAGGCGCCCCTGCTGAAACTCCTCGTCGCCGAGGACCCGCGCTCCGAGCGGCGCCACCTCCTCCTCAGCGCCCACCACCTCATCGAGGACGCCACCACCCTGCGCCTGGTCCTCACCGAGCTGGCCACCCACATGGCGGGCCGCGCCGCCCTGCTCAAGGCGCCCGCCCCCTACCGCGACTTCGTCGCCCACACCCTGCGGCAGACGACCGCCGACGACGGGGAGGCCCACTTCCGGGCCATGCTCGCCGACGTCACCGAGCCGACCACGCCGTTCGGCCTGACGGACGTGCGCGGCGACGGCCACCGCTATCCGCAGCTGCGCCGCGCGCTGCCGGAGGACCTCACCCGCGCGATCCGCGCCCAGTCCAAGCGGCTGCACATCAGCCCGGCCTGCCTGTTCCACGCGGCATGGGCGTGCGTCACGGCCGCGGCGGCCGGCAGCGACGACGTCGTGTTCGGCACCGTGATGTCGGGCCGCCTCCAGGGCGTGCCCGGCGTGGAGAGCATGCTCGGCAACTTCATCAACACCCTGCCGCTGCGCGTGCGTCTCGCGGACCGGACCGTGCAGGAGCTGATCGCGGACGTCGACACCGGCCTGAAGGAGCTGATCGCCCGCGAGCAGAGCGCGCTGAGCCTGGCGCAGCGCTGCAGCGGCCTGGACGCCGACACCCCGCTGTTCAGCGCGGTCATCAACGTCCGGCACTTCGAGCCCGGACACGGGGACGCGTCCGGGGCCGCCGTCACCGGCCAGGGCATCCACTGGCTGGCGGAGGCCGACGCGATCAACTACCCGCTCGTGGTCTCGCTCGACGACTTCGGCAGCGAACTCGCCCTGCACGTCCGCGTGGACGACACGGTCGCGTGCGAGGCGCTCGTCGGGAACGTCGAGGCGGCGCTGTCCGGCATCGTCGCCGCCCTCGCCGAGGACGACGGCGCCGGGACGCGGGCCCTCGACGTGGACGTCCTCTCCCCGGCCGAGCGTCGGCGGGTGCTGGAGGAGTGGAACGCGGCTCCTGCCGGTCTGGTGTCGGAGGAGAGGTGTGTTCATGAGTGGTTCGAGTCGGTGGTGGCCGGGGCGCCGGACGCGGTGGCGGTCGAGTTCGAGGGCGTGTCGCTGACGTATGGCGAGCTGAATGCGCGGGCGAATCGTCTGGCGCGGCATTTGCGTGAACTGGGTGTGGGGCGCGAGACGTTGGTGGGTCTGTGTCTGCCGCGCAGTGAGCACATTGTGGTGGCGGTGCTGGCGGTGCTGAAGGCGGGTGGCGGTTATGTGCCGCTGGACCCGGCCGCCCCCGTCGAGCGGCTCGACCATGTGGTGCGGGACAGTTCACCGCGCGTCCTGGTCGTGGACGGCGGGCTGCCCGACGGCCTGACGGCACCGGACATCCCGGTGGTGGACGTGCGCGCCGACGCCGGCGCCTGGAGCGGCCGGTCGGACGCCGATCTGGACCCCGCCGAGGTCGGCTCCACCTCCGGCGATCTCGCCTACGTGATCTATACGTCGGGGTCGACGGGGACGCCGAAGGGTGTGGTGGTCGAGCACCGGAATGTGACGCGGTTGTTCACGGCGACGGATGGCTGGTTCGGGTTCGGGTCGTCGGATGTGTGGACGTTGTTCCATTCGTTCGCGTTCGACTTCTCGGTGTGGGAGATGTGGGGTGCGTTGCTGTATGGCGGGCGTCTGGTGGTGGTGCCGCAGGCGGTGACGCGGAATCCGCGTGAGTTCTATGAGTTGTTGTGTGCTGCGGGTGTGACGGTGTTGAACCAGACGCCGAGTGCGTTCCGGCAGTTGATCGCGGCGCAGGGTGAGGACGGTGCGGGGCATCGGCTGCGGGCGGTGGTGTTTGGTGGTGAGGCGCTGGATGTGGGGGCGTTGAAGCCGTGGATGCGGCGTGCGGTGAATGCCGGTACGCGGTTGGTGAACATGTACGGGATCACGGAGACGACCGTGCATGTGACGTATCGGCCGTTGGTGGAGGCGGACACCGACGGGTCGGCCAGCCCGATCGGTGAGCGGATTCCTGATCTGCGGATTTATGTGCTGGACGGGCGGGGGCGGCCGGTGCCGGTGGGTGCGGTCGGTGAGCTGTTCGTGGGCGGTGAGGGGGTCGCGCGCGGGTATCTGAACCGTCCGGAGCTGACGGCGGAGCGGTTCGTGGAGGACCCGTTCTGTGGGCGTGCGGGTGCGCGGATGTACAAGACGGGTGATCTGGCGCGGCAGTTGCCGGACGGTTCGCTGGAGTATCTGGGGCGCAACGACGACCAGGTCAAGATCCGTGGGTTCCGCATCGAACTCGGCGAGATCGAAGCCGCACTCGGCATCCACCCGGCCGTCCGCTCCTGCGTGGTCGTGGCGCGCGAGGACCAGCCGGGCAACAAGCAGCTCGTCGCGT
>NZ_LIRJ01000394.1 GCF_001419745.1 Streptomyces silaceus | reverse complement strand
GTCGACGTCCGGGGCGACCGGCCACTGCGCGGGCTGCCCGTTCGCGGCGCCGGGGTCACCGGCGGGCCCGGCGGCGCCGTTGGGCGACACCTCGGGGCGCGCCGGTACGGCCGACAGGTCGAACCCGCACGCTCCGCAAAACAGGTCACCCGACTCCAGCGGCTCCTCACAGCTGGGGCAGGCAGACAGCTGGGGCATCTGCGACATACTCACACCCACGTCCGGGGGCGGAAACGGTTGGCCCGCTCCACCAGTTCGATCCTCTCCTCGCCACCCTGAGCGAGCCGGGCCAGTGTCCGGTACGAACGCTCCAGACCGAACCGGAGACCGCGCTCGTCCAGGTCGCTGCCGAGCAGTACGGTCCGCGCGCCGGTGGCGGCCGGCGGCGCGGAGGCGTGACCAGAGTGCCTACCGGAGAGTACCCAGTCGAGCGCCGTCCCCAGAACCTCGGTCGACAGACGCTCCCTGCGCACCGCGTCGAGACCGAATCCGGCGAGCGCCTCGATCTGCCCCGCGGCGGCCGTCAGCTCGTCCAGGAAGGCCGTGCCCGGCGAGGCCGTGGCGCCCGCGGACAGGCGCCACCTGAGCCGCGCCCGCACCGCCGCCACCCGGGCCGCGGTGTAGTGGATGGAGGACTCCGGCACCGACTCCAGGGTGCGCACGGCACCGGGCCTGTCGTCGGAGGCGAGCTGCACCCGGGCCAGACCGAACGCGGCGCTCACATAGCTCGGGTCGGTCGTCCACACCAGGCGGTAGTACTCGGCGGCGTTGTCGAGCTGGCCGAGGACCTCCGCGCAGACGCCGAGCGCCAGCTTCGGCGCGGGCTCGCCGGGGAACGCGTCGTAGACCGCGTCGAAGGACAGCGCCGCGTTCTCGAAGTCGCCGGTCGCCAGGGCCGCCACGCCCCGGTACCAGACCACCCGCCAGTCGTCCGGACGCTGTCGCTCCAGCTCGGCGAGCGCCTCGGCGGCGGGCGTCAGCTCACCCATGGCGAGCCGGGCGCGCAGGCCGCGCAGCTGGAGCTCCACCGAGTCGGCGGGCGCGGCCCGGAGCGCGGAGATCAGCTCGGCGGGCGCGGAGGCGATGAGACCGGCCAGGAACCCGGCGTTCGGATCGCCCGGGTCGACGCGGGGCACCGGCAGGGCCAGGGCCGTCGCCGCGGACTCCAGCGGACGCACGAGCGCGGCCTCGGCCGGGGCGGCGGGCGGCAGCTCCGGATGGCCGTTGGAGCCCGCCGGGGCCAGGGGGCGCGCCCCGAGCCGCGACACGTCCCCGGACAGCTCCGCGAACAGCTCCGTGTCCGTCACCTTCACCTCGGGCCCGAACAGGGTGGACAGCGCGGGCCGCGGCCGCCCCGTCTGGAGCGCCACGACCTCCCGCAGGACCCCCGTGAGCTGCTCGGCCATCTCCTGCGCGGAGGCGAAGCGGCGGGCCGGATCCGGGTCCGTGGCCCGGACCAGGAGGCGGTAGAACGACTCGTACTTCCGGAAGACCTCGATGTTGTCGGGGTCGGGCAGGGAGTCCACGAACACGTTCGTATAGCCCTGGAAGTCGAAGGTCAGGACCGCGAGGGTGCGGGCGACCGTGTAGAGGTCGGAGGCCACCGAGGGCCCCACCTCGGCGACTTCGGGGGCCTGGTAGCCGACCGTGCCGTAGATCGCGGACTCGTCGTCGTCCATCCTGCGGACCGCGCCCATGTCGATGACCTTGAGCTGGCCCTCGGTCTGGATGGCGTTGTCGACCTTGAAGTCGCAGTACAGCAGATTGCGGCTGTGCAGATGCCCGAGCGCCTCCAGGGCCTCGATGCCGTACGCGCAGGCCTGCTCGACCGGCAGCGGATCGCGCCGGCCCTCGGCGGTGCGGCGGCCGTTGGCGATCTCCTTCAGGGACTTGCCGCCGACGTACTCCATGACGATGTAGCCGTCCATGGAGCCGGTGCGCTGGTCGAGGTGCTCGACGAAGTTGTAGATCCGGACGATGTTGGAGTGCTCGATCTCGGCGAGGAAGCGGCGCTCGGAGATCGCGGCGGCCATCGCGTCCTGGTCGCCCGTGTCGAGCAGGCCCTTGAGGACCACCCAGCGGTCCGACACCGCGCGGTCGATGGCCAGATAGACCCAGCCGAGCCCGCCGTGCGCCAGACAGCCCACGACCTCGTACTGGCCGTGCACGATGTCGCCCGGGTTCAGCTTCGGCACGAACGAGTAGGGGTGGCCGCACTTGGTGCAGAACCCCTCGGTGCGGCCCGGCCGGTCACCGCGCGCACGCCCCACCTGCGCCCCGCAGTCCGAGCGCGAGCAGAACCGCTTCCGCTCGGGCACCTCGGGGTTCTGCTGGACCGCGCCGCGCGGGTCGGGGCGCGGCACGTCCGGCACCTCGACCAGGCCCACGCCCAGGCGCCCGCGCGAGGACCCCGTCGACGACCCCGAACTGCGCACCGACACCGAGCGGGACGTCGAACTGCCCGACAGGGAACGGGAGAGCCGCCCGGACACCGAACGGCGCGAGGACTGCGAGCGCGCCGACCGGGACGAGCGCGAGGACGACCGCGACGAGGAGCGGCCGCTCGCGCTGCCGGACCCCCGGGACCCCCGGCCGCCGGCGGTGATGCCGGTCGGCGACGAACCCACCATGCCGTTCGGCGCGACGACCGGGGCGAGGCCGCAGGTGTCGCAGTACAGCTCGCCGCCGCCGACGTCCTCGTACGAACCCGTGCAACCGGGCCGCTGGCACTGTCGCTGGCTCATGTGTCCCCCCTCCGGTCGGTGGTCCCGCCCTGCTGCGGGATCCTCGGCGCGAGCACCTCCGCGGCGGCCTGCTGATAGCGCAGCACCGCCTGCTCGGCCACGCGCAGGTCGCAGGGCGCGCTCCACAGCATGCGGCGCGCCGCGTCGTACCGCTCGATCAGGAGCGGGTCCTCGGCGTGGCCGAGCCGGGCGACCTTCGCCTTGTACGCGTCCAGCCGGCCGCGCAGCTCCGCGCGGACCGCGAGCGGCGCCGTCACGGCGGTCAACGACTCGCGGGCGCGCAGCAGTTCGTCCTCGGCCTTCTGCTCCAGGGACTCCAGGAGCGGCGAGAGCCGGTGCCACTGCGCGTGCCTGCGGTAGTCCGCGGCCATCGCCAGCTGTTCCTGCAGCGCGGTCGGCGGGCCGCTGACCGCGGGCACCTCGGAGGCGGCGATCTTCGCGAGGACCTCCCCGCGGGCGTTCCTGGCCTCCGCGAGCGTGCGGTCCGCGCGCGAGAGCACGTCGCGCAGCCGGCCGAGGCGCGCCTCGGCGTCCTGGCGGACGGTGAGCACCGCCTCGATCTCGCGGCGCACCTCCTCCAGGGCGCGCGCCTCGCGGTCGTAGCGGTCGGTGGCGGGACGGCCGCCGCCCGGCGCCGAACTGCCCTCCGCGCGCTGCCAGAAGGCCAGCGGATCGGACACCACCTGCTCGCGCAGCGCCGTCAGGGTGCGCGTGATGCGCTCCAGGTCGTCGCCCGAGGGGTGCTCGCCCGGCCGTACGCCCACGGAGTGCGCGAGCTGACGGGTGCGGGCCAGCTCGGCGGCGAGCAGGTCGATGCGGGCGGGCAGCGCCGACCACACCGCGTCGGCGGCGACGACCATGTCCAGGGAGTCCGCGTACAGGTCGTTCATACGAGAGACCAGCTCTTCGAGGGTGAAGCGCTCGGTGAGCCGCGCGGGCCCGGTGAGCGAGCCGCCCGGACCGGCCGCGGAGCCGCCCGCGACGGTCACCGACTCGCCGCGCAGCAGCTCGGTGAGCTCCACGAGGTCGTCACGGCTGGGCCAGCGCCTGCGGTCGCGCGTCTCGTGCGCGGTGCGCAGCGCGCCCGCGTACGCGTCGAAGTAGGCCCACAGCAGGGTGATCCGGCCCTCCGTGGCCGCCCAGCGCTCCTGGGTGACGCCGGTCAGCTCGGCGCCTTCGAGGAGACGGCGTCCCGCGTGGTCCTGGAGGGCGAGGAGCGAGGTCTCGATCGCCTCGTGCTCGGCGTCGAGCCGCGCCAGCGCACGGTCCACCTCGTCCCGGTCCATCACCGGACCGGGGGGTCCCGCGACGCTCATCGATCACCTCTTCGCTCTGCGTTGCCATGACTGTTCCGTCGTATCAGCTCGGTCGTCCGCTCCATGTCGGTCGTGGTCAGTCGCGGTACTCGGGCTTCGGGGGGCCCGGCGAGGTGCCGAGGCCCTTCTTCAGCCACGTGTCGTAGGACTTCTCCCAGCCGTTCGCCTCGTCCTCGCGGAAGTCGGCCAGGACCTTGTTGACCCGGCGCACCAGGTCCTCCGAGCCCTTCTTCATCGCCACGCCGTAGTGCTCGGTGGTGAACGGCTCCTCGCCCTTGAGCTCCACCGTCGGGTCCTGCGCGGCCTGGCCCGCGGCGAGCGCGCTGTCGGTCACCACGGCGTCCACCTCGCCGAGCTGCAGCCGCACCAGGCAGTCGAGCTGGTTGGGGACCGTGGTGGAGATGTCGGCGCCGTAGTTCTTCTTCTTGAGTTCTTCCTCGGCGATCGAACCGGACGCGGAGCAGACCTTCTTGCCCGCGAGCGTCGGGTTGTAGCCCGTGATCGAGGACTTCTTGGGGGCGAGCACCTGCTGGCCCGTCTCGAAGTACCCGGTGGAGAAGTCGACGTCGGCGAGGCGGTCGCAGTTGATCGTCATGGTGCGGACGACCATGTCGACCTGCCCGCTCTTGAGCGCGGGGATGCGCTGGTTGGTGGGGATGGCGCGGAACACGACGGCGTCCGGGTCGCCGAAGATCTCCTTCGCGATCCGGTGCGCCAGGTCGATGTCGAAGCCCTCCAGCTCGCCGCCCTTCTTGTTCGGGTCGCGGTAGCCCCAGCGGTAGCTGTTCTGGTCGACGCCGACGATCAGCTTCTTGACCTCGCGGTTCTTGATCTTCTCGATCGTCGGGCCGTCCTTGGGCGAGGGGCTCGGGCTGCGGTCGTTGCAGTCGTCGGCGTCCGCCCGGGCGGACGTGACCACCGTGGTGCCGGACCCGCCCCGGTCCGCCGTGCCGCCGTCGGCGGCGTCGTGCCGCGGCAGGGCCAGGACCAGCGTCCCCGTCAGGGCGCAGGCGAGCCCCATCGCCCCGAGACCGCCCCAGCCGCGCGGCCAGGTCGTGCCACGTCGTGTCCGCATGCGCCGTACGCCCCCTTCCGCCTCGGCCGTCCCCATCTCGGCCCTCCTCACCGGTACTCCGAAAGCCGGCGGCCGATGCCGAGGACGGCGCCCGCCGCGGCGAGGAACGCCAGCACGGCGGCGCCGACCGGCAGTCCGCTCATCGCGCCCCTGCCGTCCTCGGCGGCCTGCTTGAACTCGGCCTGCTCATGGGCCAGGGCCTTGTCGAGCGCCGCGTCCACGTTGTCGAAGCACTCGCCGGTCGGTGCCTTGTCCTTGGCGCCGATGACCTTGTCGAGCGCGCCCTGGTAGTCACCGGAGTCGTCGCTGGCGCGCGCCACCTTGTGCCGGTCCTGCCACACGCCCACGTTCTTCACGGCCTCGGCGACCGGGTTCTTGCCCGCGCCGTCGTCGGCGAGGGCGATGGCCTCGCCGAGCAGGCCGTTCTTCGCGTCGCCCAGCTGCTTCATCTGCGCGCGGTACGCGACGTCGAACTTGTCCTTCGTCTCGCCGCCCACGTCGGTGGTCTCCGCGCCGCGGCTGACCAGCGTGAGGTTCTCGTTGCCCCGGGCCTTCAGGGAGCTGATCCGGGCGTCGTTGAGCACGTTCAGCGAGCGGACGCCGTTGTCGTAGGAGTCATTGAGCCCCGAGCGCGCGAAGGTGTGGCCGACGACCAGCCAGAGCAGCACGACGGTCGCGGCGGCCGTCGCGGCGAGCAGGCCGTGGTTGAACACGCGGTTCGTCCTGCGGTAGTTGCGGCGCTGGGCCCAGGCGAGACCGCCGAGCGCGAGGAGGCCGAGGGCGATGGCGAACCACGGGTACGGCTTGGCGTTGCCGTAGTCGTCGCTCAGCCGCTCGTTCTCCGCCTTGTAGAGCTTCTCGGCGGCCGGGAGCATCTGCGTCTGCATCGTGGCGTTCGCGTACCGCAGGTAGGCGCCGCCGAGCGGCAGGCCCTGGCGGTTGTTGGCGCGGGCGCGCTCGATCAGGCCGGTGTACTGGGGCAGGAGCTTGTTCAGCTTGGCGACGGCTGCCGCGGACGAGGAGTCCGCGCCCGCGTTCGACGCCGCGGTCGCGAGCTTCTCGGAGGCCCGCTCGATGTCGCGCTCGTAGCGCGCGCGGACGGCGGGGGGCTCCTGGCCGCCCGCGAGGAAGCCGCTGGACGCCGCGGTGTTGGCGTCGGCCAGCGAGCGGTAGATGGCCGCGGCGGCGGCGCTCAGCGGCTGGCTGCGGTGCAGCACGTCGTCGGCCGCGGCCGCGCGGTCCGTCATCTGCCAGGTGGTGATTCCGCCGAACGCGACGACGAGCAGGGCCAGTACGGCACCGATGATGCGCAGCCGGCCCGGCTCGGTGGTCGCGCCGGCCCGCAGCCGGTCGACGCCCTCGGACCAGGCGGTGCGGCGCTCGGCGACGGCGGCCGGCGCGGCCGGTGCCGCGGGTGCGGTGCCCGGTGCCTGCGGCGGCACGGTGGGCATCGTCGGCGCGGGTGGTGCGGCCGGTGCGGGTGGTGCCGGTGCCTGCCCCGGCGGGCTCGGCGCCGGTCCGGGCGGACCCGGTGGCACCGCGCTGCCGTTCGGCGGATTTGTCACCTTGACCTCGACCTCCCCCTCGGGTCTCCGGACGGTTCTTCCGCCCGGCGCGCGCAGCGCGGGAAGAAGTGCACGGCCGCAAGTATTGCCGCAGGGACTGACATCCGCACAGGCCTTGACTCGATCTTGTTCGGATCCCTGCCCATGTACACGAGATTGAGGGGGTTTCGGTTCCCGCCCGCGCCCACGGCGCGGGCGGGAAGCCGTCAACGGCCGCGCGCGCCGCCTCCGTCAGCGGAGACGGAGGCGGCGGCGGTCTCGTCGGCCGCCGGCCGTTCGTAGTGGGCCCGCACGCGCGCGTGCACCTCGGTGGCCGCGCCCACCTGGTCGAGCCCGAGCAGCGCCGCGCCGAGCACGGGCCGGGCGGTGACCACCCGGGGCTCCGCCTTGGGCGCCCGCTCGGCCAGCAACTCCCTTATCCGGTCGTCCAGTTGGGGGTGGCGGGCGGCGAGCACGCTGCCGCCGAGCAGCACCGGCGCCTCCTCGTCGAGCAGGCCGAGGCGGTCCAGGGCCACGCCCGCCAGCGCGACGACCTCGTCGGCCATGCGGTCCACCAGCGAGCGCGCCACGGCGTCGCCCGCCGCGGCCGTGTCGAACAGGACCGGCGTCAGCTCGTGCCGCCGCGCCGGGGCGATGCGGCCCAGGTGCAGCGCCTCGATCAGCGCGTACATGGACGGCAGCCCGAAGTGCGCGGGCAGCGCCTCGCGCAGCGCCGTCGCCCCGCCGCGGCCGTCCTCGGCCCGTGCCGCGAACCAGAGGGCCTCCTCGGCGAGTCCGCCGCCCCCGCCCCAGTCGCCGGAGATCCGGCCGATGGCGGGGAAGCGGGCGGTGCGTCCGTCGGGCAGCATGCCGACGCAGTTGATGCCCGCGCCGCACACCACGGCCACGCCGCGCGGCTCGGCGTCCTCCAGGAGCCCGGCGCGCAGGATGGCGAAGGTGTCGTTGCGCACGTCGACGGAGGCGCCCCACGCGCGCTGCCGCAGCGCGTCGGCCAGCTCCCGCTCCTCGACGGGGAGATCGGCGTTGGCCAGGCACGCGGAGACATGGCCCACCGCGTCGGTGCCCGCCTCGGCGAACGCCCGCGTCACCGCGTCCGCGAGGACGTCCACCGCGGTCTCGATCCCGACCTGCGGCGGCTGGAACCCGCCGCCGCGGGCCGCGCCGACGATCCGCCCGTCGGCCGCGACCACCGCGACGTCGGTCTTGCTGTTGCCCGCGTCGATCGCGAGCACGCTCGTGCCTACGCCCACGCCAGGTGCTCCCGGTTGTGCGCGATCAGGCTGTCGGTGAGCTGCTCGGCGTACGCGTACTGGCCGATCAGCGGGTGCGCGAGCAGCGCCTTGAAGACGCGGTCGCGGCCACCGCGCAGCGCGGCGTCCAGGGCCAGGTCCTCGTAGCCGGTGACGTTCGCGATCAGGCCCGCGAACAGCGGGTCCAGCCGCGGCACCGCGAGCGGCCGGGCGCCCTTGCCGTCCACCGAGGCCTGCACCTCGATGACCGCGTCGTCCGGCAGGAACGGCAGCGTGCCGTTGTTGGCGGTGTTGACCACCTGGTAGGGGCTGCCGCCCCCGCCCAGGAGCGAGGCGGCGAGGTCCACGGCCGCCTCCGAGTAGAAGGCGCCGCCGCGCTTGGCGAGCAGCTCCGGCTTCTCGTCGAGGGCCGGGTCGCCGTACATCTCCAGGAGCGTGCGCTCCATCTCGGCCACTTCGGAGGCCCGCGACGGCTTGGTCCTCAGCTCCTCGACCACGGCGTCGTGCTGGTAGTAGTAGCGCAGGTAGTACGAGGGCACGACGCCGAGCCGGTCGACGATCGCGCGCGGCATGTGCAGGTCCTCGGCGACGG
The DNA here is from genome assembly GCF_001419745.1 of Streptomyces silaceus. GTDB lineage: Bacteria > Actinomycetota > Actinomycetes > Streptomycetales > Streptomycetaceae > Streptomyces > Streptomyces silaceus. Next base: position 9,950 of record NZ_LIRJ01000394.1, on the reverse strand, counting down.
CGTCGCCGTGCTGCTCCAGGAGTGCGGGCAGCACGTCCTCGCCCTCCGGGCCCCCGAGGCGTACGCCCGTCTCCCACGTGAGGTGGTTGAGGCCCACGTGGTCGAGGTGCACCTGCCCCGGCGCCACGTCGAGGAGCCTGGCGAACTTGCGCTGGAAGCCGATCGCCACGTTGCACAGGCCGACGGCCTTGTGTCCGGCCTGGAGCAGCGCCCGCGTGACGATGCCCACCGGGTTGGTGAAGTCGATGATCCAGGCGTTCGGGTTGGTGCGGCGGACGCGCTCGGCGATGTCGAGGACGACGGGGACCGTGCGCAGCGCCTTGGCGAGGCCGCCGGCGCCGGTGGTCTCCTGGCCGACGCAGCCGCACTCCAGCGGCCAGGTCTCGTCCTGGTTGCGGGCGGCCTGACCGCCGACGCGCAGCTGGAGCAGCACCGCGTCGGCGTCCGCGACGCCCGCGTCCACGTCGGAGGTGGTGACGATGCGGCCGGGGTGGCCCTGCTTGGCGAAGATGCGCCGCGCGAGACCGCCCACCAGCTCCAGGCGGTCGGCGGCCGGATCGACGAGCACCAGCTCCTCGATCGGCAGGGTGTCCCTCAACCGCGCGAATCCGTCGATGAGTTCGGGTGTGTAGGTCGACCCTCCGCCGACCACTGCGAGCTTCATGGTGTGTCTCAGCCCTTTACTCCGGTGAGGGTGACGCCTTCGACGAAGGCCTTCTGTGCGAAGAAGAAGATGATGATGACCGGCGCCATGACGAGCAGCGTCGCGGCCATCGTCATGTTCCAGTTGACGCTGTGGGCGCTCTTGAACGACTCCAGGCCGTAACTGAGCGTCCAGGCGCCGGGGTTCTGGGCCGCGTAGATCTGCGGCCCGAAGTAGTCGTTCCAGCAGTAGAAGAACTGGAAGAGCGCGATGGCGGCGATGCCGGGCTTGGCCATCGGCACGATGATCCTGACGAGCGTGCGGAACTCGCCGCAGCCGTCGACCTTCGCCGACTCGATGTACTCCTTGGGGATGGTGAGGAGGAACTGCCGCAGCAGGAAGATCGAGTAGGCGTCGCCGAAGGCCATCGGGATGATCAGCGGCCACAGCGTGCCCGACAGGTGGAACTGCTGGGCCCACACCAGGTACATCGGGATCACGATGACCTGCGGCGGCAGCATCATCGTCGAGATGACGAGCAGCATCGCGGTGCGCCGGCCGCGGAAGCGGAACTTGGCGAGCGCGTACGCCACGGGGATCGCCGAGCAGACCGTGAAGAGGGTGCCGAGGCCCGCGTACATCAGCGAGTTGCGCCACCAGTCCAGGAAGCCCGGTGTCTCGAACACCTCCTTGTAGTTGGACCAGTGCCAGGAGTCGGGCCACAGTTCGCCGCTCATCGCCTGGGAGTCGCTCATCACCGACGTCAGGAAGACGAAGACGAAGGGCAGGACGAACAGCAGCGCGACGGCGATCGCGACGCTGTGCACGGCTATCCAGTGCAGGGCGCGCTTGCGGCGGGCGCGGGCGGCGGCGGGGCCCCGGGCCGGGGCGGTCCGTTCGGGTGTGGGCGCGGGCGCGCTCAGGGTCGTGGAAGTCATCGAAAGTCCTCAGTCCTCCGCCGCGAGCAGCCCGGAGCGCTTGCGCATCAGGAGCATCGTCACGGCCATGGCGATGGCGAAGAGCACGAGCGAGAGAACGCACGCCGCACCGGTGTTGAAGTTCTGGAAGCCCATCGAGTAGACGAGCTGGGGAACCGTGAGGGTCGAGTGGTCCGGGTAGCCGGGCTGGATCACCGAGCCGGGGCCGATGTTGACGCCGGAGGCGACCTTCCCCGCGACCAGGGCCTGCGTGTAGTACTGCATGGTCTGCACGACGCCCGTGACCACCGCGAACATCACGATCGGGGTGATCGAGGGCCAGGTGACGTAGCGGAACTTGGCCCAGGGCCCGGCGCCGTCCAGGTCGGCCGCCTCGTACTGCTCCTTCGGTACGTCGAGCAGCGCGGCCATGAAGATCACCATCAGGTCGCCGATGCCCCACAGGGAGAGCAGCACCAGCGAGGGCTTGGCGGTGTCCGGGTCGTTGAACCAGTTGGGCCCGGAGATCCCGACGGCGCCGAGGATCTCGTTGACCGGGCCCGTGCCCGGGTTGAGCAGGAAGACGAAGGCCACGGTGGCGGCCACCGGCGGGGCGAGGTAGGGCAGGTAGAAGGCGGTGCGGAAGAAGCCGACGCCCGTCTTGATCTTCGTGATGAGCAGCCCGAGCGAGAGCCCGAAGACCACCCGCAGAGCCACCATGATCACGACCAGCCACAGGGTGTTCCACAGGGCGGGCCCGAACAGCGGCATGTCCTGGAACACGTACTTCCAGTTCCTGAGGCCCACGAAGGTGGGCTCCTTGATCTGGTTGTAGTGCATGAACGAGAAGTAGACGGTGGCGATCAGCGGGTACGCGAAGAAGACGCTGAAGCCGACCAGCCAGGGGGACAGGAACCCGAGCGTGCGCAGTCTGCGGCGCGCGGGGTTGGAGAGTGACAGTGCCATGGCGGGTTCCTCGCTCAGCTCTTCGACTGGAGGGTGTCGGCGTCGATCTGGTCGTCGAGCTTCTTCAGGCCCTTGCGCAGGTCGCCCACGCGCCCGGCCTCGACGGAGTACGCGAAGTCCTGGAGCGAGACCACGTAGGCGCCGCCGTTGACGGAGGGCGGCAGGGCCTTGCTGTGCTTGTTCTCCAGGATGTCGAAGAAGGTCCGGAAGGTCGGATCCGCGTCCAGCTTCGGTGACTTGAGCGCCGCGAACGTGGACGGCACGTTGTGGATGGCGTTCGCGAACGTCACGACCTGGTCGGTGTCCGCGGTCAGGAACCGCACCAGCTCCCACGCGGCGTTCTGGTGCTTGCTGCTGTGCGCGATGCCGGCGACGGTGCCGGTGATGAAGCCGCGTCCGTACGTGTCGGCCTGGTCGTCGGGGACGGGCAGCGGCGCCACGTCCCAGTCGAACTCGGCCTTGGCCTCGTCCAGCATCAGGCCGCGCCACTCGCCGTCCAGGTGCATCGCGACCTTGCCGGTCAGGAAGGCGTTCTGGCTGGACATCTCGTCGCCGAAGGTCAGCCGGAACCTCTCCAGGTCGCCGTATCCGCCCTGTGCGTCGGCGAGTTGCCGCGCGGTCTTGAAGAACGTGTACGTCGAGGGGTCGTCGGCGAGCCGCGCGTCGCCCTTGGCGTCGAAGTACTGAGGACCCCACTGCGCGAAGAGCCGGTCCGGACTGTTCTGGTAGAAGCGGAAGTTGGGCATGAACCCGACGCGCTTGTACGAGTCCTTGCCGCTGCGCACGGTCAGCTTCTCGGCGACCTTCTTGAACTCGGACATCGTGCGCGGCGGGCGCTCGATGCCCGCCTCCTCGAACGCGTCCTTGTTGTAGTACATGCCGTAGGCGTCCGCGAGCAGCGGAAGGGCGCACTGGCTGCCGCGGTAACTCGTGTAGTCCAGGAGGGTCTTGGGGAAGACCTTCTTCTTGTCGAGCCCGGTCTTCTTCATGAACGGGTCGAGGTTCGCCCACATCCCGGATTCGCAGTACTGGCCCACGTTGTTCGTGGTGAAGGAGGACACCACGTCCGGGGCCTTGTCGCCGCCCGCCCGCAGGGCCTGGTTGACGGTCTCGTCGGAGACGTTCCCGGTGGCCTCGACCGTGATGTTCGGGTGCAGCTTCTCGAAGCGGGCGATGCTGTCGTTGACGGCCTTGACCTCGCCGGGCGTCGACCAGCCGTGCCAGAACTTCAGGGTGACCGGCTTGGTCGGGTCGTCGTTCGCGCTGCCGACGCTCGGGTTGGCGCAGCCGGAGAGCAACAGACCGGCTGCGGCGAGCGCCGCGGACGCGCAGGTGGGCATGCGCCATCGCGGCATGGCGGACTTCCTTTACGGGGGAGGGGAGGTGGGGAGGTGGCTGGGGAAGTGGGAGGTCAGGCCGTGTCGAAGACCTGGTCGCGGGCCTGGGTGAGGGCCGAGCGCAGGGCGCCCGTGAGGATCGGGTCGCCGTCGAGTTCGCTGATGCGGATCCGCGGGCGGGGCAGGGCGAGCCCGGTCAGCTCCTCCTCGACCCGTACGCGCAGCTTGTCGCCGCCGGCCTGCGCCACCGAGCCGGACAGCACGACGAGTTCGGGGTCGACGACGGCGACGACGGCGGCGATGCCGGTGGCGATGCGCCGGGCGACCTCGTCGAGCGCGGCGTCGTCGGCGAAGACCTCCGCCAGCGTCGCGCCGCCACCGGTGAGCTCGCGCACGACGTACGCGGAGACCAGGCTCTCGAAGCCGCCGTCACCGCCGCCGCTCGCCGAGCCGCTGCCCGCCGAGCCGCCGCGCACCAGCGGGGCGCCCGGCAGCGGCATGTAGCCGATCTCGCCCGCGCCGCCGGTGGCGCCGCGCAGCAGGGTGCCGCCGAGCACGATGGCGGCGCCGACGCCCTCGTCGAGCCAGGTCAGCACGTAGTTGTCGAAGTCCTGGGCGGCGCCCTCGTACTGCTCGGCGACCGCGGCGAGGTTCACGTCGTTCTCGATGTCGACGGGGGTGCCGAGGACGGCGGCGAGGTCGTCGCGCAGCGTCCGCGAGTGCCAGCCCGGCAGGTGCGGGGCGTAGCGCAGCTGGCCGGTGTGCGGGTCGATGGCGCCGGGGGTGCCGATCACCGCGGCCCGCAGGTCGTCGTGGCCGAGCCCGGCCTGCCGCAGCGCGCCGTCGACGGCCTCCGCGACCAGCTGGGCGGTGCGGTGGCGCACGTCCTCGGCGACGGCCTCGGCCTCGACGCGGGCCTGGCCGAGGACGGTGCCGGTGATGTCGGCGACGAGGGCGGTGATGCCGGTCGGGTCGGCGGAGAGCGCGGCGACGTGCCCGGCGCCCGGGTCGATCTCGTACAGCAGCGCGTTGGGACCGGGGCGGCCGCTGAGGCTGCCGGTGGTGTGGACGAGCCCGGCGGCCTCCAGACGCCCGAGGAGCTGGGAGGTGGTCGGCTTCGAGAGCCCGGTCAGCTCGCCGATGCGGGTGCGGGTGAGGGGGCCGTGGGCGACCAGGAGGTCCAGGACGGCCCGGTCGTTCATGGCGCGCAGAACGCGTGGCGTGCCCGGTGTCCCCGGAGTGCTGCCTGCCGCTGCCATGACGACCCCCGCCTTTCGGCTCCCCGGCCCCGCGACCTCATCGCCGGGGGGCTTCCATGAACTGTTAGGAAACTTTCCAATTCGTGAGGACCGTACGGCTGGCGTGAAGAGGCCGTCAATAGCGGGCGCCCCCGCGGCAACCAAGTCGTTACCTGTGGGGGCGGGGTGTTGCACGGGGTGCGCCGGAGCCCCTTCCCGGGCGGTGGCGGGCCCCTTCCCGGGCTCCGTCGGGGCTCCTTCCCGGGCCGCGTCCGGCGTACGCGAAGGGGGCGCCCGGAGTGCTTCCGGGCGCCCCCTTCGGTGCGTACGCGCTACTTCGCCAGGTTCGGGGGCGGTATCGGGGCCGTCGCCAGGGACTGGGGGGACGTCGTCGAGGCGTAGGCCGAGGGGGCCGACATGCCGGCCGTGGGGTCGGCCGGGGCGTCCTCCACGGCGACGGGGAGGCCGCCGACGATGCGGATGCCCGCCTCGTCGAACGCCTTCTTGATGCGCCAGCGCAGCTCGCGCTCCACGCCCAGGGACTTGCCCGGCATCGTCTTGGCGGAGACCCGCACCACCATCGAGTCGAGCAGCACGCTGTCCAGGCCGAGGATCTCCACCGGGCCCCACAGCCGCTCGTTCCACGGCTCGTCCTTCGCCATGGACTCGCCGACCGCCGTGAGGGTCTCCTTGACCTTCTCCAGGTCCTCGTCCGGGCGGACCGTCACGTCGACGCCCGCCGTGGACCAGCCCTGGGAGAGGTTGCCGATGCGCTTGACCTCGCCGTTGCGGACGTACCAGATCTCGCCGTTGTCGCCGCGCAGCTTCGTCACGCGCAGGCCGACCTCGATCACCTCGCCGGAGGCGACGCCCGCGTCGATGGAGTCGCCGACGCCGTACTGGTCCTCAAGGATCATGAAGACGCCGGAGAGGAAGTCCGTGACGAGGTTCCGCGCGCCGAAACCGATCGCGACACCCGCCACACCGGCGGAGGCCAGCAGCGGCGCCAGATTGATCTCGAAGGTGCCGAGGATCATGAGCGCGGCCGTGCCCAGGATCAGGAAGGAGGCCACCGAGCGCAGCACCGAGCCGATCGCCTGCGAGCGCTGGCGGCGGCGCTCCACGTTGACCAGGAGGCCGCCGAGGGCCGTCCCGTCCACCGCCTGCGCCGTGCGGTTCATGCGGTCTATCAGCTTGGTGATGGCCCGGCGGACCAGGACGCGCAGGACGACCGCTATGGCCACGATCAGCACGATGCGCAGCCCGATGCTCAGCCAGGTGGACCAGTTCTGCTCGACCCAGCTCGCCGCGTTCGTGGCGCTCTCCTGGGCGTCCTCGAAAGTGGGCGTCTTCGGCTTCGACGTGTCGTCCGGGTCCGTTCCGGCTGTCGACAGGACGGACAAGAGCACGGCAGATACCTCCAGGTGTCGCGGCCTGCCCGGTGAACTAGAGAGAACCGGGGGAACCGGGCAGACCCACCACACTAACGGGGCATTGTGTGTGGATCGTTGTCATGTTCGAAGGAGAGGTAGTGCTCACCTGGGGAGGAAGCGCGCGCCACACGGGGTCGCGCCCCCTGTGGTCGAAAACACTTCAAGGCCGTTACGGGCACATGCTGGCGCTACGACCAGGCATGAGGGGAGACTGGCTACAGATCGTCCCGGCGCGAGCCACGCGCCGCCGGCGTACAAGGAGGCATCCGTGCCGCATGTCCTGGTCCTCAACGCGTCGTACGAGCCCCTCGGCGTCGTACCGCTCCGCCGCGCGCTCGTCCTCGTCCTGGAGAACAAGGCTCTCTGCCTCGAGGAATCCGGCGCCTTCATGCACAGCGCCACACGCACCGTCCCCGCACCCAGCGTGGTCCGCCTCAAGCGGTTCGTCCGGGTCCCTTACAGGGGGCCCGTTCCTCTGACCAGACGGGCCCTGTTCGCCCGCGACGGCGGTCGGTGCATGTACTGCGGTGGCGTCGCAACCAGCGTCGACCACGTCATTCCCAAGAGCCGGGGCGGCCTGCACGCCTGGGACAACGTGGTGGCGTCCTGCCGCCGCTGCAACCACGTCAAGGCCGACCGGCACCTCATGGAGCTCGGCTGGCGGCTGCGGCACAAGCCCGCACCGCCCTCGGGCCTCGCCTGGCGCATCATCGGGACCGGACACAGGGATCCGCGCTGGCTGCCGTACCTGCAGCCGTTCGGCGCGGACGACGCGATGGCCCGGATCGACGGCATTTCCGCCTAGGAACCGATCCGGGCCTTTCTTGTACGCACGTACGTCACGCCTGCCGTACGTACGTCGCGTGCGTCACATGCGTGGCGTGCGCGGTCACCGCTCGTCGGCGACCGCGTACGCCTCGACCGACCACAGCGAGTAGCCGAAGCGCGTGGCCCGCTCGTCGCCCTGCACCCGGATGAAGCGGGTGTCCCGCGCGTCCATGCGGACCGCCTCCCGGCCGCCCCTGCCGTCCCGCACGGTCGCCGCCGTGCGCCAGGTCCGGCCGTCCGACGACGTCTGCACCCGGTAGCCCGCCGCGTACGCGTCCTGCCAGCGCAGCACGACCTGCCCGAGCCTGACCGGCTCCGCGAGCTCCGCCTGCCACCACGCGCCGTCCTTCGCCGGCGAGGACCAGCGGGTCCCCGGATCGCCGTCGACCGCCGCCGACGCCGGGAAGTCCTTCGTCTCGTCGCCCGACGACGACGCCTTCGCGCCGCGCGCCAGGTCGGGTCCCGCCGTGCGGGGATAGGCGCGGACGGACACCGTGCGGGTCTCGTCGCCGAAGCTCACCGGGATGTCGTAGATCCCCGCCCGGGTGCCCGCCGGGACCGTGATCTCGACCGGCACGTCGACCCGGGTGCCGCGCGGCAGCGTGGACTGCTCCGGGACCTTCACCTCGATGCCCCCGGGCGCCTTCGCCCGCAGCTTCCCGCGTACGTCGCCGGGGCGCAGCGAGAGCAGCTCCGCCGTGACCCGCCGGGCGCCGCCGCCGATCTCCGCGTCGGCCTCGGTGCGGCCCAGCGCGAGCCGGGCGGCGGGGGCGTCGGCGAACCAGGGCACGAGGTGGCGGACGGTCCCGTCGCCGGACGCGACACGGACCGCGTCGGCGCGCACGTCCTCGGCCCCGATCTCCGTGAAGCCGCTGTCCGAGAGCGCGCCCACGCGCCGCCAGCCCTGACCGGGGACGTGCGCCTCGACGTCGCCGTGCGTGCCGGGGTCGGTCAGCGCGGTCACCGCGGCCAGCGGACGCTCCCGCCCGAACCGGGCCGTCGCGCCGTCCGAGGCCCGCTCGCCGGTGGTCCCCGCCCACGTCGCGTACGCCTTCTGCGCGCGCGAGAGGAACGGGCCGAGCACGCCCTCGCCGACGGTCGCCGTGCTCGCCCGCAGCTCCTTCTGCAGCCCCGCCAGGGCGCGCGAGGCCCGCCAGGCGGCCGCGCCGTCGCCCTCGGACTGGGCGCGCAGCATGTCGACGGCCCGCTCGCCCGCCTCGCCGTAGCGCGCCAACTGCTCGATCCAGGGCCGCACTTCACCGTCGAGCGGGCTGTCGGCCAGGCGCAGGGGCGCCTCGCGCATCACGGTGAACGCGGCGCGCAGCCGCTGCGCCGACGCCTTGGCGCGTGCCCGGTCCGTCGTCGTGCGCGCGTCCCAGAACTCGCCCAGGAGCGGCCGCAGATACGCCGACTCGTCGGCGCCCAGCACGGACGAGGCGTCGTTGCCCGCCAGCGCCCGCAGCGCGCTCCGCGCCTTCGCGTCGCCGCCCGCGAGGTCGTCGATCGCGGCGAGCCAGGACTCGTGGGGGCGGTAGGCGCGCGGGTTCCAGGCGTAGTCGGCGGCCGTGAACAGCGGGATGCGGGACGCGGAGGGCTGCTCCATGGCGTTGCCGAGGAGGGCGGCCGAGCCGGTGGCGACGGCCGGCTCGCGGCCGGTGTAGGGGCCGAGGAAGATACGGTCCTGCGCGAAGTCGTTGACGGGGTAGTTGTCCATCGTGACCAGCGGGTGCGGGCCGAACGCCTCCCGGGCGCCCGCCAGTTCGCGCCCGGTGATGGTCTTGGGGACGACGCCGACGCCCGTCCAGGCCACCTCCACGCGGCGGTCCAGGTCGCGCGAGAGGGCCGCCCGGTACGCGGTCGAGCCGTCCTGGAAGTACTCCGTCGGCATCAAGGAGAGCGGCTTCGCGTCCGGGTGGCGCGCGGCCAGGTGCGCGGCGACCGCGTTGGCGACCTCGGCCTGTGCCTTCGCCGCCGCCTTCGGGCCCGAACCGAACGTCTCCGCGTCCTGCCCGCAGTGCCACTCGCTGTAGCTGACGTCCTGGAACTGCAGCTGGAAGGCGCGCACACCCAGCGCCCACATCGCGTCGATCTTGCGGGTGAGGTCCCTGACGTCCTTCTTCGACGACATGCACATGGCCTGCCCCGGGGCGACGGCCCAGGCGAGCGTGACGTGGTTGGCCTTCGCGCGCGCGGCCAGGGCGCGGAAGTCCGCGCGCTGGTCCGCCGGGTAGGGCTCGCGCCAGCGGGCCTGGCGGTAGAGGTCGTCGCCGGGGGCGTAGAGGTAGCGGTTCTGCTTGGTGCGGCCCATGAAGTCGAGCTGGGCCAGGCGCTGTTCGCGCGTCCAGGGTGTGCCGTAGAAGCCCTCGGTCATGCCGCGCACCGCGGTGCCCGGCCAGTCGCGGATCCGTACGCCGGGGAGCGTGCGGCCGCCGCGGTCCGCGCCGCTGAGCTGGCGCAGGGTCTGCACGCCGTGGAAGAGGCCGTCCTCGCCGGTCCCCGCGAGGGCGACGGTGTCCCGCCCGTCGACGCGGCCTGCGGCCAGGCGGTACCCGCCGTCGGGCAGATCGCCGCGCTCGCCCGCGCCCAGG
>NZ_LIRJ01000393.1 GCF_001419745.1 Streptomyces silaceus | reverse complement strand
GCTGACCGCCACCCTCAGCGAGGACGAACTGCGCCGCATGAGCGCGGGCGGCGTCCTGCCGTTCAGCACCGAGGAGGGCCTCGCCCTCTTCGACCGCGCCCTGACCAGTGGCCTCGCGCACACCGCGCCCGTCCAGCTGGACCGCGCCCTGCTGCGCGGCGGCGAGGACACCCCCGCGCTGCTGCGCGGCCTGGTGCGCGCCGCCCCGCGCCGCGCTACGGCGCCGGACGCCCAGACGCTGCGCAGCCGGCTCTCCGCGCTGCCGGCGGCCGAGCGGACGGACGCGCTCCTGGAGACGGTGCGCGGCCAGATCGCCGAGGTGCTCAAATACGGGACGGCCGAGCAGATCTCGGCCACCCGGTCCTTCACGGAGCTCGGCTTCGACTCGCTGACCGCCGTGGAACTGCGCAACCGCCTCGCGCGGATGGCAGGCACCCGGCTGCCCACCACGCTCGTCTTCGACTACCCCACGCCGGAGGCGCTCACCGGCCATCTCCTCGGGATCCTGCTGCCCGAGACGGCGGCCGAGGAATGGGGCAAGGAGACCGTCGACCGCCTGGAGGCCATGCTCGACGACGAGCGGGACGAGGCCGAGGTCAACCGTCTGACGGCCCGTCTGGAGACCCTGCTGCTGCGCTGGCGGGAACGCTCCAGGACGCTCGCGGGCGCCGCCACCGGCGGCCGGGACGAGGAGCTCGGGGCCGACGAGCTGAGCTCGGTGAGCGAGGAAGAGCTGCTCCGCTACATCGACGACGAGATCGGGCTGAGCTGATGCAGGCACGGCCCACCAGCACCACGCGTACAACGAGGGGTTTCGTACATGGCTGAGAAAGAGCAGGTCGTCGAGTACCTGAAGCGGGTGACGGCGGACCTGAAGCGCACCAGGGACCGGGTCCGGGACCTGGAGGAGACCGAGCGGGAGCCCATCGCCATCGTGGGCATGGGCTGCCGCTTCCCCGGCGGGGCCGGGACGCCCGAGGCGTTCTGGGACCTGCTGCGCGACGGTGTCGACGCCATGAGCGACTTCCCCGACGACCGGGGCTGGCAGCAGCCCGAGGGCGGCACCCGTCCGCAGGGCGGATTCCTCGACACGGCCACCGAGTTCGACGCGGGCTTCTTCGGGATATCCCCGCGCGAGGCCCTGGAGATGGACCCGCAGCAGCGGCTGCTCCTGGAGACCTCCTGGGAGACCCTGGAGCGCGCCGGCATCGACGCGACCACCCTGCACGGCAGCGGGACCGGCGTGTTCATCGGCGTCAACGGCGCCGACTACCCCGGCATGCTCAACCACGCCGGGCACGAGTCGCTCGGCCACCTGCTGACCGGCAACGCCTCCAGCGTCGTCTCCGGCCGCGTCTCCTACGCCCTCGGCTTCGAGGGTCCGGCCGTGACCGTGGACACCGCCTGCTCCGCCTCCCTCGTGGCGCTGCACCTGGCGGCCCGCGCGCTGCGCTCCGGCGACTGCCCGCTGGCCCTGGTCGGCGGCGTCACGGTCATGTCGACGCCCGGTGTCTTCGCGGAGTTCGGCAAGCAGGGCGGGCTCGCCGCCGACGCCCGCTGCAAGGCGTTCGCGGAGGGCGCCGACGGCACCGCGTGGGGCGAGGGCGTCGGCGTGCTGCTCGTCGAGCGGCTCTCGGACGCGCGGCGCAACGGCCACCGCGTCCTGGCCGTCGTGCGCGGCTCGGCGGTCAACCAGGACGGCGCGTCCAACGGTCTGACCGCGCCCAACGGCCCCTCCCAGCAGCGCGTCATCCGCCAGGCACTCGCCAACGCCGGTCTCGCCGCGTCCGACGTGGACGTCGTCGAGGCACACGGCACCGGTACGTCGCTGGGCGACCCGATCGAGGCGCAGGCGCTGCTCGCCACGTACGGGCAGGAGCGCTCGGGGGACCAGGCACTCCTGCTGGGGTCGGTGAAGTCCAACATCGGCCACACGCAGGCCGCCGCCGGTGTCGCCGGTGTCATCAAGATGGTGCTCGCGATGCACCACGGCGTCGTACCGCCGACGCTGCACGTGGACGAGCCAAGCAGCCACGTCGACTGGGCCTCCGGCGCCGTCGAACTGGCCACGGACCGGGTCGACTGGCCGGGGCAGGGGCCGCGCCGCGCGGGCGTGTCCTCGTTCGGCATCAGCGGCACCAACGCCCACGTCATCCTCGAACAGGCTCCCCAGGAGCCGACCGCCGAGGAGGAGGCGTCCGACGCGGCGCCCGCGGTGTCGGCACCCGGCGTGCTGCCGTGGGTGCTCTCCGCCAAGTCGCCGTCCGCGCTGCGCGCCCAGGCCGCCCGCCTGCGCGACCACGCCGTGGCGGGCGCCGGCCTCGCGGGCACGGCGCTCGCGCTGGCCACCACCCGCACCGCCTTCGAACACCGCGCCGTCGTCCTGGGCGAGGACGCCGAAGGGCTCGCCAAGACCCTCGACGCCCTCGCGGACCAGGGCGCCGCGGGCCGCCACCTCGTCCACGGCACGGCACGCCCCGGCGCCAAGACCGCCTTCGTCTTCGCCGGGCAGGGCGCCCAGTGGGTCGGCATGGGCCGGCAGTGGTACGAGCAACTGCCGCCGTTCGCCGCCGCCTTCGACGCCGTCTGCGCCGCCGCCGACCCGCGGCTCGACGTCCCGCTGGCGGACGTGGTGCTCGCCGGGTCCGAGGGACACCCCGCCGAGCACGGCGAGCTCGTCCACCGGACCGGCTACACCCAGATCGCCCTGTTCGCCGTCGAGGTCGCACTGTTCCGCACCCTGGAGGCCTGGGGCGTACGCCCGGACGTCGTCCTCGGCCACTCCATCGGCGAGATCGCCGCCGCGCACGTCGCCGGGGTCCTCTCCCTGGAGGACGCGGTCGCCCTCGCCGTCACCCGCGGCGCCCTCATGCAGCAACTCCCGGACGGCGGCGCCATGCTGGCGCTGGACGCCACCCAGGAGCAGGCCGAGGCGTGGCTCGCCGCCCTGCCCGACGAGCACCGGGCGCGCGTCGCGGTCGCCGCCGTCAACGGCCCCTCCGCCGTCGTCGTCTCCGGCGCCTCGGACGCCGTGGAGCAGGTGGCCGAGGCCGCCGCGCAGGCCGGCCGGCGCACCCGCAGGCTCCAGGTCAGCCACGCGTTCCACTCGCCGCTGATGGAGCCGATGCTCGACGAGTTCCGCTCCGTGCTCGCGCGGCTCGCCTTCGCCCGCCCGGAGATCCCGCTCGTCTCCACCGTCACCGGTGAGCCCGCGGCGGACGACATCACCACGCCGGACTACTGGGTACGGCACGCCCGCCAGGCCGTCCGCTTCCAGGACGCCGTGCGCGCCGCCGCACCGCGCGTGGACGCCTTCCTGGAGATCGGCCCGCACGCCGTCCTCACCCGCCCCCTGGAGGACAGCCTCCCCGAGGGCCACTCCGTCACCGTCACCTCGGTCGCCCACCGCGAACGCCCCCTGGTCGCCGCGCTGCTGCGGGCCGTCGGCGCGCTGTGGACCGGCGGCGCCGCCGTGGACTGGCGCGCGCTGCTGCCCGCCGTGCCCGCCGCCCACGACCTGCCCACCTACGCCTTCGAGCGGCAGCGCCACTGGCCGCGCGTCTCCTCGCGCGGCACCGGCGACGTGAGCGGCGCCGGACTCGCGGGCCTCGACCACCCGCTGCTCGGCGCGGCCGTCAGCGTCGCCGACGGCTCCTCCGCGGGCGGCGCCGTGCTCACCGGCCGCATCTCGCTCGCCACCCACCCCTGGCTCGCCGACCACGCCATCGTGGGCGCCGTCCTGCTGCCGGGCACCGCCTTCGTCGAACTCGCCCTGCGCGCGGGCCAGAACGTCGGCTGCGGCCAGGTCCGCGACCTCACCCTGGAGACCCCGCTCGTCCTCACCCCCGAGGACGCCGTGCAGATCCAGGTCGGCGTCGGCCCGGCGGACGACCAGGGGAACCGCCCCGTCGTCGTCCACTCGCGCCCCGAACCCCTCGACGACGGCGCCGAGGCCGCCTGGACCCGGCACGCCCAGGGCGTCGTCGCCCCGGTCACCGCCCCCGGCCCGGACGCCGACGACTTCGGCGCCGTCACCGGCGAGGTGTGGCCGCCGCGCGGCGCCGCCCCGGTCGGCATCGACGACTTCTACCCCGCGCTCGCCGAGGGCGGGTACGCGTACGGCCCCACCTTCCAGGGGCTGCGGAAGGCCTGGCGGCGCGGCACCGACTTCTTCGCCGACGTGGAACTGCCCGAGGCCGCCGCGGACGACGTCGCGGGCTTCGGCGTCCACCCCGCGCTGCTCGACGCCGCCCTGCACGGCATCGGCCTGGCCGGTGCCGGTGAGGACGGCGAGGACACCGCGCGGATCCCGTTCGCGTGGTCCGGGGTGCGGCTGTGGGCGAGCGGCGCCCGTACGGTCCGCGTCTGCCTGTCGACCACGGGCACCGCCGCCGTACGCGTGCGGATCGCGGACGCCGCGGGCGCCCCCGTCGTCGGCATCGACGAACTCGTGCTGCGGCCCGTCACCGAGACCCCCGTCGCCCCGGCGCGTGCCGTGGTCGCCGAGTCGCTGTTCACCGAGACCTGGCAGCCCCGGCGGCCGGCCGAGGGCGTCAGCGACGCCGCGGCCCCGCCGCTCTGGCACGCCGACACCTCCGTCGAGGAGCTCGCCGCCGTGGCCGCCGGCGCCGACACCGTCCTCCTGGACTGCACAGGGGACGACGGCGCCGAGGTCCTGGCCGGAGCGCGCGCCGCCGTGGGCCGTGCCCTGGAGCACGTCCACGCGTGGCTTGCGCACGACACCCTCGCCACGGCCCGGCTCGCCGTCCTGACCCGGGGAGCCGTCGAGGCACGCCCCGGCGACGGCGCCGACCCCGCGCAGGCCGCGGTGCACGGCCTCGTGCGTTCGGCCCGCTCCGAGCACCCCGAGCGGTTCGCGCTGCTCGACCTCGCGCCCGGCACCGACGCCGACGAGATCCCCTGGACGGCGGTGCGCGCCGCGCTCGCCGACCAGGAGACCGAGATCGCCGTGCGCGACGGCGACGTCCTCGTGCCGCGCCTGGTGCGCGCCGCGCCCGCCGCCGACTCCCCGGCCGCGTACTCCGGACAGGGCACCGTCCTGGTCACCGGCGGCACCGGCGTCATCGGCGCCGCCGTCGCCCGGCACCTGGTCACCGCCCATGGCGTGCGCGACCTCGTCCTCGCCGGACGGCGCGGCGCCGACGCGCCCGGCGCCACCGAACTCGCCGACGAGCTGCGGGAGGCGGGCGCCCAGGTGCGCCTGGCCGTCTGCGACGTCTCGCGGCGGGACGCGCTCGCCGGACTCGTCGACTCCCTGCCCGAGCTGCGCGGCGTGGTCCACGCGGCGGGCGTCCTCGACGACGGCATGGTCACCGCGCAGACCGCCGAACGCCTGGACACCGTGCTGCGGCCCAAGGCCGACGCCGCCTGGCACCTGCACGAGCTGACCCGCGACCGCGACCTCGAACTGTTCGCGCTGTTCTCCTCCGCCGCCGGTGTCTTCGGCTCCCCGGGCCAGGCCAACTACGCGGCCGCCAACACCTTCCTGGACGCCCTCGCCCGGCACCGCCGCGCCGCGGGACTGCCCGCGCACTCGCTGGCCTGGGGCCTGTGGGCCGACCTCAGCGCCATGACCGGCACCCTGAGCGCCACCGACCTGGGCCGCCTCGACCGCGGCGGCCTGCGCGCCCTGAGCGCCGACGAGGGCCTCGCCCTGTTCGACGCCTCGGTCCGCCTGACCGCGCCCGTCGCCGTACCCGTACGCCTGGACCTGCGCGGCCAGAGCGACCCGCCGGCGCTGCTGCGCTCCCTGGTCAGGACGGCCCCGCGCCGCGCCTCGGCCGCCCCGGCGGCCGCCTCGTCGGCGTGGCACGGCCGCCTGCTCGGCATGACGGCGGCCGAGCGCTCCGCCGCCCTCGTCGACCTGGTGCGCGAGCACGTCGCCACCGTCCTCGGCCACGCCGAGCCCGAGGACATCGCGCCCGGCCAGTCCTTCGACGCCCTCGGCTTCGACTCGCTGACCGCCGTCGAACTGCGCAACCGCCTCGCCGAGTTCACCAAGGTCCAGCTGCCCACCACCCTCGTCTTCGACTACCCGAGCCCCGAGGCGCTCGCCGCCTTCCTGGACGAGGCGCTGGCCGGTCCCGCGGACCGGGGCGCCCGGGCCGCGCAGGTGCGGGCCACGGACGACGACCCCATCGCCGTCGTCGGCATGGCCTGCCGCTACCCCGGCGGCGTCGGCTCCCCCGAGGAGTTGTGGGAGATGGTGCTCGCCGGGCGCGAGGGCATCGGCGGGTTCCCCGACGACCGCGGCTGGGACCTGGAGCGGCTCTACGACCCCGAGCCCGGCCGCACCGGCGCCACCTACGTCCGCGAGAGCGGATTCCTGTACGACGCCGCCGAGTTCGACGCGGGCTTCTTCGGCGTCTCGCCGCGCGAGGCCACCACGATGGACCCGCAGCACCGCCTGCTCCTGGAGGCCTCCTGGGAGGCCATCGAGCGCGCGGGCATCGACCCGACGAGCCTGCGGCACAGCAGGACCGGCGTCTACGCCGGCCTGATGCACCACGACTACGTGGCACGGCTCCAGGAGATCCCCGAGGAGATCGCGGGCTACCTCAGCAACGGCACCGCGGGCAGCGTCGCCTCCGGCCGCATCGCCTACACCCTCGGCCTGGAGGGGCCGGCCGTCACGCTCGACACGGCCTGCTCGTCCTCCCTGGTCGCCCTGGACATGGCCGTGTCCGCGCTGCGCAGCGGCGCCTGCGACCTCGCGCTCGCGGGCGGCGTCGCCGTCATGGCGACCCCCGGCGTGTTCACCGAGTTCGGCAAGCAGGGCGGCCTCGCCCCCGACGGCCGCTGCAAGGCCTTCGCGGACGGCGCCGACGGCACGTCCTGGGGCGAGGGCGTCGGCATGCTGCTCGTCGAGCGCCTCTCGGACGCACGGCGCAACGGCCACCGCGTCCTCGCCGTCGTCAAGGGCACGGCCGTCAACCAGGACGGCGCGTCCAACGGCATGACGGCCCCCAACGGCCCCTCCCAGCAGCGCGTCATCCGCGCGGCGCTGGAGAGCGCGGGCGTCGGTGCCGCCGACGTGGACGTGGTCGAGGCGCACGGCACGGGTACGTCGCTGGGCGACCCGATCGAGGCGCAGGCGCTGCTCGCCACGTACGGCCAGGAGCGGACGGGCGGACGCGCGCTGCTGCTGGGGTCGGTGAAGTCGAACATCGGTCACACGCAGGCCGCCGCCGGTGTCGCCGGAGTCATCAAGATGGTGATGGCGATGCGGCACGGCGTCGTCCCGCCGACCCTGCACGTCAACAGCCCCAGCGGCCACGTCGACTGGTCCTCCGGCGCCGTGGAGCTGGTCACCGAGCCCACGGCCTGGCCGGGGCGGGGAACGCGCCGCGCGGGCGTGTCCTCGTTCGGCATCAGCGGCACCAACGCCCACGTCATCCTCGAACAGGCCCCGCAGGACGCGGCCGGGGAGACGGGCGGCGACGGCGCCGCCGGAGTGCTGCCGTGGGTGCTGTCCGCCAAGTCGCCCTCGGCACTGCGCGACCAGGCCGCCCGCCTGCGGGCGCACGCCACCGCGCAGGACGCGGACGCAGCCGGGACCGCCGTGGCCCTGGCCACCGGCCGCACCGCCTTCGACCACCGGGCCGTGGTCCTCGCCGAGGACGCGGAAGGCTTCGCCGCCGCCCTCGACGCCCTGGCCCGCGGGGAGGCATCCGCCGACGCCGCCGTGCGCGGCACGGCGCGTACCGCCCTCAAGACCGCGTTCGTCTTCCCCGGACAGCTCGACGGCTGGGCCGACGCCGCGCGCGAACTCCTCGACTCCTCACCGGTGTTCGCGTCCTCCATGGCGGAGTGCGCGGCGGCTCTGGCCCCGCACACCGACGTCGCCCTGCTCGACGTCCTGCGCGCGGCGCCCGAGCGGCTGGCGCGCGAGGACGTCGCCCGCCCGGCGCTGTGGGCCGTCACGGTGTCGCTCGCCGCGGTGTGGTCCGCCGCGGGCGTCACCCCGGCCGCCGTCGTCGGCCTCGGCGGCGGCGAGATCGCCGCGGCCTGCGCGGCGGGCGCCCTGTCGCTGGCCGACGGCGCGCTGCTCGCCGCGGGCCAGGGGCGACTGCTCGCCGAGCACGACGCCGCCGCGCACACCGCGCGACTCGACGCCCTGCGCGAGGAGCTGACGGCGCTCGCCGCCGGGGTGACGGCCGGCGACGGACGCGTACGGATGTACTCGGCGGTGACCGGGGCGCGGCTCACCGCCGACGAACTCGACGCCGAGCACTGGTTCCGCACCTTGCGCGAGCCCGTGCGGCCCGGCGCCGCGGTCAAGGCCCTGCTGGCCGACGGCGTGGACGCCGTCGTCGAGCTCGGCGCCCCCGCCGCCCCCGAGACGGCCACCGCCGTCGAGGAGATCGCGGCGGCCGACGGGCGGGACGTCCTCGTCACCACCGCCCTGCGGCACGGCGGGCCGGCGCGCCCCGTGCTGCTGCGCACCGCCGCGGAGCTGTGGGCGCGCGGCGCCCTGGTCGACTGGGTGGCCCTGCTCGACCTCAGGGCGCGCCCCGCCGACGTCCCCACGTACGCCTTCCAGCGCCGCCACTACTGGCTGGAGGTCTCCGCGCCCGCCGGCGACGCCGGCACCGTGGGCCTCACGGCGGCCGACCACCCGCTCCTCGCGGGCGCGGTCGAGCTCGCCGGGAGCGGCACGGCGCTGCTCACCGGCAGGCTCGCGCAGGCCACCCACCCCTGGCTGGCCGACCACGTGGTCGTGGACACCGTGGTGGTCCCCGGCAGCGTCCTGCTCGACTGGGCGCTGTACGCGGGGGAGCGGCTCGGCTGCGCCCAGGTGGCCGAACTCGCCCTGGAGGCCCCGCTGGTCCTCGACCCGCGGGCGGCCGTGCACGTCCAGGTCCAGGCGGGCCCGGCGGACGACACGGGCCGGCGCCCGCTGACCGTGCACTCCCGGCCCGAGCCCGCGGCCGGCGAGGCGGCGGGGGAGTGGACGTGCCACGCCCGCGCCGTCGTCGCGCCGGTCCCGCAGGGCGCCGTGGACACGACGGGCTTCCGTGCCCTGGCCGGTGCCTGGCCGCCGCCGGGCGCC
>NZ_LIRJ01000392.1 GCF_001419745.1 Streptomyces silaceus | reverse complement strand
CCACTGTGTTGGTTCTGAAACAACGAACAGTTGTGTCGGCTGAACAGCGTCACTACTTAATTGAAGAGTGTGCTTGTTCGCTGCCCTGTTTGAGATCCGGCCGATCTTGATCTGCTGGATATTTCATAGGGTTTCGGTGGTCATAGCGTGAGGGAAACGCCCGGTTACATTCCGAACCCGGAAGCTAAGCCTCAAAGCGCCGATGGTACTGCAGGGGGGACCCTGTGGGAGAGTAGGACGCCGCCGAACAATCTTTGGAGGACCCCTGGTCCCAGCGTTCACGCTGGGACCAGGGGTCCTTTTGTTTTTGCCGAAGCGCGCCGGCACCCATGCTGCGCAAGAATGACTGCGGTACCGAAGACTAGGAGTCACCGATGGCCACCAACTCTCCCGACGAGCGTCCGGAGCGCGAGCAGCGCCGACGGGACGGTGGTGACCGGGGCGGATACCGCGGGGCTCCTCGCCGCGACAACGACCGTGGTGGTTACCGCGGGCGTGACGACAACCGCCGTGACGACAACCGTGGCGGTGGCTACCGGGGTCGCGACGACCGCCGGGACAACGACCGTGGCGGCTTCCGTCGCGACGACGACCGGGACCGTGGTGGCCGTCCGCCGTTCCGCCGCGACGACCGCCGTGACGAGCGGCGCGACGGCGACCGCGGTGGCTTCCGCCGTGACGGCGACCGGCCCGCCTTCCGGCGTGACGACCGCCGTGACGACCGTCGTGACGGCGACCGTGGCGGTTTCCGTCGCGACGACAACCGCAGCGGCGGCGGGTACCGCGGGCGCGACGACCGTCGTGACGACAATCGCGGCGGTGGCTACCGGGGTCGTGACGACCGCCGGGACAACGACCGTGGCGGCTTCCGCCGGGACAACGACCGTGGCGGCTTCCGTCGCGACGACGACCGTGGTGGCTACCGCGGGCGCGATGACCGCCGTGATGACCGTCGTGACAACGACCGCGGCGGATTCCGCCGCGACGACAACCGCAGCGGCGGTGGCTTCCGTGGACGCGACGACCGTGAGGGTGGGCGTCCGCCGTTCCGCCGCGACGACCGCTCCGGTGGGCCCCGGCGTGACGACCGCCGTGACGACCGTCGTGACGGCGACCGCGGTGGCTTCCGCCGTGACGACAACCGTGGCGGTGGCTACCGGGGTCGTGACGACCGCCGGGACAACGACCGTGGCGGCTTCCGTCGCGACGACGATCGTGGTGGGTTCCGCCGCGACGACCGGCGGGACGATCGCCGTGACGACCGGCGCGATGACCGCCGTGACGACCGTCGTGACAACGACCGCGGCGGATTCCGCCGCGACGACAACCGCGGCGGCGGTGGCTTCCGTGGACGTGACGACCGTGGGCGCGGGCCGCGTCGGGACGACCGGGGCGGGCGCCCCGGTGGGTTCCGTGGCCGTGACGACCGGCGGGACAACGACCGCGGTGGGTACCGCGGCGGGCGCGACGACCGCGACCGTGACCGCGAGCCCATCAAGCGGCTGCCGATCCCCGAGGACGTCACCGGGTACGAGATCGACAAGGACGTACAGCAGGAACTGCAGAGCCTTCCCAAGGGTCTCGCCGAGGACGTCGCCAAGAACCTGGTGATGGTCGCCAAGCTGATCGACGAGGACCCCGAGCAGGCCTACGCCTACTCGAAGATCGCCCTGCGGCTCGCCTCCAGGGTCGCCGCCGTGCGTGAGGCCGCCGGCTTCGCCGCGTACGCGAACCAGAAGTACAGCGAGGCCCTCGCCGAGTTCCGTGCCGCGCGCCGGATGACCGGCAGCGTCGAGCTGTGGCCCGTCATGGCGGACTGCGAGCGCGGGCTCGGCCGGCCCGAGAAGGCGCTGGACATGGCCGGTGCGCCCGAGGTGCAGAAGCTGGACAAGGCAGGGCAGGTCGAGATGCGGCTCGTCGCCGCCGGGGCCCGCCGCGACATGGACCAGGTCGACGCCGCCATCGTCACCCTGCAGAGCCCCGAGCTGGCCTCGAACTCCGTGCAGCCCTGGACCGCGCGCCTGCGCTACGCGTACGCCGACGCGCTGCTGGCGGCCGGCCGTGAGGACGAGGCACGCGAGTGGTTCGCGAAGGTCGTCGAGTCCGACAAGGACGGCAGCACCGACGCCTCCGACCGGCTCGCCGAGCTGGACGGCGTCGAGTTCGTCGACGCCCTCGTGGACGACGAGGACGAGGAGAAGGCCCTCGCGCCGGTGGCCTCGGACGAGGACGCCGACGACGCAGACGAGGACGTGGACGCGGACGCCGTGGACGCCGACGCGGCCTCGGGCGAGCGCAAGGACGCCGACGAGCGCTGAGCGCTGAGCGCTCAGTAGGACACAGAGAAACAAGTAGAAGTGGGCGGTCCCTCCAGGAGGGACCGCCCACTTCGCGTATCAGAAGGAAAGTGCGCGTATCAGAAGGAAAGATCGCGCAGGACCAGGCCCGTGGCCGGCTTCGGGCCGAAGGACGTCGACTTGCGGGGCATCGTGACGCCCTGCTGGGCGAGGTCCCGCACGACCTCCTCGCGGACCGGGTGCATCAGGACCGCCGTGCCGCCGTCGCGCTCCGCCTTCTCGACGGTCGCCGCCGTGTCGTGGATGTAGGCGATGTGGTCCGGGGTGTCGGGGATCCGCCAGACGTGATCGAGCAGGGTGGCGTGCAGGACCGTCGCGTCCAGGGTGCGCCAGGCCGCGGGGTACTCGCCCGGGATCGTACGGTCGAGGAGGCCCTGGGACGGCTGGTCCACGAGGTGGAAGGCGCCGTCGCCCGCGAGGACGAAGGCGTTGCCCTTGGCGGCGGCCTCGCCCAGGGCGTCCAGCGCGTGACCGAGCGGGCCCCCGACCGTGCGGACGCGGAAGGAGTCCCCGAGGGCCGCGAGCGCGTCGGCGACCGGCAGCCGGTGCAGATGGCGGTGGATGGCGCGGACCCGCAGCGGATAGCGGGCGGTGTCCACGAGCAGGACCAGGCCGTAGTCCCAGGCGCTGGGGGAGGGGTGCTCGGAGCGCAGGCGCAGGTTGGTCGCCCAGCGGTGGTGGCCGTCGGCGATCAGGGCCTGGTGGCGGGAGAGATCTGACTGGATCTCTGCGAGCTCCGCGGGATCTGTCACGGACCACAGGCGGTGGTGGAAGCCGTCCTCGGTGGTAGTGGAGAGCAGGGGCTCGCGCAGGGCGGTGCGTTCGACGACGGGCGCCGCGCCCGTGGGGCCGCTCTCGCCGTCGGTGCGGTAGGTCAGGAGCAGCGGTTCCAGGTTGGCGGAGGTCGCGCGCATCAGGGCGGCGCGGTCCTCCACGACGTGGGGCATGACGTCCTCGTGGGGCAGGACGACGCCGTCCTCGGCCTCCGAGAGGCGCAGCGCGCCGATGATGCCGCGCTGGAGCATGTCGCTGCTGCGCTGTTCGTAGACGTAGAGGCTGGGCTCGGCGTCGGGGGCGAGGATGCCCTCGGCGAGCCAGCTGTGCAGGGTGTCGGCCGCCTGCTGGTTGCGGGCGGCCGGGGTGGTGGCCTGCGGGAGGATCAGCCGGACGATGTTGTGCGGGTCGGCGGACTCCAGGTGGAGGAGCCCGTCGGGGCGGACGACCACGTCGTACGGGGGCGACGTCACGGCGGCGAGACTGCCCACCCGCTCGGGGATGTAGCGCACGCCCCGGAAGGGGATCAGGTCGAGGCCGTGGGCGTCCGTGTGACCCGCTGTATTCATTAGGGCATCGTATGTGTGCGAGCCGTGTAGGCGATGATCGGGGGGTGAGATCGAGCGAGGAGAGATGTGTAATGAGCCAGACCGCGGACCCCAGCGCAGGTCGGAGAGTCCGGACGCGGCCGGGGGCCAGTGCGCGGGCCCTGCACGAGGCCTATGACACGGCTCTGCTCGATCTCGACGGGGTGGTGTACGCGGGCGGGCAGGCCATCGCGTACGCCGTCGACTCGCTCGCGACCGCGCGGGCGGACGGCATGCATCTCGCGTACGTGACGAACAACGCGCTGCGCACGCCGGACACGGTGGCGGAGCATCTGACGGAGCTCGGGATCCCGACCGGTGCCTCGGACGTCATCACGTCGGCGCAGGCGGCGGCGCGCCTGGTGAGCGAGCAAGTTCCCGCGGGTGCGCGGGTGTTGGTGATCGGCGGGGAGGGGCTGCGCGTCGCGTTGCGCGAGCGGGGTCTTGAGCCGGTGGATTCGGCGGACGACGATCCGGTGGCGGTCGTACAGGGGTACGGCGGGCCCGACATGGCGTGGGGCCGGTTCGCGGAGGCCTGTTACGCCATCGCGCGCGGGGTGCCGTGGTTCGCGTCGAACACCGACCTGACGATTCCGAGCGCGCGGGGCATCGCGCCCGGCAACGGCGCGGCCGTGGAGGTCGTGCGTATCGCGACGGGCGCCGAGCCGCAGGTGGCGGGCAAGCCGCTGCCCCCGATGCACCGCGAGACGATCCTGCGGACGGGCGCGGAGCGGCCGTTGGTGGTGGGCGACCGGCTGGACACGGACATCGAGGGGGCGTTCAACGGCGAGGTGGACTCGCTGCTCGTCCTGACCGGTGTCACCGACGCCGCGCAGCTGCTGGCCGCGCGGCCCGAGCACCGGCCGACGTACGTGGACGCGGATCTGCGCGGGATGCTCACCGGGCAGCCCGAAGTGACCGCCGTGGACGGCGGGTTCGGCTGTGGCGGGTGGACCGCCTCGGTGCGGGGCGGCGAGCTGGCGCTGGACGGTGAAGGGGCCGCTCTGGACGGGCTGCGGGCGCTGTGCGCGGCGGCCTGGACCGAGGCCGGTGACGGGGTCTGCGCGCTGGATCCGGGGAAGGCGCTGGCGCGGCTCGGGTGGTGAGTCCCGGGCGGTGACGTGCCCGCCCGGGGGCCCGGCTCCCGGGCGGGGGACGGCCCCGGGCTCAGGCGCTCTCGCCGCGGTCGATCAGTTCGTCGGTGGTGGTGTGCTTGCGCCAGTAGCCGGAGAACGTGACGCGCCCCCGGTCGATGCCGCGCTCCGCGACGAGGTGGCGGCGGACGGCCTTGACGGTCGCGGACTCGCCGGCGACCCAGGCGTAGGGGGTGCCTTCGGGGAGGGTGGCGCCGCGGATCGCGTCCGTGGTGGCGCCCTCCTCGGTGAGCCAGTGGATCTCGGTGTCGGCCTTGGTGGGCAGGGGCTGACGGTCGGCGAGGTCGTGGACCTCGATCCAGACGCGGGTGGGCAGGCCGGGCGGCAGGGTCTCCAGGATGTTGGCGACGGCGGGGAGCGCCGACTCGTCGGCGGTCAGGAGCAGCCAGTCGGTGTCCTGCGGCGGCCGGAAGTCGTACGCGCCGTTCTCCTCCTCGACGGGGGCGAGGACGCCGATGCGGGCGCCGGGCCGCGCGGTCCGTGCCCAGCGGGTGGCCGGGCCGTCGGCGGGGGAGGGGGCCGCGCCGTGGACGGCGAAGTCGACGGTCAGCTCGTCGGGGTCGCGGCGCAGGTCGCGGGTGGTGTACGTGCGCATGATGCCGCGCACCGCGGGGTCGAGGGCGCACCAGTCGGCGTACCAGTCGGTGGCGTCGCCGGTGTCGGTGTCCGGCATGACCGGGGCGTCCTGGCCGGGGTGCGGCAGGAAGATCTTGATGCGCTGGTCGCGGCCGGCCGTCGCCATGCGGGTCAGGTCGGGGCCGCCCAGGGTCACGCGGATCATGGCGGGGGTGACGTGCTCGGTGCGCAGGACCCGGGCGTCGAAGAACTGGTACGGGGAATCGGTCATCGCGTGAGCCTCTTCGACTTCTCGACGGCGGCGGCGAGCCGCTCAAGGACGGGGGCGTATCCGGCGTAGCTGTAGCGCTCCTCCATGGACCAGGGGGTGGTCTGGCCGGCCTTGACGGCGGGGAGCAGGGACCAGGTGGGCTTCTTCGCCAGTTCCGCGGGAGGCAGGGCGGAGGCGCGGTTGTCGATCATGATGAGGTCGGCGTGGTACTTGTCGGCGTTCTCCCAGCTGAGGAACTCCCAGAAGCCCCACTCGTCGCTCTTCTTGCCCTCGACGAACTCGATGCCGAGATCCTTGAAGTAGTTGAGGTCGCAGTAGGAGTCGGGGACGGCGACGTACATCTGGTCGGCGTCGCCGGTCATCGCCAGGACCTTGAGGCCGCGGTGGGCCTCGGCGGCCTTGCGCAGGGTGCGTTCGGCCTTCTGGAAGCGGGCCTTGGCGGCACGGACCGTGTCGGTCTCCAGGTCGGCGCCGAGGGAGGCGGCCAGTTCGGTGTAGCGCTCCAGGGGTTCGCGGAGGGAGGCGCGGGCGCAGTTGATGCCGACGGTGGGGGCGAGCGCGGCGATCTTCTTGCTGCTCTCCTCGGGTACGAACCAGAGGGCGGGCGGCGGGAACATGTTGCTGATCAGCAGGTCGGGTGCGAGGGAGGCGTACTTCTCGACGCTGAACTGGCCCCAGTCGTCGCCGACGCTGGTGACCCGGGTGAGGTCGAGGTCGCCGGCCTGCGGGTTCGGCTTGCCGCCGACGGGCTTGGACGGGCCGAAGACGCCCTTGCACTCGATGCCGTAGTCGTGCAGGGCGGCCGCGGTGCTGACGAAGGCGACGATGTTCTTCGGGCGCTGCTTCGTCGTGACGGTCCTGCCGCGGTCGTCCTTGAAGCTCCAGGCTTTGCCGTCGCCGCCCAATGCGGCACCCTTGGTGTCGGAGTCCTTGGATCCGCACGCGGTGAGGAGTCCGCCGAGACCGAGCGCGGCCGTCGCGCGGAGTGCGTCGCGGCGGTTCAGGGCAGGCGGGAGGGGCCGACGGGGTGCGTGCATGGGTGGCGTTTCTCTCGTCGAAGTGAACTGCGAGGGTAGGCTAACCTAACCTGGTGTTGGTCGACAGTCCCCCAGAACCCGGCGCGGAGACCGCTCCCGCGCCCCCCAAGCGCCGCGCGATACGCAGCATCGGGCTGCTCGCCGCCCTGGCGGTCCTGTTGCTCGTCTTCCTCACGAGCATCGCGGTCGGCGCCAAGTCGATGTCCCTGGACCACGTCTGGCACGGGTTGTTCCAGGACACGGGGACGTATGACGACGTCGTGGTCGGGGAGCGGCTCGCGCGCAGCCTGCTCGGACTGCTCGCCGGCGTCGCGCTCGGCCTGTCCGGCGCCGTCCTCCAGGCGCTCACCCGCAACCCGCTGGCCGATCCCGGACTGCTCGGCATCAACCTCGGCGCCTCGGCCGCGGTGGTCAGCGCCGTCAGCTTCTTCGGCATCACCTCGCTGAGCGGCTATGTGTGGTTCGCCTTCGTCGGCGCCCTGATCGTCGGCCTGCTGCTCTACGTCCTCGGCGGCGCGCGCGGCGCGACCCCGGTGCGGCTCGCCCTCGCCGGCACGGCGATCAGCGCGGCCCTCTACGGCTATGTGCAGGCCGTCATGATCATGGACGGCGCCGCGCTCAACAAGATGCGCTTCTGGACGGTCGGTTCGCTGGCCTCCGCCAACATGGACACCATCAAGCAGGTGCTGCCCTTCCTCGCGGTCGGCACCGTGATCGCGCTGAGCCTGGCCCGGCCGCTGAACGCCATGGCCATGGGCGACGACACCGCCCGCGCCCTCGGCGCCCGCCTGACGCGCACCCGCGCGCTGTCCATGGCCGCGGCGACGCTGCTGTGCGGTGCCGCGACCGCCGCCTGCGGGCCGATCGTCTTCGTCGGCCTGATGGTGCCGCACATCGTGCGCTCCTTCACCGGGCCCGACATGCGCTGGATCCTGCCGTACGCGGCCGTCCTCTCGCCGGTGCTGCTGCTCGGCGCGGACGTGGTGGGGCGCGTGGTGGCGCGGCCCTCGGAGCTCCAGGTGGGCATCGTGACCGCGGTCATCGGCGCGCCGGTCTTCATCCTTCTCGTACGGCGACGGAAGGTGGCCCAGCTGTGAAGGCGATCCGCACCCGGGGCGGCCTGTCCGTCCGGTTCGACGTCCGCACGGCCGTCGTCGTCACCCTGCTCGCCGTCGCCGCGCTCGTCGCGAGCGTCGTCCTCATCGGCACCGGCGACTTCGACATCCCGGCCGCCGACGTGATCCGCACCCTGTTCGGCAACGGCGACGCGGGCCAGGAGTTCATCATCAACGACCTGCGCCTGCCGCGGGTCCTGGTCGGCCTGCTGGTCGGCGCGGCCCTCGGCCTCGGCGGCGCGCTCTTCCAGTCCATCGCCCGCAACCCGCTGGGCAGCCCGGACGTGCTCGGTCTCGGGCAGGGCTCGACCGCCGGGGCGCTCGGCATGATCGTACTGTTCAAGGGCAGCGCGCTGGAGGTCGCGGGCGGCGCGCTCGTCGGCGGGCTCGTCACCGGCCTCGCGATCTATCTGCTCGCCTGGAAGCGCGGTGTGCACGGCTACCGCCTCGTCCTGGTCGGCATCGGCGTCTCCGCGTTCATGACGGCGATCAACGGCTACCTGCTCACCAAGGCGGACTTCGTCGACGCCGCCCGCGCGGTCGTCTGGATGACCGGCTCCCTCAACGGCCGCGACTGGGAGCAGGTCTGGCCGCTGCTCGTGCTCTGCGCCGTCCTCGTGCCCGTCGTCCTCGTGTACGGGCGGTCGCTGCGGATGCTGGAGATGGGCGACGACGTCGCGAACTCGCTGGGCGTGGGCGTCGAGCGCACCCGCTTCGTCCTGCTGATCGCCTCCGTGCTGCTCACCGCGGCCGCCACCGCCGCCGCGGGCCCCGTCAGCTTCGTCGCGCTCACCGCGCCGCAGCTGGCGCGCCGCCTCACGCGCTCGCCCGGCCCCAACCTGATGCCCGCGATGTTTATGGGCGCCACGCTCCTGGTCGTCGCCGACTGGGCCTCGCAGCGGGCCTTCGGCGCGGACCAGCTGCCGGTCGGCGTCGTCACCGGCGTGCTCGGCGGCGGCTATCTGCTGTGGCTGCTCGTCACCCAGCGCAAGGCGGGACGGATATGAGGCCCCGCCACGAACCCGTACCACCCCACGACCAGGAGCGTGCTGCTGTGAACCGGCTCATCGCCGACGACGTCACCCTCGGCTATGACCAGCGCGTCATCGCGTCGGAGCTGTCCGTCGAGATACCCGACAACTCCTTCACCGTGATCGTGGGCCCCAACGCCTGCGGCAAGTCCACGCTGCTGCGCGCCCTGTCGCGGATGCTCAAGCCGTCCGCCGGGCGGGTCCTGCTGGACGGGAGCGTCATCCAGTCCATGCCGGCGAAGAAGGTCGCCAAGACGCTCGGCCTGCTGCCGCAGTCGTCCATCGCGCCCGACGGCATCACGGTCGGCGACCTGGTCGCCCGCGGCCGCTACCCCCACCAGGGGCTGCTGCGGCAGTGGTCGTCCGACGACGAGCGGATCGTGAACGAGTCGATGGAGGCGACGGGCGTGCGCGAGCTCGCCGAGCGCTACGTCGACGAGCTGTCCGGCGGCCAGCGCCAGCGCGTGTGGATCGCGATGGCGCTCGCCCAGCAGACCCCGCTGCTGCTCCTGGACGAGCCGACCACGTTCCTCGACATCCAGCACCAGCTCGACGTGCTCGACCTGTGCGCCGACCTCCACGAGGAGCAGGGCCGCACGCTGGTGGCCGTCCTGCACGACCTGAACCACGCCGCCCGCTACGCCACGCACCTCATCGCCCTGCGCGACGGCGCGGTGATCGCGGAGGGCGCTCCCTCCGACATCGTCACGGCGGAGCTGGTCAAGGAGACCTTCGGGATCGACTGCCGGATCATCGAGGACCCGGAGACGGGGACGCCGCTGGTGATCCCGGCGGGGCGCTCGGGGCGGGGCCGGTCCCTGAGCGGAGCGGCTAAAGCAGCGATCTGAGCTTCAGCAGGTCCCGGAAACCCGCCTCCAGCCTGACCCGGCCGGAGCCCCACGCCCTCGCGAAGTTGAGCTCGCCCGCCACCATCGCGACCAGGTCGTCGCCCGTCATCGCCAGCCGGATCTCCGCCCTCTCGCGGGGCGGGCCGGGGCGGCTGTCGTGCACCGTGATCCGGCCGTTCTCCAGCCGTCCCGTGAAGGTGGCGTCGAGGTCGGTGACGTGGCAGCTCAGCGAGCGGTTCAGGGCAGCGGCGCTGCGCACGTCGCCGTCGGCGGACGCGAGGTTGTCCGAGAGTCTGTCGAGTGCGGTACGGCACTCCGCCATGGTCGCCATCGTGATCGACGGTACCCCAGCGCTTCGGGGTAGCGTCGTGCCATGAGCGACTCATACGCGGGCCCCGACGAGGGGGAGGCGGTGGCGCCGGAGCCGCAGGTCCCGGACGAACCGTCGTACGACCCCGCCGCCCCCGCGCCCCTGGGCGTCGACCGCACGCCCACCGGAAACGCCGAGGTGGACGCGCGGCTCGCCCGGCTCGGCGACGCCGACCACCTCGCCACGGACGGCCATGTCGAGGTGTACGAGGATGTACACCAGGGACTGCGCGACGCGCTCACCGCGCTCGACGCACGCCCCGGCCCGCCGGCACCCCCAGGGGCGCCCACACCCTCGTACAACAGGAGCTGAACCGAACGTGGCAGGAGTGGCACGACGCCGCCTCGACGCCGAGCTGGTCCGCAGGAAGCTCGCGCGCTCGCGCGAGCACGCGAGCCAGCTGATCGCCGCAGGCCGGGTCACGGTCGGCAAGACCGTCGCGACCAAGCCCGCGACGCAGGTCGAGACGGCCGCCGCGATCGTGGTCTCGCAGGACGACGGCGACCCCGACTACGTCTCGCGCGGCGGGCACAAGCTCGCGGGCGCCTTCGCCGCCTTCGTGCCGCAGGGCCTGGTCGTGGAGAAGCGGCGCGCGCTCGACGCGGGCGCGTCCACCGGCGGCTTCACCGATGTGCTGCTGCGCGCCGGCGCCGCCCACGTCGTCGCCGTCGACGTCGGCTACGGCCAGCTCGCCTGGTCACTGCAGAGCGACGACCGCGTCACCGTGAAGGACCGTACGAACGTACGCGAGTTGACGCTCGACGCCATCGACGACATCCCCGTCGACCTGGTCGTCGGCGACCTCTCCTTCATCCCGCTCGGCCTGGTGCTGCCCGCCCTCGTGCGGTGCGCCGCCCCCGACGCCGACCTGGTGCTCATGGTCAAGCCGCAGTTCGAGGTCGGCAAGGAACGGCTCGGCAGCGGCGGCGTGGTGCGCAGCACCCAACTGCGGGCCGAGGCCGTGCGCGAGGTCGCGCGGCAGGCGTGGGGGCTCGGCCTCGGGGTGCGCGGGGTGACCGCCAGCCCGCTGCCCGGACCTTCCGGAAATGTCGAGTACTTTCTGTGGCTGCGCGCCGGGGCCGATGAGCTGGACCCGGCGGACGTTGACCGTGCCGTGGCGGAGGGGCCCCGTTGACCCAGACCCGAGTGACCCAGACCCGAGCTCGTACCGTCTTCCTGCTCGCGCACACCGGACGGCCCGCGGCCATCCGCAGCGCCGAACTCGTCGTCCAGGGGCTGCTGCGCAGCGGCCTCGGCGTGCGGGTCCTGGAGGCGGAGGCCGCGGATCTGCCGCTCCCCGACGAGGTCGAGACGGTCAAGGAGGCCACGGCCGAGTGCATCGACGACTGCGAGCTGATCGTCGTCCTCGGCGGTGACGGGACGCTGCTGCGCGGCGCCGAGTTCGCGCGGGCCTCCGGGGTGCCGATGCTCGGGGTCAACCTCGGGCGCGTGGGCTTCCTCGCGGAGGCCGAGCGGGACGACCTCGACAAGGTCGTCGACCGGGTGGTCACCAAGGCGTACGAGGTCGAGGAGCGCATGACGATCGACGTCGTCGTGCACCGCAACGGCGACATCGTGCACCGGGACTGGGCGCTGAACGAGGCGGCCGTGCAGAAGGTGTCGCCCGAGCGGATGCTGGAGGTCGTCCTGGAGATCGACGGCCGGCCGGTCACCGGGTTCGGCTGCGACGGCATCGTGTGCGCGACGCCGACCGGTTCGACGGCCTACGCGTTCTCGGCGGGCGGGCCCGTGGTGTGGCCGGAGGTCGAGGCGCTGCTGATGGTGCCGATCAGCGCCCACGCGCTGTTCGCCAAGCCGCTGGTGACCTCGCCGGACACCGTGCTCGCCGTGGAGGTCCAGCCGCACACGCCGCACGGGGTGCTGTGGTGCGACGGGCGGCGGACCGTCGAACTGCCCTCGGGGGCCCGTGTGGAGGTGCGCAGGGGCGAGGTGCCGGTGCGGCTCGCGCGGCTGCACCACGCGTCGTTCACGGACCGGCTCGTCGCCAAGTTCGCGCTGCCGGTGTCGGGGTGGCGGGGCGCGCCGCACTGAGCTTCTGGGGCGGGGCGCGGCGCGCTGATTCTCTGGGCTACGTCGCGCCGACCACGGAGATCGCGCGCCGCCGCATCACCGCGCGTACCGGCAGGCCGGTGGCCAGCAGGGTCAGCAGCAGCGTGCCCGTCGCCACGCCGGTCGGCACGGGCCAGGGCAGGTACGGCAGCGCGCTGCCGAAGGCCGTGCTGAGGATCGGCGCCAGCGTGCCCAGCGCGATGGCGGAGCCGAGCAGCAGTGCCGTGCCCGCGACCACCACGGCCTCCCAGGCCGCCATGGCCCGCACCTGCGCGCGCTGGCTGCCGACGACCCGCAGCAGCGCCACGTCGCGGCGGCGCTCGAAGGAGATCATCGCGAGGGTGTTCGCCGCGGCGATGGCGGCGAAGCCCGCGTACAGGCCCGTGCCCACGTAGTCGAGCCAGACCTCGCCCGTGCTGCCCGCGGTGCCGGTGCGGTGCTGTGCCGTCGTATGCATGCCGATCTTGGTGAGTCCGAAGCCGACGACCAGGACGAGGGGGACGACCGCGGCGGAGAACCGGCGGGGCTGCGAGCGGACGTTGAGCATCGCCAGGCGCGCGCTCGGGCCGAACCGGCCGACCAGCGCCGACACCAGCCAGGCCGCGGGCCCGATGATGCGCGGGCCCAGCAGCCCCGCGCCGACGCAGAACAGGATGAGGACGAGGAACGCCCCCTCGCCCGCCTCGTCCGCGGGCTGCCGCGACAGGAGCGCCGCGACGGCGCACGCCCCCGCGACCGCCAGCACGCCCAGCGGGGCCCGCAGGACGCCGAGCCCGCGCCGCCCGGTCGCCGCCTCGGACAGGGCGCGGGCCGGGCGCAGCAGCGAGAAGCGCAGCGCCGACAGGAAGGCGGCGAGCGTCGTCGTCACGACGGCCACGCCCAGGCACACCGGCAGGGCGAGCCAGCTGAAGCGGAAGCCCGCCTCGGCGGGCAGCAGCCCGTGCTCGACCATGCCCGCGTGCCACCAGCGGGCGCCGAAGCCGCCGAGCACGAAGCCGGCGAGCGCCGCCGGGACCGAGGCGGCCAGCGCCTGTACCGCGACCGCGCGGCGGATCTGGCGGGGCCTGGCGCCGATGGAGCGGACCATGGCGAGCTCGCGGTGCTGCTGGGCGACGGCCGTGCCCATCGTCGACGCGACCACGAAGATCGACATATAGACAGAACCGATGAGGAGGACGACGGCCATGTCGCCGACGCCGTTCTCCGTGATCTGCCTGCGGGCCGCCGCGGAGAGCCCGCCGGGGCGGTCCGTGCTCGTCGTGCCGAGCATCATCGTCGACGCGCTCACCACGGTCGCCGCGAAGAGCGCGGCCACCGCCGTGCCCGCGAACGCCGGGCGGTGCGCCCGCAGCGCCGCCTGTGCCAGTCCTGTCGTCATGTGGATCATGGTGCGCCGGGGGAGGGGAGGGGCGCGATGGGGCGGGCCAGTGGATCTTGCTGTGGCGAGCCGGACGGATCATGGTGGGGACAACCCCACCCCCGCGGGTGACAGCGGGCGCGGATGCGCCGTCTCGACCTGCGCCTTCGCGGAAGGGGCCCGGGGCCCGTCGCACACCGGGGCCCTGACCTCGTAAG
>NZ_LIRJ01000391.1 GCF_001419745.1 Streptomyces silaceus | reverse complement strand
GGTGCGGGGCGTGGACGGGGGCCGCCGCGTGCCGGGGGTCCGTCGCGGAGGCGGAGACGCCGGCCGTCACGAGGCCACCTCGATCACGATCTTGCCGAGCGTGTGGCCGTCCTCGACCGCGCGCAGCGCCTCGTCCGCGCGGTCCAGGGGGTACGTCGCCGTCACGTGCGGGCGCAGCACGCCGGCCACGGCGAGCAGGGCCACCTCGTCGAGGACCGCGGACGTGCGGGCGCGGGCGACCGGGGCGCCGCCCAGCGCGGCCACCGTCTCCTTCGCCGCCGCCGTGATCAGCTTCGTGCGGTCGGCGAGCAGCCCGGCGACCTCCGCGAGGCCGTCGCCGCCCACCAGGTCGAAGACGGCGTCGACGCGGCCGTCGGGCGCGGCTTCGCGTATCCGTTCCGCGAGGCGCGGGCCGCGCGGCACATGGGTGGCGCCGAGCGACTCGACGAACTCCTTCTTGCCCGCGCTCGCCGTGCCGATCACGCGCAGTCCGAAGTGCACGGCGATCTGCGTGGCGGCCACCCCGACGCCCCCGCCCGCGCCGGTGATCAGCAGGGTCGACCCGGCGGGCAGATCGAGCTGGCGCACGCCGTCGTACGCGGTCGCCGCCGCGACGGGCAGCGCGGCCGCGTCGACGTAGGAGAGGGCGTCCGGCTTGTGCGCGGCGATCGAGGCGGGGACCAGCGTGTACTGGGCGTAGCCGCCCGTGACGGGGTTGCCGAAGACGGGGTCGCCGACCGCGAAGCCCTCGACGCCGGGCCCGACCCGCGCCACGACGCCGGCGACCTCGCTGCCCAGCACCTCGGGGCCGGTCAGCGGCCCCTGACCTGGGCGCCGCTTGCCCTCCCGGAGCTTCCAGTCGACCGGGTTGACGCCCGCCGCGCGCACCGCGACGAGCAGCTCACCGGGGCCCGGGCTCGGCTCGGGCAGATCGAGGAAGGCCTCCACTTCGGGACCGCCGTGTTCGGTGAATGCGTACGCCTTGGGCATCGTGCTCCCTCACTCGCTCACTCGGATCGTTCGACGTGTGCCGACTTCCGTAGGGGACGACCACCATGATCGCCCGGCTATTCCCGGGGCGGCTGAGTGTTCACGAGGCCGCAACGCACGGTCAGAAATTGAACAGGTCGAAAACTTTGGGCTGACGACCTCTTGACCTTCATCGTTCAACCAATCAACACTCAGGCCCCGTACACCCGCACTGGAGCGGATGGCGCATTCGGTTCTTGGCGTCGTCGGCCAGTCCGGCCTGTCCAAGAGCCGTGTCCTGGAGGTCATTTCGCCATGCCCGCCACCACTCGCCGTGAACTTCTGAAGCAACTGGGCGGCACCGCGGCCGCCTTCGCCTTCGTCGCGGCGGCGGCCCCGCTCGCCACCGCCGCCCCGGGCAGCCCCGGTCCCGCCGCAGCCCCCGCCGCGGCCACGCCCCGCGTCCGCACGCTGCTCGCCCGCCTCACCCTCGACGAGAAGATCGGCCTCGTGCACGGCGCCACCGACCCCAGGAGACTGGGCCAGGCCGGCTATCTCCCGGGCGTCGCCCGCCTCGGCATCCCCGAACTGCGCCTGTCCGACGGCCCCGCGGGCGTCAACGTCGCCCGCTCCGCCACCGGACTCCCGCCCGTCTCCACGCTCGGCGCCGCCTTCAACCCCGCACTCGCCCGCGCGTACGGCGCGGTGATGGGCCGCGAGGGCCGCACCCTCGGCCAGGACGTGCTGCTCGCCCCGCAGATCGAGCTGTCCCGCACGCCGTTCTTCAGCCGCAACAAGGACCAGTCCGGCGAGGACCCCTACCTCAACGCGGTCATCGGGGCCGCCCAGGTCGAGGGAGTCCAGGCGCAGGGCATGCTCGCCCAGGCCAAGCACTTCCTCGCCAACAACCAGCGGCTGCACGAGTTCGACCGCGCGGACCCGGAGAACTCCTACGACTTCGTCGTCGACGACCGCACCCTGCACGAGCTGTACCTGCCGGCCTTCGAAGCCGTCGTCCGCGCGGGCGTGGCCTCCGTCATGTCCGCGTACAACCACCTCAACGGCCCCTGGAACAGCGAGAACCGCACCGTCCTGACCGACCTCCTGCGCGGCGAGCTCGGCTTCGAGGGCTTCGTCACCTCCGACTGGGGCGCCACCCACTCCACGGCCGCGCTCCAAGCCGGACTCGACATGCAGATGTGGGACGGCTCGCACTTCGGGGCGCCCTTGAAGAAGGCGATCGAGGACGGCGCCGTCCCGCTCGCCGCCCTGGACACCGCCGTCTCCCGCATCCTCGGCCGCTACGACGCCTTCGGCATGCTCGACGGCACCCGCGTGCCCGCCCGGAAGAGGATCGACGTCGAGGCGGGCGCGCGCGTGGCCCGCGAAGTCGCCGTCCAGGGCGCGGTGCTCCTCGCCAACGACGGCGGACTCCCGCTCTCCCCGGAGGCCCGGCGCGACCTCGCGCTCATCGGCCCGACCGCCGCCCAGGTCGCCGTCTCGGTCTCCGGCGAGCGCGCCTACGGCTTCGAGGACCGCATGGTCAGCCCCCTGGACGCGCTGCGCCGCACGACCGGGCGGAAGATCGCGTACGCGGTGGGCGTCGACCTCACCGGAACGGCCGTGCCCGCCTCCACGCTCCCCGGCGGCCTGGCCCGCGCGGGCGGCGGCACCGACGCGAACGTCGACTTCACCGGCGACCGTGCCCTGCCCCTCGGCACGACCGTCACGTGGACCGGCACCTTCGTCCCGCCCACCACGGGGGAGTACGCCCTGAACATCCAGGGCTGGGGCGCCGCCGTCTCCCTGAGCCTGGACGGCGAGGAGCTGGCGACGGCGTCCGGTGTGCGGGACGCCTTCACGCGCAAGTGGTCCTCGGTCGTGCCCACGACGGACGGCCTCGACAACGGCCGGGCGGCACCGGTGAAGCTCACCGCGGGCCGGTCCTACGCCCTCGTGGTCAAGGCGACGGGCTGGGACGACACCGTCGTCGAACGGGCCCCCGTCCAGGTGCGGTTCGCCTGGGTCACCCCGGAGCGGCGCGCCGCCGACATCGCGGCGGCGGCCCGCCTCGCCCGCCGCGTCCACACCCCCGTCGTGTTCGCGTACAACGGCGAGGGCGGCGCGCTCGGCGGCAGCGGCGACCTCACCACGCTCGCGCTCCCGGCCCATCAGGACGAGCTGATCGCCGCGGTCGCCGCCGCCAACCCGCGCACCGTCGTCGTCCTCAACACCGGCGGCCCCGTCACGATGCCCTGGCGCCGCGCGGTCGGCACGGTCCTGCACGCCGGCTACGTCGGCCAGGAGGGCGGCTGGTCCACCGCCGACCTGCTCCTCGGCCGCGCCAACCCGAGCGGCAAGTCCATCGTGACCTGGCCCGAGAAGGAGGCCGACCACCCCACCCTCGACCCCGCGCACCCGGAGCGCTACTACGGCGTGGACCGGACCGTCACGTACACCGAGGGCATCTTCACCGGCTACCGAGGCTTCGACAAGGCGGGCACCGAGCCGCTCTTCCCCTTCGGGCACGGCCTGTCCTACACGGAGTTCGCGTACTCCGCGCTCTCCGTGCGCCGCGCGGGCCAGGGATACGAGGTGTCGTTCACCGTGACCAACAAGGGCCGCCGCACCGGCGCGGAGGTCCCCCAGGTCTACGTGGGCCCGCCCCGTCACGCCCCCGTGGAGCTGCCCGTGCGCACCCTCGCCGCCTTCACCCGCGTCACCCTCCGCCCGGGCCGGTCGCGCCGCCTCACCCTGCGCGTCGCCGAGCGCCGACTGTCGTACTGGGACACGGACGACGCCCGCTGGATCCGTCCCCGGGGCAGTCGCGGGGTGTACGTCGGCTCGTCGTCGCGGGACATCCGTCTGCGGGGGACGGCCGGCTGACGGGGAACTCACTGCGCTCGGCCCACGCCAATCCCGCCATGACGCACACCAGTTCAAGCCGATGAGATACAACCGAGCCATGCCACGCTTCGAGGTCACACCGATAGGCACGGTCCAGAACGAGCGGACGGACGTCCAGCACTCGGACAACTGGGCGCCGTCCGCAGCACGATCACCGTCGACGAGCGGTTCGGGGAGGCGTGTCTCCAGGGGCTCGAGGGCTTCTCCCACGTGGAGGTCCTCTTCCTCTTCGACCAGCTCCCGGAACGGGACGACTACCGCGAACCCCGTCCCTACCGCGGCCGTTCCGACCTGCCGCCCGTCGGCGTCTTCGCCGACCGCGGGCCCCGCCGGCCGAACCGCATCGGGGTGACGTGCTGTGCCGTCGAGTCCGTCCAGGGCCGGGAACTGACGGTGGTGGGCCTCGACGCGGTGTCGGGCACCCCGGTCGTCGACCTGAAGCCGGTGATGGTGGAGTTCCAGGCCGTGGACGTGAAGCAGCCGGCATGGGTCGGCCCGTTGATGGCGGAGTACTTCAAGCCGTAGGCCCGGCCAGGCCCGTGCCGTCCACGGTGAGCGCACGGGCCAGCCGGTCCAGGTGGGCGCGGTACAGGCCCACGAAGTCCAGGCGGCCCGCCGCGAACGCCCACTGCACCTGGAGGCCGTCCGAGACGGCGAGGATCTCCCTGGCCACCGCCGGCGGGTCGGTGTCGGCGTGGAGGTGGCCGGCGTCCCGCGCGCCGGTGAGGGCGTCGGCGAGCAGGGTCACGACGCGTTCGTAGCGCTCGGCGAAGTAGGCGTGGGCCGGGTGGCCGGGGGCGCCGGCCTCGGCGGACAGCCGGGTGTAGAGCTCGATCAGGCCCGGCTGGGTGAGGTTGTACGCCGCCAGCTCCAGGAGCGCGCGGAAGAGCGCGCGCACGTCGTCGCCCCGCGCGGCCTCCCGCAGCGGCTCGAACGTCTCGGCCGTACGCTCCTCGCGGGCCTGGAGCACCGCCGTCAGCAGGCCCTCCTTCGAGCCGAAGTGGTGCACGACCACCGGCGCCGACGTGCCCGCGTCGGCGGCGATCCGCGCGAGCGAGGCGTTGAGATAGCCCGCCTGCGCGAAGCGGGCCAGGGCCGCCTCGACGATGGCGGCCCTGCGGGCGTCGGCGGCGGCGTACCGTCGCCCGGCCGTCCGGGTCACAGCCCCACCGACCCGTCGATCCGCTCCCGGATCAGATCCGCGTGGCCGTTGTGCCGGGCGTACTCCTCGACCATGTGCAGGAGCACCCAGCGCAGCGAGACCGCGCCGAGCCACGCGTCCTCGCCCTCGACGTCCAGGTCGGCGGCCTCCTCGACGAACTTCTCCGCGAACTCCACCTCCGCGCGCCACGCCGCCCAGGCCGCCGCGACGGCCCCGGGCTCCGCGAGCGCGCCGTCGAAGTCCTGGTCGGGGTTGTCCGGCGTGGCGTACAGGGGCGGCGCGTCCTCACCGGCCATGTCCTCGCGGAACCAGCGGCGCTCGACGTCGGTGAGGTGACGCACCAGTCCGAGCAGCGAGAGCGCGGACGGCGCCACCGAGCGCTGGTCCAACTCCCCCTCCAGACCCGAGCACTTGAGCTCCAGGGTCGCGCGCTGGGAGCGGAGGAAGGTGACGAGCATGGCGCGTTCGTCGCCGGTGGTGTCCGTGATGTAGCGGGGGTCGTTCTCTTCGCCGGTGAAGAAGGCCGCTCTTCTGCGTGAGGTCATGCCCCCATCATCGGGGCCCGCGCTCAGCCGTGGTCGCGCAGCCCCCGGTACAGCGCGCCCACCAGATGGACGCTGCGCAGGTCCTCGCCCGAGGTCCCGGAGCCCATGCGGTTCATCGTGTACGCGTAACCGACGCCGTTCTCCGGGTCGGCGAACGCGTAGGAGCCGCCGACGCCGCCGTGCCCGAACGCCCGCGGGTTGGGGCCCGCCTGCCCGAACTGGTTGAGCATGTAGCCGACGCCCCACTGCCACGACCGCGCGAGCGGCGTGCCCGCCGCCAGCATCAGGTCCGGCTCGTCGGGCCCGCTCTGCGGGGTGCGCAGCCGGTCCACCGTCTCGGCGGACAGGAGTCTGCCGCACGCCAACTCCGCGTACACGGCGGCGAGTCCGCGCGCGGTGGCGTGGCCGTTGGCCGCGGGGACCTCCGCGCTGCGGTAGGCCGCGCCGTTCACGTCGCCGAGCGGCAGATACCGCAGGGCCAGCGTGACCGGCGCCATCGGGTGCTCGTCGATGCCGCCGACCGGCGGATCGGGTGCCTCGCCGAACGGCCGGCGCGGGGGAGCGTCCCCGGCCGTGAGCGGGGGAGCGATGTCCGCGCACCGCCCGTGCTCGCTCTCGGGGGTGCCCACGAACACGTCGGCGCCCAGGGGTTCGGTCACCTCGGTGCGCAGGAACGTCCCGAGCGGGACCCCGGTGACG
Organism: Streptomyces silaceus; assembly: GCF_001419745.1. Lineage (GTDB taxonomy): Bacteria > Actinomycetota > Actinomycetes > Streptomycetales > Streptomycetaceae > Streptomyces > Streptomyces silaceus. The sequence goes on along the minus strand of NZ_LIRJ01000391.1, from coordinate 13,120 downwards.
CGCCGCACGACCTCGCCGACCAGGAAGCCGAACGTCACCGCGTGATAGGCCTGCGCGGTGCCGGGCCGCCACCACGGCCGCGACGCCGCCAGCGCCTCGGTCACCTTCTCCCAGTCGAGGACCGCGCCCTGGCCCAGCGGCTCGCCCGGCGCGATCAGCCCGGAGCGGTGGCTGAGCAGCCAGCGCACCGGGATGTCGGCCTTGCCCGCCCGAGCGAACTCGGGCCAGTACCGCGCGACCGGCGCGTCCAGGTCCAGCACCCCGCTCTGGACGAGCAGATGGGCGCAGAGCGACGTCATCCCCTTGGTGGTGGAGTAGACGTGCACCAGCGTGTCGCGCTCCCAGGGGCGCGTGCCGGTCCGGTCGGCGTCGCCGCCCCACAGGTCGACGACGAACTCGCCGCCGACCGTGACCGCGACGGCCGCGCCGAGCTCACCGCGCTCGGTGAAGTTCCGCTCGAACTCCTCGCGCACTTCCTCGAATCCGGGGGCGCAGGTGCCGTGGACGCGCACAGTCATGTCGCGCATGGTTGCCCACGGCACCTACCTTTGCAAGCCCCGCGTCACAGCCAGCTGTGGTAGCGCCGTACGTACCAGCCCTTCACCACCTGGGTGAGCGCGCAGTACGCGAGCAGCGTCCCGATCAGCCACGGGAAGTAGCTCATCGGCAGCGGCTGCATCGACAGCGCGGACGCCAGCGGCGAGAACGGCAGCCACAGGCCGAACACCATCACCGCGCCGGTCATCACCAGTACCGGCAGCGACGCGCGGGACTGGATGAACGGGATCTTCCGCGTACGGATCATGTGGACGATCAGGGTCTGGGACAGCAGTCCCTCCACGAACCAGCCCGTCTGGAACAGGGTCTGCTGTGCGGGCGAGTCGGCCTGGAAGACGTACCACATCACCAGGAAGGTGCTGATGTCGAAGACCGAGCTGATCGGGCCGATCCGGACCATGAACCGGCCGATGCCCTTCGCGTCCCAGGTACGCGGCTTCTTCAGGTACTCCTCGTCCATGCGGTCCCACGGGATCGCCAGCTGGCTGATGTCGTAGCAGAGGTTCTGCACCAGGAGGTGGATGGCGAGCATCGGCTGGAAGGGGATGAACGCCGAGGCCACCAGCACGGAGAAGACATTGCCGAAGTTCGACGACGCCGTCATCTTGATGTACTTGATGGTATTGCCGAAGGTCTGACGTCCCATCAGTACGCCGCGCTCCAGGACCATCAGGTCCTTCTCCAGCAGGATGATGTCCGCGGACTCCTTGGCGATGTCCACGGCCGTGTCGACGGACACGCCCACGTCGGCCTCGCGCAGCGCCGCCGCGTCGTTGATGCCGTCCCCGAGGAAGCCGACCGTGTGGCCGTCGGCCTTCAGGGCCCGCACGATCCGCGCCTTCTGGACGGGGTTGACCTTCGCGAACACCGTGGTCCCGCGGGCGAGTTCGATCAGCTCGACGTCGTCGATCCCGTCGATCTCGGCACCGGTGACCAGCTCGCTCGCGTCCAGGCCGACATCGGCGCACACGCGCGCGGCGACCAGTTCGTTGTCGCCGGTGACCACCTTGACCGCGACGCCGTTCTCGGCGAGCGCGCGCAGCGCGTCGGCGGCGTCCCGCTTCGGCGGGTCGAGGAAGGCGAGGAACCCGACGAGGGTGAGCCCGCTCTCGTCCGCCACGGAGTACGTCTGCCGCTCCTCGCCGTCCCGCTCGGCGGGGAACGTACGGGTCGCCACCGCGAGGACGCGCAGGCCCTCCCGGTTGTGGCGCTCGCTGAGGGCGGTGACATGGGCGCGCAGCCGCCCGGTGAGCTCGACGCGCTCACCGCGGTCCATCATGTGGCCGCACCGGTCGAGGACCTCCTCGACCGCGCCCTTGGTGATGAGCGTGTGCTCCGGGGCCGGGCCCGGGAGCTCGTTGCGGCGCAGGACCACGGACATCCTGCGGCGGGCGAAGTCGAAGGGGATCTCGTCGACCATCGTGAAGAGGTGATCGACGACAACCTCCTCGGCCTCGTCCACGCGGTCGATGACCGCCTGGTCCATGAGGTTGCGCAGCCCGGTCTGGAAGTGGGCGTTGAGGTAGGCGTACTCCAGGACCTCGCGGTCCGCCTCGCCGCGCGTGTCGAGGTAGCGGTCCAGGACGATGCGGTCCTCGGTGAGGGTGCCCGTCTTGTCGGTGCACAGCACGTCCATCGCGCCGAGGTTCTGGATCGCGTTGAGCTGCTTGACGACGACCTTGTGCCGCGACATCGCCACGGCGCCGCGCGCCAGGTTCGCCGAGACCACCATCGGCAGCATCTCGGGCGTCAGCCCGACCGCCACGGAGATCGAGAACAGCAGTGCCTGGTCCCAGTCGCCCTTGGTGAAGCCGTTGATCGCGAAGACCACCGGCACCATCACCAGCATGAAGCGGATCAGCAGGAAGCTGACCCGGCGCACGCCGAGGTCGAAGGCGGTCTGCGGACGCTCGCCGGACAGCGCGCCGGCCATCGAGCCGAAGTACGTGTGGGCGCCCGTCGCGACGACCACGCCGGTCGCCGTGCCGGAGGTCACCGACGTACCCATCAGGCAGAGGTTGTCCGCCTCGACGGGGTCCGTGGTGGTCTGCTGGCCCAGGTCGTGGGCGCGGGTGTCGGCCTTGGCGACCGGCAGCGACTCGCCGGACAGGGCGGCCTGGCTGACCATCAGGTCCTTGGCGGTGAGCAGCCGCAGATCGGCGGGGACCATGTCGCCTGCGGCGAGCCTGACCAGGTCGCCGGGGACGACCTGCTCCATCGGGATCTCTTCGGTGCCGGGCTGCTCGCCCCAGCGCCGCTGCACCGCGCACGAGGTGGTGACCAGCGCCTTGAGCGCCTCGGCGGAGCGGGCGGAGCGGAACTCCTGCCAGAACCGCAGCAGCCCGCTGATCAGCACCATCGAGGTGAGGATGTAGACGCCGGGGTCGGCGGGGTCCTGCCAGTACATGACGGCGGCGAGGACGACGAGCACGCCGATGAAGGGGTTCCAGAAGGACTTCGCGAGCTGGGCCGTCCAGTGCGGGACGCGCTCATGGGCGACGGTGTTGGGGCCGTGGCGCTCGACGCGCTCGAGGACCTGGTCCTGACGCAGGCCGCGGGGGGAGGAGTTGAGGGCGCGCAGCACGTCGCGGGCGGGCCGCGCGCTGAAACCGGCGAGCTTCGCGCCGACTTCACGGGTGCGGGCATCCAGCTCGGCGGCCTTGCGGGTTCGGGGGGTGGTGCGGGGGTTCTCGCCTGGCGGGGCCAGGCGTACCTGGGGAATCAGCTTGTTCATGGCAGACCTCCCTCCGTGCGGGGGCATGACGAAGCAGACCCGTGCACGAGGACGTGAAAGTGGTGTGAAAATCCCCGGGAGCACCCACGGCGTACGGCCGTCGGCACACGGGGGCGGCGCGGCGCCGGTGGCACCGCGGAGACAAGGGGAACGGCTGCGGAAAGCGGCCTCAGACGCGGCCGTACGCCGGCTCAGGAGCGGCGGAACGCCGGATCAGAAAAGGTCACCGCTGACGCAAGGACTTCCTTCGGGACTCATCCCGAACACCTCCTTGCACTCGCGGGACGGAGAAGAACGCACCTCAGAACGGTGCACGGCCAAGTGAGTCACGTGCGTTCCCCTATGTCAAATGTGGGACTTTGGTCCCGAAAAGTCCGGGACTTGTGTCCTGCCCATCAGGGGTTGGACTTCTCTTCACACGCCCGTCACAGGCTCTTCCGTATCGCTTGCTCCCCTTGGCACACTTCACCCCGCTCGCGTCCCCCACAAAACACGAGGTCGGAATACTCATGCCTGAACTCAATCGGCGCCGCTTCATGCAGCTGGCCGGTGGCACCGCGACGTTCGCCATGCTCAACCAGAGCATCGCCCGCGCCGCCTCGCTCCCGGCCCGGCGCGCCACCGGCACGATCAAGGACGTCGAGCACGTCGTCGTGCTGATGCAGGAGAACCGCTCCTTCGACCACTACTTCGGGAAGCTGAAGGGCGTCCGCGGCTTCGGCGACCCGCGCCCGGTCACGCTGCCGAACGGCAAGCCGGTCTGGAACCAGCCGAGTGGCGGCAAGGAGATCCTGCCGTTCCACCCGGACGCCGAGGACCTCGGCATGCAGTTCATCGCGGGCCTCGACCACGACTGGGCCGGCGGCCACAAGGCGTTCAACAACGGCGCGTACGACCAGTGGATCCCCGCGAAGTCCGAGCGCACGATGGCTTATCTGGAGCGGAACGACATTCCTTTCCACTACGCCCTCGCCGACGCCTTCACGGTCTGCGACGACTACCACTGCTCCTTCATGGGCGCCACCGACCCCAACCGCTACTACATGCTGAGCGGCGGCGTCGGCAACGACGGCAAGGGCGGCGGCCCGGTGCTCGGCAACCAGGAGGCGGGGTACGACTGGACGACGTACGCGGAGCGCCTGGAGCAGGCGGGCGTCTCCTGGAAGGTGTACCAGGACATCGGTGACGGCCTGGACGCGGCCGGGCACTGGGGCTGGATCGACGACGCGTACCGCGGCAACTACGGCGACAACTCGCTGCTGTACTTCAACAAGTACCGCAACGCCAAGCCCGGCGACCCGCTCTACGACAAGGCCCGCACCGGCACCAACGCCAAGGCGGGCGACGGCTACTTCGACCTCCTGAAGGCCGACGTCAAGGCGGACAAGCTCCCGCAGGTCTCCTACATCGCCGCACCCGAGGCGTTCTGCGAGCACCCCAACTGGCCGGTGAACTACGGCGCCTGGTACATCGCGCAGGTCCTGGACGCGCTCACCTCCAACCCCGCGGTGTGGGCGAAGACCGCGCTGTTCATCACCTACGACGAGAACGACGGCTACTTCGACCACGTCGTCCCGCCGTACGTCCCCAAGGACGCCAACCAGGGCAAGTCCACCGTCGACACGAAGCTCGACTACTTCCCGGGCAGCATCTCCTACGCGGCCGGCCACTACGGCCTCGGCCAGCGCGTCCCGATGATCGTGGTCTCGCCGTGGAGCACCGGTGGCTTCGTGAACTCCGAGGTGTTCGACCACACCTCGATCATCCGGTTCATGGAGAAGCGTTTCGGCGTCCAGGAGCCCAACATCTCGCCGTGGCGCCGGGCGATCTGCGGCGACCTCACCTCCGCCTTCGACTTCGGCGGCAAGGACACCGACCCGGCGGAGCTCCCCGACACCTCGGCCTATGAGCCGCCGGACCACGAGCGCCACCCCGACTACCTGCCCAAGGCGCCCGCGAACCCGGCGCTGCCCAAGCAGGAGTCCGGCTCCCGGCCCACCCGCGCCCTGCCCTACGCCCCGCTGGTGGACGGCGCCGCGGACGCGGCCGCGGGCAAGTTCACGCTGACTTTCAGCGGCGGCGACAAGGCGGGCGTCTGCTTCCACGTGCGCTCCGCCAACCGCACGGACGGCCCCTGGACGTACACCACCGAGGCGGGCAAGTCGATCGCGGACACCTGGAACTCGGCGTACTCCAAGGACGTGTACGACCTGTCGGTGTTCGGCCCGAACGGCTTCCTGCGCACCTTCAAGGGCCCCGGCAAGAAGGCCGGACCCGAGGTCGTCGCCCGCCACGACGGCACGACGGGCAACATCAGGCTGACCCTGAAGAACGCGGGCACCGCCGACGTGAACCTCACGGTCACCAACGCCTACGGCGGCGCGGCGCAGACCTTCAAGGTCAAGGCCGGCGGCACCGTCGAGCACACCGTCGACCTGCGGGCCACCAAGCGCTGGTACGACCTGACGGTGAAGTCCGACGCCGACGCGGGCTTCCTGCGGCGCCTCGCGGGTCACGTGGAGAACGGCCAGGCGGGCGTCAGCGACCCGGCGATCGCCACGGGCTGAGTCCGGCCGGGGTCCCGGAGCGGCACGCTCCGGGACCCCGAACGGGATGGTCCCGGGCCCCGGCGCCGGACAAAATGGAGGGCCGTCGCCCCGCGTCGCGGATAGCATCCGGGGGCATGACGAATACCTCCCCCCGTCCCTCCGGGGTCCCCGACAAGCCCGCCCTCGACGGGCTGGAAGAGAAGTGGTCGCGGCGCTGGGACGAGTCGGGCGTATTCGCATTCGACCGCAGCCGGACGCGGGACGAGGTCTTCTCCATCGACACCCCGCCGCCCACGGTCAGCGGCTCGCTCCACGTCGGCCACGTCTTCTCGTACACCCACACCGACACCGTCGCCCGCTACCAGCGCATGCGCGGCAAGGAAGTCTTCTATCCCATGGGATGGGACGACAACGGCCTGCCGACCGAGCGCCGCGTCCAGAACCACTTCGGCGTCCGCTGCGACCCCGCCCTTCCGTACGACCCCGGCTTCACCCCGCCCGAGAAGCCCGGCAAGCGCCAACTGCCGATCTCCCGGCGGAACTTCATCGAGCTGTGCGAGCGGCTCACCGTCGAGGACGAGAAGGCCTTCGAGGCGCTCTGGCGCCACCTCGGCCTGTCCGTCGACTGGTCGCACACGTACCAGACGATCGACGCGGACGCCCGCGCCACCTCGCAGCTCGCCTTCCTCGACAACCTCGCGCGCGGCGAGGCCTACGTCGCCGAGGCGCCGACGCTGTGGGACGTCACGTTCCGCACGGCGGTCGCCCAGGCCGAACTGGAGGACAGGGAGCGGCCCGCGGCGTACCACAAGCTCCGCTTCCGGACCGCGAACGGCCGCGCCGTCCTGATCGAGACCACCCGGCCCGAACTCCTGCCCGCCTGCGTCGCGTTGGTCGCCCACCCGGAGGACGAGCGCTACCAGGACCTGTTCGGCGAGACGGTCCGCACCCCGCTCTTCGGCGTCGAGGTCCCCGTCGTCGCCCACCCCCTCGCGCAGCCGGGCAAGGGCACCGGCCTCGCGATGATCTGCACCTTCGGCGACACCACCGACGTCACGTGGTGGCGCGAACTGCGCCTCGCCACCCGGCCCGTCATCGGCTGGGACGGCCGCTTCCTCGCCGATCCGCCGCCCGGCGTCGCGTCGCCGGAGGCCGTCGCGGCGTACGGGCGACTGGCGGGCGCCACCGCGCACACCGCCCGGGAGCGCATCGTCGGGCTGCTCCGCGAGAGCCGCGACCTCGTGGACGAGCCGCGCGCCGTCACGCACGCGGTGAAGTTCTTCGAGAAGGGCGACAAGCCCCTGGAGATCGTCACCACCCGCCAGTGGTACCTCCGCAACGGCGGCCGGGACCCGGAACTGCGTGACCGACTCCTGGGCCGGGGAGCCGAACTGACCTGGCATCCGCCGCACATGCTGGTCCGCTACGAGAACTGGGTCGGCGGGCTCAACGGCGACTGGCTGATCAGCCGTCAGCGCTTCTTCGGCGTGCCGATCCCCGTCTGGTATCCGCTCGACGCCGCGGGACAGCCCGACTACGACCACCCGATCGTCCCCGACCGCGCCGCGCTGCCCGTCGACCCGAGCGCGGAGACCCCGCCCGGCTACGCGGCCGGACAGCGCGGCGAGCCGCACGGCTTCATCGGCGACCCGGACGTCATGGACACCTGGGCGACGTCCTCGCTCACCCCGCAGATCGCGGGCAAGTGGCTGACGGATCCCGACCTGTTCGCGCGGGTCTTCCCCATGGACCTGCGCCCCCAGGCCCACGAGATCATCCGCACCTGGCTGTTCTCCACGGTCGTCCGCGCCCACACCGGGCACGGCACGCTGCCCTGGCGGCACGCGGCGATCTCGGGCTGGATCCTCGACCCCGACCGCAAGAAGATGGCGAAGTCCAAGGGGAACGCCGTCACCCCGGACCACCTCCTCGCCCAGCACGGCTCCGACGCCGTGCGCTACTGGGCGGCGAGCGGCCGCCCCGGCACGGACACGGCGTTCGACGTCGGCCAGATGAAGATCGGCCGCCGGCTCGCCATGAAGCTGCTGAACGTCGGCACGTTCGTCCTGAGCCTGGGCGACGTCGACGAGGCGGCCACCGCCACCGATCCCCTCGACCGCGCGCTGCTCGCCGCGCTGGCGGCCACCGTCGAGGAGGCGACCGCGGCGTTCGACGCCTTCGACTACGCCCGCGCCCTGGAGCGCACGGAGCAGTTCTTCTGGCGCTTCTGCGACGACTACGTCGAACTGGTCAAGGCCCGCGCGTACGGCGACCACGGCGACGCGGCCGCGGCCCGGTCCGCGCGGGCGACGCTGCGCGCCGCGCTCGACGCGCAGCTGCGGCTCTTCGCGCCGGTCCTGCCGTTCGTCACCGAGGAGGTCTGGTCGTGGTGGCGCGTGGGGTCGGTCCACCGCGCCGCCTGGCCGGACGCGGCCGGTCTGCGGGAGCACGCGGGCGATCCGGAGGTCCTCGCCACGGCGTCGGAGGCCATCGCGGCGGTCCGCCGGGCGAAGTCGCAGGCGCGGCTCTCGATGCGGGCGGAGGTCGCGAAGGCGACGGTCACAGCGGAGCGCGCGGCCCTGGACCGCTTCGCGGTGGCGGAGGGGGATCTGCGGGCGGCGGGCCGGATCGGGGCCGTGGAGCTGCGGGAGGCGGAGGGCCATCTCCGAGTGGAGGTGGCGTTCTGAGGGGGGCTTGCCGGGCGGGATGAGTCGGACGTCACACCCTGCGAAAGGGGTGGCGAACCGGCCGTACCCGGACGGTAGGGTCACCCGGGTGACAACGCATTCGAACACTCCTGCAGGTTGGTACTCGGACCCGCACGGCGCGCCCCAGCTGCTGCGCTGGTGGGACGGCTCCCAATGGACGGAGCACACCAGCCCGGACCCGCAGGGCCAGGCCGCCCAGGCCCAGGCCCAGCAGGTCCCGCAGCAGGCGCAGGCCCCGCAGGCCCCGCCCGCTCAGCAGCAGGGCGGGTTCGGCGGGCCGCAGGGCCATGCGCTGCAGGGGCAGTTCGGTCAGCCCCAGGCCCAGCCCCACGCGCAGCCGCAGCAGGCCCCGCCGATGGCCGATCCCGCGAAGGTGCAGCGCCAGGTGCAGCAGCAGGCGGGCGTCGCGCCGGCCGCGCAGGGCGGCGGCACGCTGTTCACCGAGCCGGTCCTGGTCGTGAACCAGAAGGCCAAACTGATCGAGCTCACGAACGAGTACAGCGTCATGGACCAGTCGGGCAACGCGCTCGGCTCGGTCGTCCAGATCGGCCAGAGCACGCTGAAGAAGGTCGCGCGTTTCGTCGCCAGCGTCGACCAGTTCATGACGCACAAGCTGGAGATCCGTGACGCGTACGGCCAGCCGCAGCTGGTGCTCACGCGCCCCCGCAAGTTCATGAAGTCGCGGGTGATCGTCGAGCGCCCGGACGGCCGGCCGGTCGGCGAGATCGTCCAGCAGAACATGATCGGGAAGATCAACTTCGCGATGATGGCCAACGGCCAGCAGGTCGGCGCCATCAAGGCGGAGAACTGGCGGGCCTGGAACTTCGCGATCGTCGACCACGCGGACAACGAGGTCGCCCGGATCACGAAGACCTGGGAAGGTCTCGCGAAGACGATGTTCACCACCGCGGACAACTACGTCCTGCAGATCCACTACCAGCTGCCCGACCCGCTCCTGAGCCTCGTCGTCGCGACGGCGCTCACCGTGGACACGGCGCTCAAGCAGGACGCGCGGGGCTTGGGGTAAACGTTCCTGCGACAACGGCGCCGGTCGCTTCCCCGCGGGGAAGCGACCGGCGCCGTTGCGTTGGCCCTCTCAGACGCTCTGCAGGCCTGATGCCGCGGGGCGCGCCGTTCCCGGCGCTCCTTCGGGCGGCACCGGCCGGCCGGGGATCGAGGGCAGGAAGTCGCCCGCGGGCCCGACCGTCGTGTCACGCGGAGACCGCGTCAGCACGACCACCCCGTACGCCGCCACCGCCGCGCCCGCCACCGCCAGGAGGATCCCGCCGACGCCGCCCTGGAGGCGCTCGCCGAGCAGGGCCACACCGATGACCGAGGCCGCCACGGGGTTGGCCAGGGTCACCACGGCGAGCGGCGCGCCGAGGCCGCCGCGGTAGGCGGTCTGCGAGAGCAGCAGGCCACCGGCGGCGAACGCGGCGACGAGCAGCGCCACGATCACCACCTGCGGGCTGAGCAGCGGGCCCGAGCGGTCGGTGACGGCGACCGTCACGGTCTGCGTGAGCGCCGACGCGACCCCGGAGGCGAACCCGGACGCGGTGGCGTGCCGCAGCCCCGGCCGGGTGCCGGGCCGCGAGAGCACACCGATGACCGCCATGGTCGCGGCGGCCACCACGAGCGCCTCCGGCACCGTCAGGGTGTCGTCAGGGGCGGGCCCGGAGGCGGTGAGGAGCAGCGCGCCGAGGCCGATGAGCGTGAGCCCGGTGCCGCGCCACTCCAGGCGCGTGACCCGGCGCCCCGCGAGCCGCGCGCCGAGCGGCACGGCGGCGACCAGGGTGAGCGCGCCGAGCGGCTGGACCAGGGTGAGGGGGCCGTACTTCAGGGCCGCCACGTGCAGCAGCGCCGCGGACGCGTTGAGCCCGACGGAGGCCCACCAGGCCCCGCTGCCGAGCATCCGGAGCGCCCCGCTCTCGCCCTCGGCGACACGCGAGGCGAGCCGTTCCTGTGCCACCGCGGCCGCGGCGTACGCGGCGGCGGAGACGAGCGAGAGCGCGACGGCGAGGAGGGTGGCGCTCACCGGCCGGCCCCCGAGGTGGCGAGTTCGGGCGCGGGCGCGGAGCGGCGCACGACCGTGGAGCGCCCGGGGCGCGGCAGCCGGATCACCGCGAGCGCGATGCCGAGCAGCGCGGTCGCCGCGATCGCGTCGAGCCAGTAGTGGTTGGCGGTGCCGACCACCACGAGCAGGGTGACCAGCGGATGCAGCAGCCACAGCCAGCGCCACCGCGACGAGGTCGCGACGATCATGCCGACGGCGAGCATCAGCGCCCAGCCGAAGTGCAGCGAGGGCATGGCGGCGAACTGGTTCGCCATGGTGTCGGTCGCGGGCTCGGCGGCGTACACCGAGGGCCCGTACACCTGCGCGGTGTCCACCAGGTGCGCGGCGTCCAGCATCCGCGGCGGCGCGAGCGGGAAGCCGAGGTGCAGCACGAGCGCGGCCCCGGTCAGCGCGGCGAGCACCCGCCGCGTCCAGACGTAGTGCCGGGGCCTGCGCAGATAGAGCCAGACCAGGAACAGCAGCGTCGCGGGGAAGTGCACGGTCGCGTAATAGGTGTTCGCGACGTGGATCAGCGTGTCGCTGCTCAGCAGCGCGTCCTGGACGGCTCCCTCGCCGGGCAGGCGCAGTGCGCGCTCGGCGTCCCACACGCGGTGCGCGTTGTGGAAGGCCTCGGCGGTGTGGCCGTTGGCGAGCTGCCTGCCGAACTTGTAGACGAGGAAGAGTCCTACGACGAGGAGGAGCTCGCGGACGAGGGGCGGTCGGGCAGATGTGTCCGGCTTCCGGACGGCGGTCGCGTCCGGCTCCCGGACGGTTATGTCCGGCTCCCGTTCGGCAGGCTCGGTTCGGGATTCCATCCCCCGGCCCCTTTGCGTGATGACTGGGTGGTGCGGTGTCGAGCGGGTAACGCCCCACTCGTCGAGCGGGGGATCGCCCCACTCATCGATACGCCAGTGTACCGATACGGGAGCGTACCGGTACACTGGCGTATCGCTAGGGGCCGATCGAGCCGATCGCCGCCGGACCGAGGGGAAGAGCCATGACGTCGACGTCGAACCGCTCGAAGATCACGCCCGAGCGCGAGCAGGAGTTCTACGACGCCGTCCTCGACCAGCTCCGCGAGTGCGGCTACGAGGCCCTGACCATGGAGGGCGTGGCCGCCCGCACCCGGTGCAGCAAGTCGACGCTCTACCGTCAGTGGAAGACCAAGCCCCAGTTCGTGGCCGCGGCGCTGCGCGCCAACCGGTGCGTGCGGTTCGCCGGCATCGACACCGGCAGCCTCGCCGGTGACCTGCGCGAGGCGGCCCGCGCCGCGGGCCATGAGTCCGACCGGGACACGATGCTGGTCCAGGCGCTCAGCCACGCGGTTCTGCAGGACGAGGACCTGCGGCGGGTGCTGCGTGAGACGCTGGTCGAGCCGGAGCTCCAGGCGATGGCCGCGATCATGCGGCGCGGCGTCGAGCGCGGTGAGATCGCCGAGGGGCACCCGGCGACGGAGTTCGTCACGGTGCAGCTGTTCGGCGTGGTGCGGGCCAGACCCGTCCTCGAGGGCGCGCACGCCGACGGGGACTACCTGACCCGTTTCGTCGAGGCCTGTGTGCTACCCGCACTCGGCCTCACCTGATCGTGGGCCCGGGTCCGTTGGATGACGGGACCCGGACCTGCCCGCGCCGCACCGTGGGGACGGGGGCGGCGCGCATCCCCGGGCCGGGCGGGGTTCCTCCAGAGCGGCGAGGAACCCCGCCCGGTCCTTTGCCGCGTACGGCCTCGGGCGTCGTTCTCAGACGTCCTGTCCGTTGCCGCCCCCGCCGGCCGGACCCGCCTTGATCCCCTTGGCGATCCGGTCCATGTACGACGGTGCGGGCGCCTTGTCGTTGACGTCGATGCCCATCCGGACGATGACGAGCTTCGACGTGTCCGCGGGGGAGGGGAAGGCGAGCGACTCGACGTAGCCGTCGTCGCTCTTCTCCGTGACGGCCTTCCAGCGGACGTAGTAGCCCTTCTGGCCCGCCACGGTGATCGACTTCGAGGCCAGCACCTTGTGCGAGGTGATCTTGCCGTAGGTCTTGCCGCCGTACCCCTCCTCGGCGTTCTTCTTGATGTCCGCCTTCGCGGCCTCCTCGGGCGTCTTGCCGTCGAGGTCCAGCTCCTTCGCGGACTGCGAGTACGCGCTGCCTCGCGTGCACTGCTCCTTCTCGTTCCCCGGGCACGGGATCGGGGCCGTCTGCACGCCGGCGCCCTTCTGCGTGGGCCCGCCCTGCCAGCCGTCCGGCACAGGAATCCTGATGCCGTTCACCGCGTCACTGGCGAAGCCCTCCTCCTGCCCCGGGGCTCCCGGGCCCTCGGGGGCGCCCGGCGACTGGGGTGCCCGGGGCTCACGGGGACCGGGGGTGCCCGGGTCGCGCGGCCCGCCGGCCGACGGCTCCTTGCCCGCGGAACCGCCGTCGCCCCCGTCGCCGTCCGCGGTCAGCGCGTACACGCCGCCGCCTATCCCCGCGAGGACGACGAGGACCACGCCGGTGGCTATCGCGATGCGCAGCTTGCGCCGGGGGGCGGGGGC
>NZ_LIRJ01000390.1 GCF_001419745.1 Streptomyces silaceus | reverse complement strand
GTCCTCGACCGCGCCGCCGGTGAGGACCACCGCGGCGGCGCGCTGGCGCTGGAGCAGGGTGAGGTAGGTCAGCTCGCGCTCGGGCGAGCCGCCCGTGTTGCAGACCACGGCGAGCCGCTCGCCGCCCGCGCGCCCGCCCGGCCCGCCGATCTCGGACTGCACGGCGCCCGCCATGACGCCGAAGAAGGGGTCCGCGATGTCGTTCACGAGGATGCCGACCAGGTCGGAGGTGGCCGCGGCGAGCGAGCTCGCGGGGCCGTTCAGGACGTAGTCGAGGTCGTCCACCGCGCGCAGGACGCGTTCGCGCGTGGCGGCCGCCACGGGGTAGTTGCCGTTCAGCACGCGGGAGACGGTGGCGGGGGAGACCTGCGCGCGGGCCGCCACGTCCGCCAGGGTCACGGTCATCTCGTCGTCCTCCGGTCGCCCGTGTTCTCGGCCCCCGGTCACCGCTCTCGACCGAAGCCCTTGTCCGAACCTTGTGCGGCAGGCTAGCTTGCCTACAGATAGAAAGCGCTTGCTACGCTCCTACGGAGGGACTTTCGTGACACGCAAGACGGTGCGCATCGCGATGAACGGCGTCACGGGACGCATGGGCCACCGCCAGCACCTGGTCCGCTCGATCCTCGCCCTTCGCGAACAGGGCGGCCTCGACCTCGGCGACGGCACCGTGCTGTGGCCCGAGCCCGTCCTGGTGGGCCGCAGGGAGCACGCGCTGCGCGCGCTCGCCGCGGAGCACGGCCTGGAGCACGTCTCGACCGACCTCGACGCCGTCCTCGCCGACCCGGCCGTCGACATCTACTTCGACGCGCAGGTCACCTCCGCCCGCGAGGACGCCCTCAAGAAGGCCATCGCGGCGGGCAAGCACGTCTACACCGAGAAGCCGAGCGCGACGGGTTTCGAGGGCGCCCTGGAGCTCGCCCGCCTCGCGCGCGCCGCCGGCATCAAGCACGGCGTCGTCCAGGACAAGCTCTTTCTGCCGGGCCTGCGCAAGCTCAAGCGCCTCATCGACGGCGGCTTCTTCGGCCGGATCCTGTCGGTCCGCGGCGAGTTCGGCTACTGGGTCTTCGAGGGCGACTGGCAGGAGGCCCAGCGCCCCTCCTGGAACTACCGCGCCGAGGACGGCGGCGGCATCGTCGTCGACATGTTCCCGCACTGGGAGTACGTCCTGCACGAGCTGTTCGGCCGCGTCCGCAGCGTCCAGGCGCTCGCCGCCACGCACGTCCCGCAGCGCTGGGACGAGCGGGACAAGCCCTACGACGCCACCGCCGACGACGCCGCCTACGGCATCTTCGAACTCGACGGCGGCACCATCGCGCAGATCAACTCCTCCTGGACCGTGCGCGTCAACCGCGACGAGCTGGTCGAGTTCCAGGTCGACGGCACGGAGGGCTCGGCCGTCGCGGGCCTGCGCAACTGCCGCGTGCAGCACAGGAGTACGACACCGAAGCCCGTCTGGAACCCGGACCTGCCCGTCACCCACTCCTTCCGCGACCAGTGGCAGGAAGTCCCGGACAACCAGGGCCCCGAGGGCTTCGACAACGGCTTCAAGGCGCAGTGGGAGCTCTTCCTCAAGCACGTGTACGCCGACGCGCCCTACCGCTGGGACCTCCTCGCGGGCGCGCGCGGCGTGCAGCTCGCCGAACTGGGCCTGAAGTCCTCGGCCGAGGGCCGCCGCATCGACGTACCGGAGATCGAGCTGTGAGCACCGGCACCACCGTCCTGCTGCCGGGCGGGAACGGCGGCACGCGCGCGTACACCCCCCGCACCGCACCGCTGCCCACCGCGCCCGGCGGGCCGCCCCTGGCCTCCCGCACCGTCTACGCCGCCGCCCACGTGGTCGCCGACCCGCGCGCCGACGTCTGCCCCGACTCCCCGGCCGCCGTCGACTGGGACGCCACGCTCGCCTTCCGCCGCCACCTGTGGTCGCACGGCCTGGGCGTCGCCGAGGCCATGGACACCGCCCAGCGCGGCATGGGCCTGGACTGGGCGGGCGCCGCCGAGCTCATCCGGCGCTCGGCCGCCGAGGCACGCGCGTGCGGCGGCCGGATCGCGTGCGGCGTCGGGACCGACCAGCTCACCGGGCCCGCCACGCTGTCGCGGGTCAGGGACGCGTACGAGGAGCAGCTCGCCCTCGTCGAGTCGGTCGGCGCACGGGCGGTCCTGATGGCCTCGCGCGCCCTCGCCGCCGCGGCCGCCTCGCCGGACGACTACCTGGAGACGTACGGCCACCTCCTGAGGCAGGCCCGCGAGCCGGTGATCCTGCACTGGCTCGGCCCGATGTTCGACCCCGCCCTGGAGGGCTACTGGGGCTCGGCCGACCTGGACGCGGCGACGGAGACCTTCCTCCAGGTGATCGCCGCCCACCCCGACAAGGTCGACGGGATCAAGGTCTCGCTCCTGGACGCGGACCGCGAGGTCGCCCTGCGCCGCCGCCTGCCCGACGGCGTCCGCTGCTACACCGGAGACGACTTCCACTACCCCGAGCTGATCGCCGGCGACGACCACGGCTTCAGCCACGCCCTGCTCGGCATCTTCGACCCGCTGGGGCCGCTCGCCGCACAGGCCGTCCGCCTCCTCGACACGGGTGACGCGAAGGCCTTCCGCGAACTCCTCGACCCCACCGTGGAGCTGTCCCGCCACCTCTTCCGGGCGCCGACCCGCTACTACAAGACCGGCGTCGTCCTGCTGGCCTGGCTGGCCGGGCACCAGACGCACTTCACGATGGTGGGCGGCCTCCAGTCCGCCCGCTCCCTGCCGCACCTGGCCCGCGCCTACGAACTCGCCGACGGGCTCGGCCTGTTCCCCGACCCGGACCTCGCGGCGTCCCGCATGCGCGCGCTGCTCACCGTCCACGGAGTCCCGCAATGAGCACCCCGGTGCCGGTGTCCCGGCTGAGCGTCAACCAGGAGACCATCAAGCAGTGGTCGCTCCCCGAACTCGCCGAGGGGTGCGTCAAGGAGGGCATCGGCGCGGTCGGCCTGTGGCGCGCCCCGGTCCAGGAGTACGGGCTCGCACGCACCGCGCGCCTCATGCGCGAGGCGGGCCTCACGGTCACCAGCCTGTGCCGGGGCGGTTTCCTGACGGACGGCGAACCGTCGGCACGCGCGCGTGCCCTGGACGACAACCGCGCGGCGGTCGAGGAGGCGGCGGCGCTCGGCACGGACACGCTGGTCCTCGTCTCGGGCGGCCTGCCGTCCGGCAGCAAGGACCTCGCGGGCGCGCGCGAGCGCATCGCGGAGGCGCTCGCCGTCCTCGGGCCCTACGCCGAGGAGCGGGGCGTACGCCTGGCCGTCGAGCCGCTGCACCCCATGTTCGCCGCCGACCGCTGCGTGGTCTCCACCCTCGCCCAGGCCCTCGACCTGGCCGAACACTTCCCCGCGGACCAGGTGGGCGTCGTCGTGGACACGTACCACCTGTGGTGGGACGACCGGGCCGCCGAGCAGATCGCGCGGGCCGGCGCGGGCGGCCGCATCCACGCCTTCCAGCTCGCCGACTGGATCACGCCGCTGCCCGCCGGCGTCTTGCTCGGCCGCGGTCAACTGGGCGACGGCAGCGTCGACTTCAAGGCCTTCCGTCGCTGGGTCGACGCGGCCGGGTACACGGGACCGATCGAGGTCGAGATCTTCAACGAGGCGCTGTGGGCGCGGGACGGGGGAGAGGTGCTCAGGGAGACGGCGGAGCGGTTCGCCCGGCACGCGTGAGAGGCCCGCCGCGCGCGCAACGGGTCCCACGCGCGCGTGGCGGGTCCTTTCGTGGTGCCCGTCGCGCGGTGACGGGGGCTCGGGCTACTTCTTGCCGCCCAGGATCTGGCCGAGCAGGTCGCCGATCCCGCCCCCGGAGGCGGGCGCCGCGCCCGGTGCCGCGCCGGGGGCCTTCGCCTTCGCGGCCCGCTTGGTCAGGACCGCGAGCACCACGGGGATCAGCATCTCGATGACACGGGTGACCGTCGGCGCGGGGATGCCGGTCTTCTTGGAGACCGCGTTCGCCACCGGCTTGCTCATCCTGGCGAGCACGCCGGACATCATCCCGCCGGCCGCCAGACCGCCCAACCCGCCGAAGGCGGCCACTCCTTGGAGGGGGGCGTCGCCCGGCGCGGGCGCCTCGGCGGCCTCGGTGACCGCCTGGCGCACCTCTTCCGCCTCCGCCGGGTCGGGGGCGGCCGCCTTGTCCTGGAGGCCCCCGGAGAGCGCGGACACCGTGGTGCCCACCATGTCCTGGGCGCCGGCCGCGTCCGTGCCGAGCAGCCCGGCGATCTCCTGGAGCCTGTCGTCGCCGAGCTCGTCCAGCACGTCACGCTCGAAGGAGCCGCCACCATCCGACTGAGAATCGCTCATGCGACAAACGCTACGTCTGCCCCGCTTCGTCAGCACCTGGAAGCCGGCTCCGGGCCGGTCGGCAGCGGCCCGGACACCACCCGGAAAAAAACTTCGCAACGCGGTGCAACCCTTCGGGCACGGCGCGTGTCATATGTGGAGTCAGGACTTCTTGAGGGGGGATCTGGGGGGATTCCGGGGGGAATC
>NZ_LIRJ01000039.1 GCF_001419745.1 Streptomyces silaceus | reverse complement strand
GGGCGGGGGGGGGGGGGGTGGGGGCGTGTTGTCGGTGTAGCACGTGACGGCCACGGGGGCTCCGACGCGCTTGCGGATCAGTTGGCGCACGACGACGATCCGCTCGTGGCCGCCCGCGCTCCGTACGCGTACCTCGTCGCCGACGTGCACGCCGTACGCCGGCTTGACGCGCTCGCCGTTGACCCGCACGTGGCCGCCCTTGCACGCGGCCGCGCCGGCCGAGCGGGTCTTGACCAGGCGTACCGACCAGATCCAGCTGTCGACGCGCACCGAGCCGCCCTCGCCCGCCGCGCCGCCACCCGCCGCGCCGCCGCCCTTCCCGCCGCCTGAAGTCTCCGAAGCCATGCCCCGACCTTAGTCCGGCTTCGGTGCGGCATCCCCGGCTCACGGCGAGCCGTCCGGAATCCGCTGACCCCGGCCGTCGATAATCCGTCGTTATCGCCACAGAACGGACCGGACGTGGCACATGGACGACTCCCGGGAAGCTCCCATGAACTCTCACGAAGCCCTCGAAGCCACCGTCGACGGCCTGATGGACCGGTTGCGTGTCGACCTCGAACGTCTCGCCACGATCCCCTCGATCGCGTTCCCCGGGTTCCCCGCCGGGCCGGTGGAGGAGGCCCACGACCTGCTGGCCGGACTGCTGCGGGACGCCGGGGTGCCGCGGGTGGAGCGGCTCGACCTGCCCGACACCGCGCCGGTGATCTACGGCGAGATCCCGCCCCCGTCGCCCGACGCGCCGACCGTGCTGCTGTACGGCCACTACGACGTGCAGCCGCCCGGCGATGAGTCGCTGTGGAAGTCCCCGCCGTTCGAGCCGACGCCCGTCGAGGGCGGGCTGCGCGCCCGGGGCATCGCGGACGACAAGTCCAACGTCATCGCGCACCTCGGGCTGCTCCGGGCCTACGAGGGGCGTCCGCCGGTCGGCGTCAAGATCGTCATCGAGGGGCAGGAGGAGTACGGCAGCGCCTTCGACGACTACCCGCCCACCGATCCCGAGCGGTTCGCCTGCGACGCCATGGTCATCGCCGACCTCGGCAACCTCCGCCCCGGCACCCCCACCCTCACGACCGGTCTGCGCGGCGCCTGCGAGGTGACGGTCGAGGTCCGCACCCTCGACGAGCCGCGCCACAGCGGGGAGTTCGGGGGCGCGGCGCCCGACGCGCTGCTCGTCCTGGTGAAGGCGCTCGCCACGCTGCACGACGTGCACGGCGATGTCGCGGTGGAGGGGCTGCGGCGCGAGGAGTGGGAGGGCGCCGGGTACACGGAGGAGGAGTTCCGGTCCCTGGCGGGGGTGCGGGACGGGGTGCCGCTCATCGGGAGCGGCGGGCTCGGGGAGCGGCTGTGGAGCGGGCCCGCGATCACCGTCATCGGGCTTGACGCGCCGAGCGTGGAGCATGCCGCGTCGGCCGTCGTGCCGTACGCCCGCGCCAAGCTGAACCTCCGCTTCCATCCCCGGCAGGATCCGCGCGAGGCGCAGGGACGGCTCGTCGAGCATCTGCGCTCGCTCAAGCCCTTCGGTGTCGCGCTCACCGTCACGCCCGGCGACACCGGGCCCGGCTACGAGGCCGCCACCGGCGGGCCCGCCTACCGCGCCGCGCTCACCGCGCTGCGGGAGGGATGGGGGAAGGAGGCCTCGTACGTGGCCACGGGCGGTTCCATTCCGCTGGTCAACGGGCTGGCGAAGGCCGCGCCCGGCGCCGAGGTGCTGCTCTTCGGCGCGCAGGACAGCATGTGCAATCTCCATGCCCCGAACGAGCGTGTCCTCTTCTCGGAGCTGCGCAACACGGTCGTCGCCCTGTGCGCCTTCGTACGCGAGTACGCCGCCGACTTCCGGGGTGCGGGCGCCGGGGACCGTACCGGTTCCGAGCCGTCGGGCGGTGGCGTCGCGTGAGTGCCGGCGAGACCTCCGTGGGCGGGGAACCGACCGAGGAGCCCAGCAAGAAGCGGAAGTTCACCTTTCCCAGCGCCCTGACCGTCCTCGCGATCGTCACCGTCGCGGTGTGGCTGCTCGCCTTCCTCATCCCCTCCGGGCAGTACGACCGCAACGACTCCGGCGCACCCGTCCAGGGCACCTACCACCGCGTCGACTCCGGACAGTCCTTCGTCGACCGGCTCAACGACCTCTTCCTGTCGCCCGTCAACGGCCTCTACGGCATCCAGGACGAGAAGACCTCGCTGGTCGCGCCCGACAACGTCGGGTCGCTGTACGGCAGCGCGGGCGTCTTCCTGTTCGTGCTGGCCATCGGCGCGTTCATCACCGTCGTCTTCGCGACCGGCGCGCTCGACCGGGGCATCGGGCGGCTCGCCCACCGGCTGCGCGAGCGCGGCGCGCTGCTCATCGCCGGTGTCATGGTCGTCTTCTCCGTCCTCGGGACCGTGGAGGGCTTCGCCGAGGAGACCCTCGGCTTCTACGGGCTGATCGTGCCGCTGATGCTCGCCCTCGGCTACGACCGCATGACCGCCGTCGGCGCGATCATCCTCGGCGCGGGCGTCGGCGTGCTCTGCTCGACGGTGAACCCCTTCGCGACGGGCGTCGCCTCGTCCGCCGCCGACATCTCGCTGGGCGACGGCATCGTGCTGCGCTTCGCCATGTGGTGCGTGCTGACGGGGGTCACCGTCGCGTACGTCATCCGGTACGCCAAGCGCGTCCGGCGCGACCCGGGGCGTTCCCTGTCCGGGTTCCTGCCGGGGGACCGGGAGCAGTCCGCCGCCGACGCGGGCGAGGTGCCGGAGCTGACCGGGCTGCACAAGGCCGTGCTCGTCGTGACCGCGCTCGTCTTCACCTTCATGATCTTCTCGGTGGTGCCCTGGTCGAGCGCGCTCACGGGCAAGGCGGACGCGCGGCCCTACGGCTTCGAACTCGGCTGGTCCTTCCCCCAGCTGGCGGCCCTGTTCCTGTGCGCGGCCGTGCTCGTCGGGCTCGTCGCGCGGATGGGCGAGCAGAAGCTGAGCTCGACGGTGATCCAGGGCGCGGCCGACTTCGTCTCGCCCGCGCTGGTCATCCTGCTGGCCCGCGGCGTCACGACCATCATGAACAACTCGAAGATCACGGACACCGTGCTGCACTCCATCGAGGGCGTGGTCAAGGGCACCTCCTCGGGGCTCTTCGCGGTCATCGTCTTCCTCGTGAACCTGCCGCTCGCCTTCCTGATCCCCTCCACCTCGGGGCACGCCACGCTCGCCATGCCGATCCTCGCGCCGCTCGCCGACTTCGCCGGCGTCTCGCGCGCGGTCGTCGTCACCGCCTGGCAGTCGGCCAGCGGCTGGATGAACCTGTGGGTGCCGACGACGGCGGTCACCATCGGTGGCGTGGCGCTCGCCAAGGTCGGCTACGACAAGTACCTGCGGTTCGTGTGGCCGCTGCTCGTCGTCCTGGCCGTGCTGATCTGCGTGTTCGTGGCGCTGGGTGCGGCCCTGACCTGAGGGGCGCGGGTGCCGGGCCGGCGCGGGTGCGTACGGTGGAGGCATGGACGGCCTGGGCGAGCTCGACGCGCGGCTCGTCGCGTGCCGGGCCTGTCCCCGCCTCGTGGAGTGGCGCGAGGAGGTCGCGCGGACCCGGCGCGCGGCCTTCGCCGACCAGGAGTACTGGGGGCGGCCGGTGCCCGGCTTCGGGCCGCACGACGCGGCGCTCCTGATCATCGGCCTCGCGCCCGCCGCGCACGGCGCCAACCGCACCGGCCGGATGTTCACCGGCGACCGCTCGGGCGACGTGCTCTACCGCGCCCTGTACGACGTCGGCCTGGCCTCGCGCCCCACCGCCGAGAGCGCCGACGACGGCCTGACCCTGTACGGCACCCGCATCACCTCGCCCGTGCACTGCGCGCCGCCCGCCAACAAGCCGACCCCGCGGGAGCGCGACACCTGCCGCTCCTGGCTGGTGGACGAGCTGCGGCTGCTCGCCCCGCACCTGCGGTCCGTGGTGGTGCTCGGCGCCTTCGGCTGGCAGGCCGCGCTGCCCGCCCTCGCCGCGGCGGGCCGGCGGGTGCCCCGGCCCCGGCCCGCTTTCGGACACGGGGCCCGGGTGACCCTGGCGGGCGGCGCGGACCTCGCGCCGCTGGAACTGTTCGGCTGCTTCCACGTCAGCCAACGCAACACGTTCACCGGACGGCTGACGCCCGCGATGCTGCGGGACGTGCTCGGCGCGGCCGCGGACGCCGCGGGGCTACGCCGGACGGCTCAATAGGGCGGGCCGGGAAGCGCCGCGATTCCTAGCGTGGAAGCGTGGACGAGACCGACGCGACTCCGGCAGCCAGGCCCTCCGCCGCCGCCTACCGCAACCTGGCCGTGGCGACCGTCGGCTTCACGCTCACCTTCTGGGCCTGGGACCTGGTGGCGCCGCTCGGCAGCGACTTCAAGGACCGGCTCGGGCTGAGCTCCTTCCAGCAGTCGCTCCTGGTCGCCGTGCCCGTGATCGTCGGCTCGCTGGGCCGGGTGCCGGTCGGCGCGCTGACCGACCGCTACGGCGCCCGGCGGATGTTCCCGCTGGTCGCGGCGCTCACCATCATCCCGGTGTTGCTGATCATCCCGGCCAGGGACAGCTTCGGCGCGATGCTCGGGGTGGGCTTCCTGCTCGGCCTCGGCGGGACGACGTTCGCCATCGGCATCCCGCTGGTCAACTCGTGGTTCCCGCCGGCCCGCAGGGGCTTCGCGCTCGGCGTCTTCGGGATGGGCATGGGCGGCGTGGCGCTCTCCGGCTACTTCACGCCGCGCATCGCCGAGCACGGCGAGAACCTGCCCTTCCTCGTCGTGGCCGTCGCGCTCGCCGTCTTCGCGCTGCTCGCCGCAGTGCTCATCACCGACCGCCCGGACCGTCCCGTGCCCACCAGCCCGCTGGCCACGCGGCTCGGGCAGGCGGGGCGGCTGCGGGTCACCTGG
Source organism: Streptomyces silaceus (assembly GCF_001419745.1). Classification (GTDB taxonomy): domain Bacteria; phylum Actinomycetota; class Actinomycetes; order Streptomycetales; family Streptomycetaceae; genus Streptomyces; species Streptomyces silaceus. The sequence goes on along the minus strand of NZ_LIRJ01000039.1, from coordinate 10,543 downwards.
GAGCTGTCGGCGCTGTACGCGATCGGCTTCGGCGGGATCGTCGCGTTCGGGGTGTACCTGCCGACGTACCTGAAGACCTGGTACGACCTCTCGCCCACCGACGCGGGCACCAAGGCGGCCGGGTTCGCGCTCGTCACCGTCGTCTTCCGGCCGGTCGGCGGCTGGCTCTCCGACCGGATCCATCCGGCCACGGTGACCTCCTTCGCCCTCGCCGTGGTCGCCCTCTTCGCCGTCGTACAGGCCTTCGACCCGGTGCTGAACCCGACGGGCACGCTCTGCTTCCTGGTCATGGCGGCCGGGCTCGGCACCGCGAGCGGCAGCGTCTTCGCGCTCGTCTCGCAGGTGACCCCGCAGCCGCAGGTCGGCTCGGTCACGGGCATCGTGGGCGCGGTGGGCGGCCTCGGCGGCTTCGTGCCGCCGCTGGTCATGGGCGCGATCTACAGCGCGAAGGACTCGTACTCGATCGGCTTCATGCTCCTGTCCGACCTGGCGCTCGCGGGGTGCGTGTACGCGTACGGGCGGATGCGGGAGGCGAAGGCGGACTGACGCCGGGCAGCCGTCCTCGGCTGCGCCGGGATGACCGGGCTGCAACGGGCCGTCGGCGACAAGCGCGGCATGCCCGTCGTCGACGGGGTCGGCGCCACGGCTCGCCGAGTCGCTCGTCGCGCTCGGCCCGACCACGAGCCGCGTCGGCGGGTACGCCAAACCCCTGCCGAAGAGGCGCACTTGGGGAGCCGGACACGCCCAGCCGCCGCCGTCGGAGTGATATTCCGGGTGAACTGCCCGCGCCCCGGCGGGGGACGGGCCGCCGCCGGGGCGGGCCGACCGCAGACTCCGGACAGCGCGCCGGGCCCGACCGGCGCCGAGCAACTGGAGCCACCTGGTGCCGCACCCGTCCTCCCGCCGCCTCTGCCACCGCATCTCCCGTCACCGCATCTCCCGCGCCGTCTCCCGGCCGCTGTCCCGGAGCCTGCTCGCCGCCGCCCTCCTGCTGGGCGCGGCGACCGGCTGCGCCGAGGCGTCCGGCGCGGACGCCTCGGCGCGCGCCGTGCGGGCCCCGGCCGAAGGGGCCCTCGCCGACAGGGCGGCCGGCCCCGCCTTCTGGGTCGACCCGCGCAGCGCGGCCGTCCGGCAGGCCGCCCAGTGGCGACGGCAGGGCCGCACCGCCGACGCCCGGCTCGTCGACCGCATCGCGGGCCGCCCGCAGGCCGTCTGGCTGCACGCCAACGGGCCCGGCGCCCAGGTGCGCGCCCTCGTCGACGCCGCGGCCAGGGCGCGGCGCACCGCCGTCCTCGTCGCGTACTTCATCCCGCACCGCGACTGCGGCGCCTACTCCTCCGGCGGCGCCCGCGACGCCGCCCACTACCGCCAGTGGATCGACGGGTTCGCCGCCGGGCTCGGCACCCGCGGCGCGTACGTGATCGTCGAACCGGACGCCGTCGCGCAGATGGTGGCGGGCTGCCCGCGCGCCGCCGCGGCCGAGCGGTACGCCCTGCTCTCCTACGCCGTCCAGCGCATCAAGCGCCACCCCGGCACCAAGGTCTACCTCGACGCGGGCAACGCGAGCTGGATCCCCGACGCCCGCCGCCTGGTCGGACCGCTGCGCAGCGCCGGCATCGCCCACGCCGACGGCTTCGCCCTGAACGTCTCCAACTACCAGACGAACAAGGTGAGTTCCGACTACGGTCGGCGGCTCTCCAGGGAGCTCGGCGGCAAGCACTTCGTCGTCGACAGCAGCCGCAACGGCAACGGCCCCTACCGGGGCACCGAGGCCTGGTGCAATCCGCCGGGCCGCGCCCTCGGCATCCCGCCCACCACCCGCACCGGCGTCGCCTCGCTCGACGCCTACCTGTGGATCAAGCGGCCCGGTGAGTCCGACGGGACGTGCCGGGGCGGGCCGCGCGCGGGGCAGTGGTGGCCCGAGTACGCCCTCGGCCTGGCCCGGCGCGCCCGCTCCTAGCCGCCGGGCCCGCACCGGCCCGCCGGGTCCGGACCCCGCCCAGGTCAGCGGCGTGCCTTGGACCTTCCGCCGAGGACGGCCCGCGACCGTGGTCGGGACAGCGCATTGCGCGGGTGGGTGGCGTCGGATGGGATCACCAGGGCCACGGCGCCGGGACCGCTCCCCGGCGTCGGGGCGGACGACCGGCACCGAGGAGGCGAAGCACACCCATGCTCGACGGCTGCACCCCCTGGCCCGAGGAGTTCGTCGACCGCTACTGGGCGGCCGGGCACTGGCGCGGCCACACGCTCGACAACCTGCTGCGCGGCTGGGCCCTGGAGCACGGGCCGCGGACCGCGCTCGTGCACGGCGGCACCGGCACCCGCGTCACGTACGCGCGGCTGAACCGGCGCGTGGACCGCATGGCCGCCGGGTTCCGGCTGCGGGGCCTCATGCGCGGGCAGCGGGTCGTCGTGCAGCTGCCGAACGTCCCCGAGTTCGTCGTCGCAGTCTTCGCGCTGATGCGGGCGGGCGCGGTCCCCGTGCTCTGCCCGCTCGCGCACCGCACGCCCGAGGTGTCCCGCCTGGTGCGGATCACCGAGGCCGCCGGATACGTCGGTCCGGCGACGCACGAGGGCTTCGACCACGCGGCGATGGCCGCCGGTATCGCCGCCCAAGGGCCCTTCCTGCGGCGGGTGTTCACCTACGAGGCGCCGGGCGCCTCGTCCCCGTACGGCGGCATGACGATCGATCCGTCGGGCTGCCACCACTTCCCGCTCGGCTCCGTAGACGCCCCGCCCGAGCGCCCGCTCGTGCAGGGTGCCGACGAGGTGGCGCTCCTCCTGCTCTCCGGGCACGGCACCGGCGAGGAGGCTCGGCTCGTGCCGCGCACCCACGACGACTACGCGTATCAGGCGCGGGCCGCCGCCGAGCTGGTGTCGCTCACCGGGGACGACGTGTATCTCGCCGCGCTGCCCGCCGAGTCCGCGCTCGCCCTCGGCTGCCCCGGCATCGTCGGCACCCTCTCCGTCGGCGGCACCGTCGTCCTGGCCGACGACGCGGACCCCGCCGGGTGCCTCGCGGCCGTCGAGCGCGAGCGGGTCACCGTCACCTCCCTGCTGCCCGCCCTCGCCCGGGGCTGGCTCGACGCGCTGCCCGGGGCAGGGGCCGACGTGAGCACGCTGCGGCTCGTGCAGCTCGGCGGCGCGCCCCCGGACGGCGCGGTCGCCGCGCGCATCGGCGCCGAACTGGGCTGCCGCCCCCAGCAGGTGTTCGCCACCGCCGAGGGGCCGCTGCTGCTCACCCGGCCCGGTGATCCGGCCGGGACCGCCACGCACGGCCGCCCGCTCTCGCCCGACGACCAGGTCCGCGTCGTCGACGCCGACGGCAAGGACGTGCCCGACGGGGAGCCCGGCGAACTCGTCGCCCGCGGCCCGTACACCCCGCGCGGCTACTACCGGGCATCCGACGCGCGCGCCTTCACCGCCGACGGCCATGTGCGCACCGGCCGGACCGCGCGGCGCGCTCCGGACGGCTCCTACGCGGTGACCGGCGGGTCCGGGACGACCGCCGTGGCCGTGATCTCCACGAGCTGACCGGGGTAGCCGAGGCAGGTGGTGCCCAGGAGCGTCGACGTGTGCGGGCCCGCGTGCAGGCCGGAGGCGCGTACGACCTCCCAGGCGGTGGTCAGGGCCGGGGGCTCGTCGGCGACGACGTACACCGTGCTGGCCACCACCTGCGACAGATCGCTGCCCACCGCGCGCAGGGCCTCGTCGAGGTTGGCGATGACCTGCGCGGTCTGCCGGGCGATGTCGCCCTCGCCGACGAGGTTCCCCTCGGGGTCCAGCGGGACGGAGCCCGCCATGAAGGCGAGACGGGTGCCGGCCTCGACGACGGCGGCGTGGGCGTATCCGGGAGGCGGGAAGAGGGTGGGCACGACGGTGCGTCGCGGGGCGGGAGAGGTCATGGGGTGATCCTGCGGGAGCCGGGGCGGCGTGCGCATCCGGATTTCGTACGCCGCCCCGGGCCCGGTAGGTGCCGCGCGGGGTGCCGGTCAGCGCACCGCCGCCGGTGAACTCCCGCCGCGTACCCGCAAAGCGGGCTTTCCGGAGCCGTCGGCCGGGGTGGACCAGATGTCCTGCTTGCGGCCGTCCTGGCCCGGCAGCGCGTACGCGAGCGTGCCGTCGTCCAGCCACGCGGCCTGGTCGTCGACGTTGCGGCGCTCGGCGAGCGGGTGCTCGCGCATCGTGCGCAGATCCAGGACGTACAGCCGCCACGGGTCCGAAGTCCCCTTGCGCACCCGCTTCTTGAAGGCGATGCGGGTGTTGTCGGGGGAGAGCGAGGGGCATTCGACGTTCGTGCGCAGCGCGGTCGCCGCCCACTTCTTCATGTCGCCGCGCACGAGGTACGTCTTCCCCTTCGTCGACACCGTCGCGTAGAAGAGGTTGTCGTCCTTCGCGAAGGTCACGCCCCAGTAGTTGACGTCCGGCGCGTGGTAGCGGCGGCCGTCGAGGGTGAGGGGGATCTCCTCCATGTTCTTGATGAGGTAGCCGGTGCGGGTGTCCAGGATCGAGGTGCGGGTGGAGAAGGACGAGCCCGCGTAGGAGTCGCCGGTGGCGAACATCGTCCAGGACAGCATGCGCCCCGACGCGGAGACGCGCGCCCGGTTGGGGATGCCGGTGAGCGCGATGCGGCGCTTCTCGCGCAGGTCGTCGTCCAGGACGACCGCGTAGGACGTGGGCGGGATCCCGGCCCGGCGCTGGAGGCACAGGCCGGTGCCCGCGGCGGCGTAGAAGCGCTCGCAGGTGGGGCCGCCGGTGGTGCGGGCGGCCTTGCGTGCGCCCGCGCCGGGCAGGGGCAGATGGGCCACCCGGCCCGCGCCCGCCTCCGTGCTGCGGAAGTACAGCTGCCCGTGGTCGAGGCCGAACTCCGATGCGGCGTCGGCCGATTCGGCGCGCTGGGCCGCGTGCAGGGTGTACGCGACGGCGACGCCCGCGAGGACGGCGGCGGCCACCGCGACGGCGACGATCCGCGAGCGCAGGGACCGGGGGGCCGGGGCGTCGGGAGAGGGCGAGGGCGCTTCGGCCGTGGGAGTGCCGGCCGTGGGGATATCGGTCGTGGGAGTGTCGGGCCTGGTCATGAGGGCCTTTCGGTACGGGGCAGCAGGGCCGCCGCCCCCGCGAGCGCCGCGGTCAGCGCGACGGCGGCGCAGGTCAGCGCGGGCCCGACGCCCCACAGCGTCCAGGCCGCGCCGAACCCGGCGGCGGCGAGGAGCCGGGCGAGGGCCTGCCCGGTCTGCAGCACGGCCATCCCGCTCGCCCGCCGCGCCTCGGCGACCACGGGGGCGGCGAGCGCCATCAGGACCCCGTCGGTGGCGGCGTAGAAGACACCGAGCAGCAGCAGGACGCCGATGAGCAGCGGCCAGCCGCCGGTGGGCGAGAGCAGCAGGAGATAGCCGCCGAGCAGCGCCACGTGCCCCGCGAGGAACGGTACGCGCCGCCCCGTGCGGTCGGCGAGCCGGCCCGCCGGGACCGCGAGCAGCAGATAGACGGCGGCGGAGCCCAGCGGGAGCAGCGGGAACCACGAGACCGCGAAGTCGAGCCGCCGCTGGAGCAGGAGATAGAGGAACGCGTCGCCGATGGTGGCCGCGCCGAGCAGCGACGCCGCCAGCAGGACGCGCCGGAAGGCGGGGATGCGGAGCAGGTCGAGCGCGCGGTCCCGGCGGCCGGACGGGGCCCGGTCGGCCGCCGCCCGCCGGGACGGGGCCTTGGGCGCGGCGCCGGCCATGGCCTGGTGACCCGGCACGAACGCGACCAGCAGCAGCACCCCGAGCAGCCCGAAGCAGAAGCTGACCACGAACACGGCGTCGTAGGCGTCCGCGGTCGCCCACAGCAGCGCGAACGCGGCGAGCGGCCCGAGCAGCGCGCCCGTCGTGTCCATCGCCCGGTGCACGCCGAAGGCGCGGCCCAGCGCGTCGGGCGGGCTGCTCAGCGAGATGAGCGCGTCCCGCGGCGCGGTGCGCACGCCCTTGCCGATGCGGTCGGCGGCGAGCGCCGCGCCGATCCCGGCGGTGGCACCGCCCGCGAGCAGCAGCCCGAGCCGGGACAGCGCCGAGAGGGCGTAGCCGCCGCCGGCCACGAGCTTGTGCCGCCCGCCGCGGTCGGCGGCGTACCCGCCGGCCAGCCGCACCAGCGCCGTGACGCCGTTGTAGAGGCCGTCGAGGAAGCCGAACTGCAGTGGGGAGAGGCCGAGTTGGAGGACGAAGTAGAGCGGAAGGACCGCGGTGACCATCTCCGAGGAGATGTCGGTGACGAGGCTGACCGCGCCGAGCGCGAGGACGGGTCCCGCGACCCGGCCGCGCCCGGCCCCGGACTTCTCCGGGGCCGGGGCCGCCGCGCCGCCCTTGGTGACCGCGCCGGTGGAAGCGAGGTACATGGGTGGCTCCCGCCGGGCTCAGCGGCAGGTGTAGTTCGGGCTGGTGTCCTTCGTCGAGCCGTCGGTGGCGACGAGGTTCCAGGAGAAGCCGGTGTCGGTGAAGTTCAGCTTGACCACGCCGAAGGTGTCGGTGATCCGCTTCTGGCTGTTGGGCTGGACTTCCTCGATCTTGTACGGGTTGGCGCCGCCCATGCCGCCGAGCAGTTCGACGATGCCGTTCGAGTCGGCCTTGCCGTCCGGGTTCTGCGGGGCGAACCGCTCGTAGTGGTGGTCGTGGCCGTTGAGGACCAACTCGGCCTTGTTGTCGTAGAGCAGCTTCCAGACCGGGCGGCTCACCGGGTCGTTGCCGTGCTCGCCGGAGGAGAAGAGCGGGTGGTGCCAGTACGCGGCCACGCACTTCTTGGAGTTGGCGGCGAGGTCGTCCTTGAGCCAGTCGATCTGCTCGTCGTCGTCGAAGCTGTTGGAGTCGAGCGCGATGAAGTGCCAGTTGCCCTGGTCGTAGCTGTAGTAGCTCTTGCCGTCGGGGTAGGCGACCGACCCGAAGTAGGACTTGTAGCCCGCGAGCGAGCCCGCCGGGTCGTACGTCTCGTGGTTGCCCGCGGCCGGCCGCGTCTTGCTCTTGAAGGCGCCCCAGGACTTGTCGTAGTAGTTCTTGAAGTCCTTCAGACGGGCGTCGTCGTACTGGTTGTCGCCCATGGTCATCACGAAGGACGGGTCGATCTGCTTGACCAGGGCCGCGGTCTTGGGGTGCTTGCAGCTGCTGCTGCTCGACGTGCACTGCTCGGCGATGTCACCGGCGGCGACCGCCGTGAATCCGGCCCGGGGCGTGGCGGTGGGCGAGGCGTCCGCCTCCTCGGCGGGCGACCACAGCAGCACGCCGCCGACGAGGGCGAGCGAGGCGCCCGCGGCGACGGGGACGCCGAGGCGGGCTTTGCGGGACCGGGTCTTTTGTGAACGGGCTTCGGGCGTGCGGGAGTTCATGGCGCGGGGGGTGAGCGGCATGTCCGTCTCCTCGGTGGCGTGGGGGTGCCTGGCCGTCCCGGGAATCCTGGCGATGCGGCATGTGCGCGTCAATAACTTGGGATGAATTATTGTTAGGAAACTTTCCTTCCAGTGTTCATCTGGTGATCGCCCGGGGGCGGTTGCGCGGGGGCGGGGGGAGCGGCGGCCGAGGGTTGTCAGTGGTCTGGCCTAGGGTTGCGGACGCAGGGAAAGGCTGCGTGAACAGGGCTTGGCGAGGCGGTGGTGATGGGGGCAGAGGGTGTGACGGCGCCGGACGGCGCCGTCCTCGTGCGGACCTGCGCCGCCGTGTTCCTCCCGGCGGAGCCGCCGCGCGAGGGACGCGTGGCTTTCTGGCGGGCGGACGGGGGTGAGCTGCCGGACGGGGGCCTGCTGTCGAGCGGGGGAGCGCTGCCGGACGGGGGCGTCGGCGCGGGAGAAGGGGTTGGCGTACGAGAAGGCCTCGGCGTGCGGGAGGGGCTCGGCGTGCGGGAGGGCCTCGGCGTACGAGAAGGCCTCGGCGTACGAGAAGGCCTCGGCGTACGAGGGGATCTCGTCGTCGCCCGCAAGCACGGCAAGGGGGCCCGTGCCCGCACCGTGCCCGCGCTCTTCCTGCCGGTCGCCGACGCCCTGCCGCTGCTGCTCGGCGCCGCCCGCCCGCACCCCGCCGTCGCCTGCTGGGGCGCCGCCGCCCGGCACGCGCTGCACCTGGCGGCGCGGGGCAGGCTGCTGCCCGGACTGACCGCCGAGGACCACGACGCATGGCGCGCGGGCCCGCTGGACGAGGCCGACGTCGCCCAGCTGCGGGCCGTCGCCGCCGCGCTGCCCGCCGAGGCGCACGCCGTGCCGCTGCCCTCACCGGGACGCGGGCCGCTTCAGCTGCCGCAGCCGTTCGCCCTGGTCAGGGCCTTCGTCGACGCGGTGGTCGACGTCCTGCCGCGCACCCCCGCCGCCGCGTACGCGGTGGGCGAGCCGTTCGCCGCGCGGGAGCCGCAGCCGCTGCCGGGCGCGCGGGACTGGGCGGCGGAGGTCGCGGCCGGGGTGGACGCGGGCGTGCGCGTCTCGCTCCGGCTCCACCTGAAGGCCCACGAGGTGTTCGACGGCGCGGACGACTCGGCCGAGGACTTCGACGGCGGCGCGGACGGGGCCGCGGGAGTGTCCCGGGCCGCGGTCGCCAGTCCGGCCGCCGCCGTCGTGCAGGTGCACAGCCTCGCCGACCCGAGCCTCGTCACGGACGTGCCCGGACTCTGGGCGGGCGCCGACCACTTCGGGCCGCGCGCCCGCGTCGACACCCTCCTCGCGCTGCGCCGCGCCGCCCGCGTCTGGCCGCCGCTCGGTCGGCTCCTGGAGCGGCAGCGCCCGGACGTCCTGCCGCTGAGCGAGGACGAGCTGCGCGACCTCCTGGGCGCGGCGGCCGGCCGGCTCGGCGCCGCCGGGGTCGCCGTCCACTGGCCCAAGGAGCTGACCCGCGGCCTCACCGCCACGGCCGTCGTCCGCCCGGCCCCCGGCACCGCCGCCGACAACTTCGACTTCTTCAAGACCGAGGAACTCCTCGAATTCCGCTGGCAGTTGGCGCTCGGCGACGGATCCGAGCCGCTGACCGAGACGGAGCTCGACCTGCTCGCGGAGGCGCACCGCCCGGTCGTCCGCCTCCGCGACCAGTGGGTCCTGGTCGACCCCGAGCTGGTCCGCAAGGCCCGCAAGCGCGACCTCGGTCTCCTCGACCCCGTCGACGCCCTGTCCGTCGCACTCACCGGCACGGCGGAGGTGGACGGCGAGCGGGTGCCCGCCGTGCCGCTCGGCGCGCTGGCCCGGCTGCGCGAGCGCGTCACCGGCGCCCCGGAGGTGCCCGCCCCGCCGCCCGGCCTGCACGCCACCCTGCGCGACTACCAGCTCCGCGGCCTGGCCTGGCTCGACCGCATGACCTCGCTCGGCCTCGGCGGCTGCCTCGCCGACGACATGGGCCTCGGCAAGACCGTCACGCTGATCGCCCTCCACCTCCACCGCGCGCGGGCCAAGGGCACGCCGCCGACGCTGGTGGTCTGCCCCGCCTCGCTGCTCGGCAACTGGCAGCGGGAGATCGAGCGGTTCGCGCCCGGCGTCCCCGTGCGCCGCTTCCACGGCACGGGCCGCACCCTCGCGGGCCTGGACGGCGAGGGCGGCTTCGTCCTCACCACGTACGGCACGATGCGCACCAGCGCCCCCGAACTGGCCGGTCAGCGCTGGGGCCTGGTCGTCGCGGACGAGGCGCAGCACGTGAAGAACCCGCACGCGGCGACGGCCAAGGCGCTGCGCACCATCCCCTCGCAGGCCCGGGTCGCGCTCACCGGCACCCCCGTGGAGAACAACCTCTCCGAGCTGTGGGCCCTGCTCGACTGGACGACGCCGGGCCTGCTCGGCCCCCTGAAGGCGTTCCGCGCCCGGCACGCCCGCCTCGTCGAGGGCGGCGAGACGGCGGAGAACGACGAGGCGATGGAGCGCCTGGCCCGGCTCGTGCGCCCCTTCATCCTGCGGCGCAAGAAGTCCGACCCGGGCATCGCCCCCGAGCTCCCGCCGAAGACGGAGACCGACCACCCCGTCGCCCTCACGCGCGAACAGACCTCGCTGTACGAGGCGGTGGTGCGCGAGACGCTGGCCCGCATCGAGGCGTCGGACGGCATGGCCCGCCGGGGCCTCGTGATGAAGCTCCTGATGGGCCTGAAGCAGATCTGCAACCACCCCGCGCAGTACTTGAAGGACGGCGCGCTCACCACCCGGACGGGCCGGTCGCGCTCGGGCAAGCTGGAGCTCCTGGACGAGCTCCTCGACACGATCCTCGCGGAGTCGGAGAGCGCCGGCGCCGTCCTGGTCTTCACGCAGTACGTGGAGATGGCCCGCCTCCTGGAGGCGCACCTGTCGTCCCGGGGCATCCGCTCCCAACTCCTGCACGGCGGCACGCCGGTGGCGCGGCGCGAGGAGATGGTGGACCGTTTCCAGTCGGGCGAGGTCCCGGTCTTCCTGCTGTCCCTGAAGGCGGCGGGCACGGGCCTGAACCTGACCCGGGCGGGCCACGTCGTCCACTACGACCGCTGGTGGAACCCCGCGGTCGAGGAGCAGGCCACCGACCGCGCGTACCGCATCGGCCAGACCCAGCCGGTCCAGGTCCACCGGCTGATCACCGAGGGCACGGTC
>NZ_LIRJ01000389.1 GCF_001419745.1 Streptomyces silaceus | reverse complement strand
CGGGACCGGGGCGGGGGCCGCCGTGTCGGTGCCCGCGCAGGCGAGCGACGGCGATCTCGACGCGCCGCCCAGCTCCACGATGCGGCTGCGGCCCGCGGCGGCCCGGCAGCGGGTGGAGCCGGGGCCGCCGCTGCCCCGCCTCGTCGTGCTCGTCGACGACTTCGACGCGCTGCTGGCGCCCGCCCTCGGGTCTCCCGGGCGGCCCGCCGCCGGGTCGGTGGTCCGCGCGCTGGAGGCCGTCGCGCGGGACGGGGAGCGGCTCGGGGTGCATCTCGTCGCGGCGGCGGGGCTCAGTGAGCGGACGCCGGAGACCGAGTTGGGGCGGCGGGCGTCGTTGCGTGCGGCGCTGGACGCGGTGACGGCGGGGCCGGAGGAACCTGCCCCGGGACGCGGGGAGTTGCGTACGCCCGATGGGCGGGTGACCGCCTTTCAGGCGGGGCGGGTGACGGGGCGGATTCCTCGTACGGCGACGCTGCGGCCCACGGTCGTTCCTCTGGAGTGGGAGCGGATGGGGGATCCGCCGGCCCGGCGGCCCGTGCGGGAGCTGGGGAACGGGCCGACCGATCTGGCCTTGCTGGCCAGTGCGTTGGAGCGGGCGGCGCGGTCCGTCTCGGCGGATCAGGTGCCGTCACTGCTGTAGGCGCGGTACTCCGTGCCCCACTCGCCGTGCGGAACGGGTGCCCACAACAGGAGCGGTCTGCCTGCGCACAACGGCAGCAACTGGTTCATCACCTCTCATGACGCCACGTCACAACGCCATTACGATCAACGAGTTGACAGCGCAGGCCATCTTGCCGCCCCTCCCCGCGCGGGCGTAGACCAGAGCGCACGGGACTGGCCAGGGAAGAGAACGGGGCAGTGATGCGCAGCACTCTTCGTACACGCAGGACACCGCTACATCGGCGTACCACCGCCAAGATCGCCGCGGCCGTCGTCGCGGGCTCGCTCGCGTTCACCGTCACCGCGTGCGGCGGTGATGACGACGACGGCGGAAACGGCGACAAGAGCGGTGGCACGGAATCGGGATCCTCGCTCCAGCTTCCCCAGCTGGACGGCGAGAAGGTCTCCGTGGCCGCCGTGTGGGGCGGCGCGGAGCGCAAGGTGTTCCTGAAGGTTCTCGACGAGTTCGAGAAGCGGACCGGCGCCCAGGTCTCCTTCGTGCCCGCGCAGGACCCCATCATCAGCTTCCTGGAGTCGAAGGTCGCCGGCGGGCAGCCGCCGGACGTCGCGATGCTGCCGCAGGTCGGCGCGATCGAGCAGGCCGTCGCGAACAAGTGGGCCAAGCCGGTCGGCGCCGCGGCACAGAAGCAGCTCGACAAGAACTACTCCCAGGGGTGGCAGGACCTCGGGGCCGTCGACGGCAAGCAGTACGGCGTGTACTTCAAGGCCGCCAACAAGTCGCTGGTCTGGTACAACACGAAGGTCTTCGAGAACGCGGGCGTCACGGCTCCCAAGACCTGGGGCCAGTTCATGAAGACCGCCCGGACCGTCTACGACTCCGGTGTGCCGCCGATGTCGGTGGCGGGCGCCGACGCGTGGACCCTCACCGACTGGTTCGAGAACATCTACCTCTCGCAGTCGGGCCCGGAGAAGTACGACCAGCTCGCCCAGCACAAGATCAAGTGGACGGATCCGTCCGTCACGAAGGCGCTGACCACGCTCGGCCAGGTCTTCGGGACGAAGGGCTTCGTGTCGGGCGGCGCGAAGGGCGCGCTGCAGACCGAGTTCCCCGCCTCCGTGAAGCAGACCTTCACCGGTGGCGACCAGCCCAAGGCCGGCATGGTCTTCGAGGGCGACATGGTCTCGCTCGCGATCTCGGAGACCAAGGCCGAGGTGGGCACGGACGCCAAGGTGTTCCCCTTCCCGGCGGTCGGTGCCGAGTCCCCCGCCGTGGTCGGCGGTGACGCGGCCGTGGCGCTGAAGGACACCAAGGGCGCGCAGGCGCTGCTGACCTTCCTGGGCTCACCGGACTCGGCGAAGATCTGGGCCGAGGCGGGCGGCTTCATCTCGCCGAACAAGAACCTGAGCATGTCGGCGTACCCGAACGACGTGCAGCGCAACATCGCCAAGGCGATGATCGCGGCCGGCGACGACATCCGCTTCGACATGTCCGACCAGGCCCCGCAGTCCTTCGGCGGCACGCCGGGCAAGGGCGAGTGGAAGGCGCTGCAGGACTTCCTGAAGAACCCGAAGGACGTCGCGGGCACGCAGAAGGCACTGGAGACGGCCGCCGCCAAGGCCTACAAGGACTGACGCGATGGCGTCCGCGAACACCGGGGGCACGGCGCAGGCCGCGCCCCCGACTCCGCGCAAGAGCGTGACCGGCACCCGCAGGACCGTGGCGGTGGTGTTCCTGCTGCCCGCCCTGGTGCTGCTCGGCGCGCTCGTCCTCTACCCCATCGGGTACTCGCTGTTCCGCAGCTTCTTCGACAAGTCGGGCGACTTCACCGCGTTCGGCAACTACAAGACGATGTTCACGGACGACGGCATCCGTACCGCCATCAAGAACAACGCGATCTGGGTGGTGGTGGCCCCCACGGTCGCGACGGCGCTCGGCCTGATCTTCGCCGTCCTGACCGAACGGGTGCGCTGGGGCACGGCGTTCAAGCTCATCATCTTCATGCCGATGGCGATCTCCATGCTCGCGGCGGGCATCATCTTCCGGCTCGTGTACGAGTCCGATCCCGACCGGGGCGTGGCCAACGCCGTCGTGGTGAGCGTGCACGACACGTTCGCCGAGTCGTCGGCGTTCCCGCAGGCGCATCCCGCGATGAACTCGCCCCTGAAGTCCGGGGGCGGCGGCGCGTTCATCACCAAGGAGCCGGTGCGGGCGGGTACCCCGGTGGTGCTGCCGCTGACCGGGGTGGCGCCGGACCAGATGCCGGACGACGCGAAGGCCGCCAAGGCCGCGAAGGCCGACCCGGACAAGGTCACCGGCACGGCCTGGCAGGACTTCACGCGCGGCAAGGGCCGGGGCAGGCCCAACGCCCCCGACGCCGCCGAGTTCGGCTACCCCGGCATCAAGATCGAGGCCGTCAGGGACGGCGAGGTGGTGGCGTCCACCGAGGCGGCGCCGGACGGGACCTTCGCGCTGCCGAAGGCGGCCGACGGGGCCCAACTGCGCTATCCGGCCTCGAACTTCCGCGAGCCGTACAACGGCATCGAGTGGCTCGGCCCGACCCTGATCACGCCCTCGATCATCGGGTCCTACCTGTGGATGTGGGCGGGGTTCGCGATGGTCCTCATCGCGGCGGGCCTGGCGAGCGTGCCGCGTGAACTCCTGGAGGCAGCGCGGGTGGACGGCGCCAACGAGTGGCAGGTGTTCCGTCGCGTGACGGTGCCGCTGCTCGCGCCGGTCCTCGCGGTCGTCCTGGTCACGCTCGTGATCAACGTACTGAAGATCTTCGACCTGGTCTTCGTGATCCCGCCGGGCTCGTCCAAGGACGAGGCGAACGTGCTCGCGGTGCAGCTGTACAACTCGGCATTCGGCGACCAGGACGCGGGCGTGGCGAGTGCGATCGCCATGCTGCTCTTCCTGCTGGTGATTCCCGTGATGCTCTTCAATATCCGGCGGATGCGGCGGGAGGCACAGCGGTGACGGCCCACATCGAGATCGTCAAGGCCAAGCGGTCCGTGGGCGCTCGCATCGCCTCGGCCCTGGGCGGCACCGCGCTGCGCGTGTTCCTGGTGCTGGTCGGCCTGTTCTGGCTGGTGCCCGCCGTCGGGCTGCTGATCGGCTCGCTGCGCACCCCCTCCGACATGAGCGAGAGCGGCTGGTGGACGGTCTTCAGCGCGCCCTCGCAGCTGACGCTGGAGAACTACACCAACCTCCTCAAGGACGAGACGATCACCGACTCGATCCTGTCCAGCATCATGATCACCGTCCCGGCGACGCTGCTCGTCGTGATCATCGGCTCGCTCGCGGGATACGCCTTCGCCTGGATGGAGTTCCCGGGCCGCGACTGGTGGTTCATCGGTGTGGTGGGGCTGCTCGTCGTGCCGGTGCAGGTGGCGCTGCTGCCGGTCTCCAAGCTCTTCGGCGAGATCGGCATCTTCGAGACGACGATCGGCGTGATCATCTTCCATGTGGCCTTCGGCCTGCCGTTCGCGATCTTCCTGCTGCGGAACTTCTTCGCGGAGATCCCCCGCGAACTCCTGGAGGCGGCGCGGCTGGACGGCGCGGGCGAACTGCGGCTGTTCGTCCGTGTCGTGATGCCGCTGGGGGCGCCGGCGATCGCCTCGCTCGGCATCTTCCAGTTCCTGTGGGTGTGGAACGACATGCTGATCGCGCTGATCTTCGCCGACTCCGAGAACCCGCCGATCACGGTCGCGCTCCAGCAGCAGGTGCGGTTCTTCGGCGACAACGTGCAGATCCTGGCGCCCGGCGCCTTCATCTCGATGGTGATTCCGCTGGCCGTCTTCTTCGCGTTCCAGCGGCAGTTCGTGTCCGGCGTGATGGCGGGCGCGGTGAAGTGACGCGCGGACCACGGGAAGACGGACGACGGAAGCACGGACGACCGGAACACGGACGACGAGAAAAGTAACCAAAGGCGTAAAAAGCACCGGAGGCGGCCCTTCACCGGGCCGCCTCCTCGCGTCCATCCCCCGTATGCCACATCCGGCGTAACTCGATGGCCGCTTCGGGCGTTCCCGGGCAGTCTGCCCGTGCCGACCCATGGATGTGCCTTGCCCCGGTTCAGTGTCATCGTCCCCGCGTACAAGGTCCAGGCCTACCTGCACGCGTGCCTGGAGTCCGTGCTGGAGCAGTCCTTCACCGACCTGGAGCTGATCGCGGTCGACGACTGCTCACCGGACGCGAGCGGCGCGATCATCGACGAGTTCGCGGCCCGCGACCCGCGCGTGCAGGCCGTCCACCTGACGGAGAACGTCGGCCTCGGCCGGGCCCGCAACGCCGGCATGGAGCGCGCCACCGGCGACTACCTGATCTTCCTCGACAGCGACGACACCCTCACCCCCGGCTCCCTGCACGCGATCTCCGACCGCCTCAAGGAGACCGACGAGCCGGACGTCCTGATCTACGACTACGCGCGGACGTACTGGTCGGGCGAGGAGGTCCGCAACCAGTTCGCGGCCCAGCTCGCCGAGGACGGCGAGGCGCCCTTCGCCCTCACCGACCGGCCGGGCCTGCTGAAGGTCCTCATGGTCGCCTGGAACAAGGCGCACCGCCGCGATTTCATCGAGCGCACGGGCTTCACCTTCCCGCCCGGCTACTACGAGGACACGCCCTGGACGTACCCGATCCTGATGGCGGCGGACACGATCTCCACCCTCGACCGGGTCTGCGTGCACTACCGGCAGCGGCGCCAGGGCAACATCCTGGGCACCACGAGCCGCAAGCACTTCGAGATCTTCGACCAGTACGACCGGGTCTTCGCGTTCCTCGACGCGCACCCCGAGCTCTCCGCGGCCTGGCGGGCCGTGCTGTTCCGGCGCATGGTCGACCACCTCTCGACGGTCTTCACCAAGCGGGGCAGGCTGCCGCGCGGCTCGCGCGCCGAGTTCCTGCGCAAGGCCCGCGCCCACTACCGCCGCTACCGCGTCACGGGCGCCCGCGTGCCGGCCCGCACCCGGCTGCGGCACGGCCTGGTGCGGCTCGGCTCGCACCGCACCTACCGCGGGCTGTGGGCGGCGCTGCGGCTGCGGGCCCGCGCCCGGCGGTACGCGGCCACGGCCCGCCGGCGCTCCCGGGGCGCCCTGCTCCAGCTGCACTACCGCGTCCAGCTGCGGCTGCCCGTGCGCGACCACTGCGCCGTCTTCTCCTCGTACTGGGGGCGCGGCTACGGCTGCAACCCCGGCGCCCTGGAAGCCGCGATGCGCGAGCACGTGCCGGGCATCAGGACCGCGTGGATCGCCGAGCCGCGCCACCACCACACGATCCCGGCGGGCACGCGCAGGCTGCGCCCCGGCACCGCCGCGTACTGGACGGCGCTCGCCCGCTCCAAGTACCTGGTGAACAACGTCAACTTCGACCGCAGGCTGGTCAAGCGCCCCGGCCAGGTCCTCGTCCAGACCCAGCACGGCACGCCCCTGAAGTACATGGGCCTGGACCTCCAGGACCGCCCGGCCGTCGCGCGCGGCACGGACTTCGCCACCCTCATGAAGAACGCCGACAAGTGGGACTACGTCCTGTCGGCCAACCGCCATTCGACGCTGGTGTGGGAGCGGGTCTTCCCCGCCGGGTACACCACGCTGGAGTACGGCTACCCCCGCAACGACCGCTTCCAGCAGGCGACGTCGGCCGAGGTGGCGCGGCTGCGCGAGACCCTCGGCATCCCGCACGGCGCCGTCGCCGTCCTCTACGCCCCCACCCACCGCGACTACCGCCGCACCCAGCGCCTCACCCTCGACCTGGAGCGGATGCTGCACACGCTGGGGCCCCGCTTCGTCGTCCTGACCCGCGCCCACCACTTCTACGACGCGCCCCTCAAGGAGAGCTCGGGCCGGGTCATCGACGTGTCCGACCACCCGAACATCGAGTCGCTCTGCCTCGCCTCGGACGCGCTGGTCACCGACTACTCGTCCCTGATGTTCGACTACGCCAACCTCGACCGGCCCATCGTGCTGTACCCGGACGACTGGGAGGCCTACGAGGCGGCGCGCGGCACCTACTTCGACGTACGGGAGTTCCCGCCGGGCGCGGTCGCGCGCAGCGAGGACGAGCTGACCGACATCTTCGCCACCGGGCACTGGGCGGGCTCGCGCTCGGCGCAGCTGCGGCGCGCGTTCCGCGAGCGGTTCTGCGCGTACGACGACGGGCGCGCCGCCGAGCGCGTCGTGCGCCGTGTCGTCCTCGGCGAACAGGGCGGGCTGCCGTCCGTGGTGCCCCTGGAGGAGCGCCACCCGGCGCCCGCGGCCGCCGTCCCGCGGCAGGGCAGAGCGGCGCTCTCCGGTCTTCAGCACTCCCCGCACCTGTGACCCGCGTCGTGTGAACCACCATCGAGAGAGGCCGTCTTGCCGCGCTTCAGCATCATCGTCCCCACCCATGGCGTACCGGGGCGGCTCGCCGACTGCCTCGCCTCGGTGCTCGGGCAGTCCTTCGCCGACCTCGAAGTGATCGCCGTGGTCGACGCGCCCGGCACGGACGCGGACCACGACGTGGACCACAGCGCCGCGATCGTGGCCGAGCACGCGGAGCGCGACCCGCGGGTGCGCCGCACGCAGTCCCCGCCCGCCGAGGGCCTGCCGGGGGCGCGGAACGCGGGGTCGCGAGCGGCCGAGGGCGACTACCTGCTGTTCCTCGACGGGGACGACACCCTCACGCCGGGCACGCTCGCGGCGCTCGACGCCCGGCTCGGCCGGGCGGGCGAGCCGGATCTGCTGCTCTTCGACCACGAGCGCGTGCACTGGTTCGAGGGCGGCCAGGGACCGGCGCTGACCCGGCTGTGGCAGGGCGCGCCGGAGGGCACGTTCACGGCGGCCGGGCACGCGGCGCTGCCCGATCCGCTGGTGCCGGCCTTCTCCGCCGCCTACCGGCGCTCCTTCCTGACCGGGCACGGCCTGTCCTTCGCGCCCGGCATGTTCACGGACACGGTGTGGAGCGTGCAGACCACGCTGCGGGCCGAGCGGATCGCGGTCCTCGACCGGGTGTGCGTCCGCCATCTGCTGCGCCGTCAGGGGGCGCGCAACCGCACCGCGGGCGCCCACCACCTGGAGCTGCTCGACCAGTTCGGGCGGGCGATGGAGGGCGCCGTGGAGCTCGGGGTGGCGGCGCCGGTCCTCGCGCGGCTCTTCCGCAGGCTCACGCACGAGGTCCTCAAGACGGCGTCGCTGCCCCGGCGGCTGCCGTCCGGGCGGCTGCGGCGGCGCTTCTTCCGGCAGGCCACGCGGCTGTACCGGCTGCACAGGCCCGAGGGGTTCCGGCCGCCCGCGGGGAGTCTCGGGGTGCAGCACCGGCTGCTCGGGGCCGGCGCCTACGGCACGTTCTGTCTGCTGCGCGGCCTCAAGTCCCGTGCGCAGAAGGCGGTCTCGACGCTGCGGCGCTACCGGGCGAAGCTCGCGCGGCGGCTCCCTGGCGCCGACGTCTACGCCGCCTTCCTGAAGCAGCCGGTCGACGAGAACCTCGCGGTGTTCTCGGCGTACTGGGGCCGCGGCTACACCTGCAACCCGGCCGCCATCCACGCCAAGGCCCGCGAGCTGGCCCCGCACATCCGCTGCGTGTTCCTGGTCGACGAGGAGCACGCGGACGGGATGCCGGACGGCGTGGAGTGCGCGGTCACCGGCAGCCGCCGCTACTGGGAGGTGATGGCGCGCGCCAAGTACACCTTCAACAACGTCAACTTCGAGGGCCGGATCAGGAAGCGCCCCGGCACCGTGCACGTCCAGACCCAGCACGGCACCCCGCTCAAGCACATGGGCGTCGACCAGGCCGCGTACCCGGCGGCCGCCGCGGGCATCGGCCCCTTCGGCAAGATGCTGACCCGCACCGACCGCTGGGACTACAACCTCTCCGCCAACCGGCACTCCACCGAGGTCTGGGAGCGCGCCTTCCCCAGCGGCTTCGAGCAGCTGGAGTACGGCTATCCGCGCAACGACGCGTACTACGCCTCGACCGCCGACGACGTCCGCAGGATCCGCCGCGCGCTCGGCGTGGCCGAGGACCGGACCGCGGTCCTGTACGCGCCCACCCACCGGGACTACCGCGAGGGCTTCGCGGCGCAGCTGGACCTCGCCGCGTTCTGCGACGCGCTCGACGACACGCACGTGGTGCTGCTGCGCGCCCACCACTTCTACGAGGGCTCCCCGGGGCTCGAGGAGGCCGTGCGCGCGGGCAAGCTGATCGACGTGACCGCGCACCGGTCGACGGAGGAGATCTGTCTGGCGGCGGACGCGCTGATCACGGACTACTCGTCGATCATGTTCGACTACGCCAACCTGGACCGGCCCATCGTCGTGTACGCCGACGACTGGGACGTCTACCGCGAGTCGCGCGGCGTCTACTTCGACCTGCCCGCGCACCCGCCGGGCCCGGTGGCCACCACGCTGGAGGAGCTCGTCGGGGTCTTCCGCGGCGGCGCCCTGCACGGGGAGCGGTCACGGCAGCGGCGGGCCGCCTTCCGCGAGCGGTTCTGCGCCTTCGACGACGGGCACGCCGCCGAGCGGGTGGTGCGCCGGGTGCTGCTCGGCGAGGAGCCCGGGGAGATCCTGCCGCCGATGCCGCTGCACGTCCGGGTGCCCGCCCCGACCCCGGCCCGCGCGCTCACGCACTGAACCGCCGCCCCACCGGCGGAACCGAGCGCCCCGCGCCCGCTGTCCCGATCCGTCACTACCCGTGGAATCGCCGTGCCCCGTTTCAGCATCATCGTCCCCGCCTACCAGGTCCAGGGATTCCTGCGCGAGTGCCTCGACTCGGTGCTCGACCAGTCCTTCACGGACTTCGAGGTCATCGCCGTGAACGACTGCTCGCCCGACGGCTGCGGGGCGATCATCGACGAGTACGCGGCACGCGACGACCGGGTGAAGGCCGTGCACCTGGCGGAGAACGTGGGCCTCGGCCGGGCCCGCAACGCCGGCCTGCCGCACGCCCGGGGCGACTACCTGCTCTTCCTCGACAGCGACGACAGCTACACGCCCGGAACCCTGGAGGCGCTCGCCCACCGCCTCGGCACCGCGGGCGACCCCGACGTACTGATCTTCGACTACGCGCGCACCCACTGGTGGGGCGGCTTCCACCGCAACATCATGCACGGGATCTTCGGCGCCGCCGGGGACGCCGTCTTCACCGCCGCCGAACGCCCCGAGTTCCTCGACCTGATCATGGTCGTGTGGAACAAGGCGTACCGCAGGGACTTCACCGAGCGGCACGGCTTCGCCTTCCCGCCCGGCTACTACGAGGACACTCCCTGGACGTTCCCCGTGATGATGTCGGCGGAGCGCATCGCCGTGCTCGACCGGGTCTGTCTGCTCTACCGCCAGCGCCGCCAGGGCAACATCCTGCGCACCACGAGCCGCAAGCACTTCGACATCCTCGACCAGTACGAGCGGGTCTTCTCCTTCGTCGACGCGCACCCCGCGCTGGCGGGCTGGCGGCCCTATCTGCACCGCCGCATGGCCGAGCACTGCCTGGAGATCCTCGACAAGAACAACCGGCTGCCCGACCGCGACAAGCCCGCGTTCTACCGGCTGGCCGCCGAGGCCTTCCGACGCCACCGCCCGGCCGGCTTCACGCTCCCGCGGAGCACGCACCGCACCGCCCTGCGGCTGCTGTCCGGCGCGCCCTACGCGCTGTTCGCCGCGCACCGCAGGTGCCGGGCCGCGCTCAGGGCGCTGAAGAAGCGCCGGGCCAGGCTCCGCAGGCGCGCGTCCCTGCGGGTCAAGCGCCTCGTCCACGGCCTCCTCGCGCTGCGCCCCCTGGACCCGCACCTGGCCGTGTACTCCGCCTCCCACCACCGCGGCGTCCTCGGCGACCCGGCCGCCGTCCACGCGCGGGCCCGCCAGCTCGCCCCGCACATCAGGGCCGTGTGGGTGGTGCGCCCCGACGCGGTGGACTCCCTGCCGCCCGGCATCGACCACGTCCGGCCGAACTCGCTGCGCTACTGGACGACCGTCGCCCGCGCCACGTACTTCGTGAACAACGTCAACTGGGCGCACGAGCTGGTCAAACGCCCCGGCTCCGTACACATCCACACCCACCAGGGCACCCCGCTCAAGCACATGGGCCTGGACCTGGTCGGCCACCCGGCCGCCACCTACCGGCTCAACGTCCGTGCCATGCTGCGCCGTTGCGACCGCTGGGACTACAGCCTGGCCGCCAACGCGCACTCCGAGCGCGTCTGGGACCGCGCCTACCCCTGCCGCTTCACCTCGCTGCCCACCGGCAGCCCGCGCAACGACGTCCTCTTCTCCGCCGACCCCGCGCACGGCGCGCAGGTCAGGCGACGCCTCGGCATCCCCCAGAGCGACACCGTCGTGCTCTACGCCCCCACCCGGCGCGACCACCACGTGTCCGGGTACGTCCGGCGCGTGGACCTGGAGGCGTTCACGCGGACGCTCGGCCCCGGGCACACCGTCCTGGTGCGGCTCCACCCCTCGCTCGCCAGGCATCCCGTGCGCGGCCTGGAGCTGGCCGACCTGGCCCGCCGCGGGCTGCTCGTCGACGTCACCGACGAGCCGTCCGTCGAGGACCTGATGCTCGCGTCCGACGCGCTCGTGACGGACTACTCCTCCCTGATGTTCGACTACGCCCACCTGGACCGCCCGATCGTCCTGCACGCCGACGACTGGGAGACGTACCGGGCCAAT
Organism: Streptomyces silaceus; assembly: GCF_001419745.1. GTDB lineage: Bacteria > Actinomycetota > Actinomycetes > Streptomycetales > Streptomycetaceae > Streptomyces > Streptomyces silaceus. The sequence goes on along the minus strand of NZ_LIRJ01000389.1, from coordinate 2,047 downwards.
CGCGGCGTCTACTTCGACGTGCTCGCCGAGCCACCGGGCCATGTCTCCACCGACACCGCGCAGTTGGCGGGCCTCTTCCGCAGCGGCGCCTACGCCGACGCGCGGGCGGCACGGCTGCGGGCCGCCTTCCGGGCGCGGTTCTGCGCCTACGACGACGGGCACGCCGCCGCCCGCGTGGTCAGCCGGATCATGCTCGGCGAGGGGCCCGCCACGGCGATCCCCGCGCAGGACGCGGGCCGCGACGCCCGGCCCGCCGTCGGACTGCTCGACGGAGGCCGCGCATGACCGGGACCATCCCCCGCCCCGCCACCGAGCCCGACCTCGACGAGTCCCCGGCGGCCTCCCGCTGGCGCCGGGTGCTGCCCGACGCCTGCGCCGCCGTCCTCGGCACCGCCCTCATCGGCACGCAGGGCGCGCGACTGGGCCAGTGGCTGGTCGACGACGCGGCGATCACGTTCGCGTACGCGCGCAGCATCGACGAGGGCCTCGGGCCCGTCCAGCAGGCGGGCTCGCCGCCCGTCGAGGGCTACTCCAATCCGTCGTGGCTGGTGCTGCTGCTCGCCGGGCGGCGGCTCGGCCTCTTCGACCACCGGGCCTACTTCGGCGTCCCGGACCTCGTGCTCTACCCCAAGCTGCTCGGCCTGCTGTGCGCGCTCGGCATCCTGCTCGCCGTCGGCTGGGCGGCGCGGCGCATGGTCGGGCACTCCTGGGCGGTCGTCGTCCTCGCCGGGGTGCTGCTCGCCTCGAACGTCTCCTTCACCGCGTGGATGTTCTCGGGCCTGGAGAATCCGCTGTACGCGCTCGCGGCGACCGCGCTCGCCGCCGTGCTCGCCCGCGCGGCGGTCGGCGGCACCCTGCTGAGACGGGGACCCGCGGTGGCGGCCGGGCTGCTCGCGCTGCTCGCCGCGCTGACCCGGCCCGACGGCGCGGTGCTCGCCGCGGTCCATCCGCTGCTGCTCCTCCTGTACGTGACGAAGGCGCGGCTGCTGCCCTCGCTGCGGACGGCGGCGCTGGGGGCGGCGGTCTTCCTGCTGCCGTACGGGGCCTTCCTCGGGTGGCGGTACGCGCTGTTCGGGCGACTCGTGCCGAACACCGCGGTGGCCAAGGCCCAGCAGCCGCCGACCCTCGAACTCTTCGCCGGGACCGGGGAGTTGCTGTCCTTCGCGGGGTGGACGGCGGTACTCGTGTCGGCGGCCGTGATCGGTGTGGTCCTCGGGCGTCCGGGGCCGGCCCGCGCCGGGCTGGTCGCGGTGCTGCTTCCGCTGGCGCTCACGCTGGCGGCGTTCGGGGTGCTCAAGCCCGACTGGATGGGCATGTACCGCTTCGCCACGCCGGTGTGGGCGCTGGCCGCCTTCGCGGTATGTGTGGCGACGGTCGCCCTCGTCGAGCGCGGCCCGGTGCGCGCCCGCGCCGTCACCGCCGTCGCGGTGTGCGGGGCGCTGCTCCTCTCGTGGGGCGGGCAGCGCGAGAGGGCCGCCGCGTTCCGCGCGCACCCGACGCTGCCGATGTGCGTGGTCGTGGACCGCTACGGCGCGACGTTCAACGAGTACGCGGACCGGCTCGGCCTGAAGAACGCCAGCTTCCTCACCCCCGACCTCGGCGGCACGCTGCTCACCAGCGATCTGGTGGTGCAGGACCTGGCGGGGCTCACCGAGCCGGACCTGGCCGACGCGTTCGCCGCCGAGGACATGGCGGCGCTGCGGGCCCATGTGTTCGGCACGCTCCGGCCGACGCTGGTGCACGCCCACGGGTACTGGGCGACGTACCCCGGCCTGACGCCCCGGCGGATGGCCGCGGAGGGCTATCTGCGGCTGTACACGGAGCGGAGCAGGCACGGCGACGGCGGCGACTGGGTGCGGGCCGACGCCGTCAGGGACCCCCGGCGGCTCGCCGCGACGCGCGCGTGGGCCGAGCGCGAGGTCGGCCGGATCCTGCGCGAGCAGGAGGCGGGCCGGCGCGGCGGCTGCGGCGAGGTCTTCCGCCCGGGACAGCGCCTGTAGCGGCCGTGGCGCCCCGGCGCCCGCGGTGCCCGGGTGCTGCCTGCCCC
>NZ_LIRJ01000388.1 GCF_001419745.1 Streptomyces silaceus | reverse complement strand
GCCCCACCCCATGGTCCTCGGGGGCTCACTCGCGTGGCCCTCGGCAAGGCGACCCCCCGAGGGGTGGGGGTCAGGATGAGGGCATGGCCTCTCACCTGCGAAAGCGTCGTACGGCCGTCATCGCGGCGCTCACCACGGCCCTTCTGGCCCCCATATCCGCGACCGCCGCCGACGCCGGCAGCCGGCAGGGCGCAGCCCTCTGCACGGCAGGCCGTGACCGTTCCCTCGCCGCCCGTATGTCACAGGACATCAGGGCGGCGCTGTCGTCCCGGCGGGGCAGCGTCTCCGTCTCCGTGCACGACACCCGCACCGGACTCGTCTGCAACCTCGCGAGCCGGCGCCGCTACGACGCGGCGAGCATCACCAAGGTCCTGATGATGGAGGCCGCGCTGCGCCGCGCGCAGGACCGGCGCCGTGACCTCACCGAGCGGGAGCGCCGCCGGATCCGCCCCATGATCACCGCTTCGGACAACAACGCGGCCTGGCGGCTGTGGAACGACCTCGGTCACGCCTACCTCTCCCGCTTCCTGCGCCGCGTCGGCACCACCGCCACCACACTTGGCTCGTCCCGTCTCTGGGGCCTGACCCGCACCACGTCGGGCGACCAGCTGCGGCTGCTCGGCGTGCTGACGGGAGCCCGTGACACCCTCAGGCCGAGCGCGCGTGCGTACGGGCTGAAGCAGATGGCCGAGGTGCGGCGCGACCAGCGCTGGGGGGTGCCCGCGGGGATGCCGCGCGGCTTCCGCGCCCACCTCAAGAACGGCTGGCTGCCGAGGGCGACGAACGGCTGGCGCGTGCACAGCATGGGCGCGTTCACCGGTTCCGGACGTACGTACCGCATCGTCGTCCTGACCCACGGCAACCCGTCGATGGCATATGGCGTGCGTACCGTGGAACGCGTCGCACAGGCCGTGCACCGCGGCCTGAACAAGGGCCGTGCCATCGCCCAGGGCCTGACTCCGGAGAGCCAGATCAGCGAGGTCCCGGACGGTTCGGCGCCGCCGGAGTGGGAGTGCGAGGAGCCCACGCCGTAGGGGCCGGGTCTCAGGGTCTCGTAACAGCCCTGTCGCGGCGTCACGGCCAACCGGTAAAAACCGGGCACGAACGGGTGCCTGGGCGCCTGTAGTTGTCGTAGTGTCGCCTGAGTCGACCCACTCCGAGCACGCGCGTGCGAGGGCAAGCGTGTGCGTCCAGGACAGGGTGTACGGACGTGGGGGCGGCGCACAACAGTCGTCAAAGGGGAGGGGTGGCTCGGTCATGGCGCCGGTTATGGGCAGGCGGCTGCGCAGAGGAGCGGTGACCACCGCGGTGGCCGCGGCGGCGGTGGCGGCGCTCGCCGCGTCGCAGGCCCCGGGAGTGGCCAGCCCGCCACGCGACGAGCGGGCCGCGGGCTCCTCGGACAGCACTCCGCCGCCCGGCGGGGACTCCGCGACGGGCAACTCCCCCTACTTCACGGACCTGCCGCCCCTGCAGAGCCCCGTCCCGCCGACCGGCGCCCCGCCGGGCGGCGGTGACAAGGAGGCCGAGGCGGGCCTGCCGGCCACCGTCCTGGACGCGTACAAGAAGGCCGAGAGCGCGCTCGCCACCGACCAGCCCGGCTGCAACCTCCCCTGGGAACTGCTCGCGGCCATCGGCAAGGTCGAGTCGGGCCAGGCCCGCGGCGGCCGTGTCGACGCGAACGGCACGACGCTCACGCCGATCCTCGGCCCGGTCCTGAACGGCAAGGGCTTCGCGAAGATCACCGACACCGACGGCGGCGCGTACGACGGCGACACGACGCACGACCGCGCGGTCGGCCCCATGCAGTTCATCCCCTCGACGTGGGAGACCTGGGGCCAGGACGGCAACGGCGACGGCAAGAAGGACCCGAACAACATCTACGACGCGGCGCTCGCCGCGGGCCGCTATCTGTGCGCGGGCGGCCGCGACCTGTCCGTCGAGGCCGACCTGCACAAGGCGATCCTCAGCTACAACCGCTCCACGGAGTACCTGAACACGGTCCTGTCGTGGCTGGAGTACTACCGCAAGGGCACGCACGAGGTGCCGGACGGCAAGGGCGTCCTGCCGGACGACCGCAGCGACAGCCGGTACCCGGGCATCACCCCGAACCCGACGCCCGACACCCCCCGCTCGCCCTCGCACAAGCCGGACAAGCCCGGTGCCGGCAAGCCCGGCTCGGGCAAGCCTGGTTCCGGCAAGCCGGACAAGCCGGGCAGGCCGGGTGACGGCGGTGGCACCACCAAGCCGAAGCCGCCGGGCGACGGCGGCACCGAGACCCCCTCGCCGGCCGAGCGCGTGGACGCGCTGGCGAACGCCGGGACGGGCGACCTCGTCGCGAAGACGGGCGACGCCTTCACCGAACGCGTCGCGGTGCGCGCGCTGACCAAGTCGGGTGCGTACGTACCCAAGGCCAAGATCAAGTTCACTGTCGTCGGCGACACGGACGCCCGCTTCGACGGGGGCGCGAGGAGCGCCACCGTCACCACGGGCGTCTGGGGCAAGGCCACCGCCCCCGAGCTCCAGGCGGGCGAGAAGGCGGGCAAGTTCACCGTCCGCGCCACGGTCGTGGGCGGCTCGGCGACCGGCGTCCACTTCGAGGCCGAGGTCACCGCCCGCCAGGCCGACGCGCTCGCCAGGACCAGCGACAAGGCGCTGGTCTGCGAGACGGGCAAGGAGTTCGCCGACCAGGTCGAGGTGAAGGCGACCTACAAGGGCGAGGCGGCCGGCGGCGTCGCGGCCACCGCCACCCTGGTCAAGTCGGCCACCGACGCGACGGTCAACGACAAGGGGCCCTACTTCAAGGACGCGGACGGCAAGCCGGTCCGCACCCTCAAGGGCCTGAAGACCGGCGCCAACGGCGTGCTGAAGCTCCCGAAGCTGTACGCGGACGACGCGGAGGGCACGTACCTGCTGCGGATCGCCACGGCCGGCGGCGGCACCCTGACCGTCGAGCTGAAGGTGACCGCGCCGGAGCCCGACGCGACGCCGTCGCCGACGGAGTCGGAGAGCGCCTCGCCCAGCGCCTCCCCGAGCGCGTCGCCCAGCGCCTGACCGGGCGGCCGCCCGGCCGCCGCACGACCTCGGGGGACCGCCCCTTCGCCACCCGTGGCGAAGGGGCGGTCCGTGTTTGTGCAACGTGTTCTCATCTCGCCTCTCCGTTGCTACGGTGCCCGCCCTGACGCCCTATCAGTTCCGGCCGTACGTCGAATCGGGAGGCCCCGCATGCGCGCCCTCATCGCCGCCGCCACCGGCCTCGCGGTCGCGTTCGCCCTGGTCCTGACCATCACGGCGATCGGCGCCCCACCGGGCGAGACGTCCCCGAAACCGCTCCTCACCACCGTCCCCAAGCACCCGTAGACGTAGGGAGGGCCGCCGCGATGCGCCGCAAGGCCAGCCTCGTCCTGCTCGCCTTCGCCGTGTTCTTCACGGCCATGTCCCCGCTCATGCGCTGGTACGCCTTCCCGCGCCTCGCGAAGATCCCGCCGAGCCAGTACCAGGAGGCGGTCCTGGAGGCGAAGAACCCGACCCTCATCGACTACGGCTCCATGAAGGCCAAGAAGGTCGACAAGGTCACCATCGTGCAGACCCTCAAGGGCAACGTGGAGGCCTCCGAGAAGATCGAGAAGAGCGCGGACCGCGACGTCGTGGTCTGGGACGCCCTGTCCTACGTCCAGGACGCCGAGGGCAAGATGGTCTCCAAGGTCCCCGAGCGCTACATCTTCGACGCCCACAGCCAGGAACCCGTCCACGCCACCGGCGAGTCGGTCGACGGGGACCCGGTCAAGCGCCAGGGCATCGAGTTCAAGTGGCCCTTCCTGACCGAGAAGCGGGACTACGAGTACTTCGACGCGCAGGCCCGCATCACCCGGCCCATCCACTACAAGGGCACCCGCACCTTCCGCGGCGTCGAGGTCTACTACTTCGAGCAGACCATCCCCTGGACCAAGGTGCCCTTCCCCAAGACGATGCCCGTCAAGGGCATCACTCCGGAGTCCCTCGCCAAGACCGGCACCACCCGCTGGTACACCACCGTCCGCAAGTTCTGGGTCGACCCGACCACCGGAGCCCCCGTCTACGGCGAGGAGATCCAGAACAACGAACTGCGCGGCGGCACCCTCCTCGGCGGCCGCGACAAGGTCACCGTCTTCGCCGGGCACGTGAAGATGCGCGAGGACTACATCCGGCACACCGTCGACCTGGTCAAGTCCCAGCGCGTCCTGGTGCTCCTGCTGACCTCGTACCTGCCCTGGGGCTTCCTGGCCCTCGGCGTCCTCCTCCTCGCCCTCTCCCTGTGGCTCGAGGCCCGCGGGCGCAGGTCCGGCGAGCCCACGGAGAACACCGACCGCGACCCCGAACCCGAACCGGTCAACGCTTAGGCGCCGCCGCCCTGCCGGGCCTGCCGGGCCTTGGTGTGGCGGGTCGGCTCCGCCGTCGCCGGGTCCTCCGGCCACGGGTGCTTCGGGTATCGGCCGCGCAGATCGGCCCGGACCGCGCGGTAGCCGGCCCGCCAGAAGGAGGCCAGATCCGCGGTGACCGCCGCGGGACGCCCCGCCGGTGACAGCAGATGCACGAGCACCGGTACGCGCCCGTCCGCGATCCTCGGCGTCTCGGCGAGGCCGAACATCTCCTGCACCTTGACGGCGAGCACCGGCTGTTCGGGATCGGCGTAGTCGATCCGGATCCTGGACCCGCTCGGCACCTCCAGGCGCTCCGGCGCGAGCGCGTCGAGGCGGGTGGCCTCCCCGGTCGCCCACGGCAGGAGCCGCCCGAGCGCCTGCCCCGCGTCGACGCGCGCCAGATCGGCCCGGCGCCGCGCCTTCGACAACTCGGGCTCCAGCCACTCGTCCACGCGCGCGTGGAGGGCACGTTCCGATACGTCGGGCCAGGGCGCCCCCAGCTGCCGGTGCAGGAAAGCGAGCCGCTCCCGCAGCTCCCGCGCACCCCGCGACCACGTCAGCAGCCCCGTGCCCTCCTCCCGCAGCCCGGCCAGCAGCGCCTCCCGTACGAGCCCGGGATCGGGGTCCTTGAGCGGCCGCACCGTCAGCTCCACGGCCCCCAGGCGCTCCACGTGCCGTGCCACCAGGTCGCCGCCGGACCAGGCCACCTCGCCGCCCTCCGCGAGCAGCGGGGCCGCCGCGCTCCTGGCGGTGTCCTCGTCGATGTGCCCGGCCAGCAGCACGCGCGCGTGCCCTGCGCCCACCGGCCGGTCGGCCACGGCCACCGCGAGCCACCGCGCCCCGCCCAGCGCCGACCCCTGCCGGACCTCGGCCCGGGTCCCGCCGGCCATCAGATACGTACCGCCGCCCACGCTCCTGGCCACCCGCTCGGGAAACGCGAGCGCCGCCACCAGACCGGCGACCCGCTCGTCCCCGTCCGCGCCCGACGGCGGCGTCCCCCGGTCCTTCGGCGCCGACGACGCGAGACGCCCTGCCTCGGCCCGCCAGCGCGCCGCGTAACCGTCCCCGCCCTGCCGCGCGGACCGCCAGACCGACGCCAGCTCGTCCCCGTACTCACGCGGCGGCTCCTCGCTCAGGAGCGCCACCACCTCCGCCGCGCGGCGCGCGCCCACCAGCGGCGCCGCGTCCAGCAGGGCCC
>NZ_LIRJ01000387.1 GCF_001419745.1 Streptomyces silaceus | reverse complement strand
GGGCGGGCCGGGGAAGTCCGGGCAGTCACGGGAACGATACGGCAGACAACGGACACGTCGACCGCGTCGCGCACCGCTCATCACCACTCTCCCCGGATCCCCCATCCCCCGCGAATGCGCAGGTCAGGACGGGTGACCCCGCTCGCACCCGGCCTGCGCGGCCGCCCCGCCCCACGCCCCGGCCCGCCGATTCGACGGGCGATCAAGCGCTCCCTGATACACACCGGATACAAACCGCCCGAGGAGCGCCTCGACAGACCGCCCGAGCGGCGCCCCTGTCAGGCCGCCGGCGGTCCCGGAGGCCACGGGAGCGCGGCCAGGATCGGCAGCAGGTGCTCCTCCTCGTAGTCGAGGTGGGCGGTGAGCTGACGGGACATCCGGGCGAGCTCGGAGCGGAAGCGCTCCGGGTCCGTGCCGCCGAGGTCCGCGAGGAGCGCCGCGAGCTCGCCCTGGATGCGGGCGACCGTCCGGTGTTCCTCGGCGAGCCGGTCGAAGGTCTCGCGCAGTTCGGGGTGGTGGCCCGCCATCGCCGGGAAGAGATGCGTGTCCTCGCTGGTGTGGTGGAACTCCAGGGCGTCGCAGAACGCCAGGCAGTGCTGCCGGATCTGGAGACCGAGCCCGGGTGCCGGCGGCGTCCCCGGCCCCTGGTGCGCGGCGAGCGCGGCGAAGTACGCGTCGGTCTCCTCGCGCACGTGCCGCAGCTGGCCGCGCAGCCACAGGTGGACCTGCACCATCTTGTCCGCGAAGGTGTCGGCCTCGGCGGGGATGCCGGACTCGTGCGCGGGCCGATCCAGGACGACGACCGGCAGGACCCTGCTGGTCCGCGCCTGGTAGTCGGCGTATCCCGGCTCGGCGGCCACCACGTGTCGGAAAAGCCGGTCACGGCGCTCGCCCTCGGCGGGGACGGCGATCGCCTCGAACTCCTCGGTGCCGAGCTCGACGGTCACCGTGGGGTGGGCGAGGGCGTTGCGGTACCAGTCGGGGTGGTGCGGCGCGCCGAGGTTGGAGCCGACGACCAGCAGCAGGCCGCCGTCGCGGACGTAGCCGAGCGGGGTGGTGTGCCGCTTGCCGGACCGGGCGCCGGTGGTGGTGAGCAGGAGGAGGTCGCCGCCCTCGAAGGGGCCGCCGACGCGGCCCTCGTTGGCGCGGAACTCGTCGATGACGGACTGGTTGAAGGGTGTGGGCATGACGGTGTCAGATCTCCGTACGAGGTGTTCGGGACCGCGCCGGACGCCATGAGGGCGTCGTACGCGGTGAAGGTGAGGGAGCGCCATGTGTGCGTGACGGCATGGCGAAGGCGCACGGGTCAGGCGGAGGCCCGCGCTCCCGGCGGTACCGGACGGAGCGTCAGGCGAAGGCCCTGCAAGGTGAACTCACGACGTATCCACAGGCGTCGTCCTTGAGTGAAGGTGCTCGCCCGATCGCCGACCTGCCCACTGCTCTTTGGTCGGCGCCACGCGGCACGAGCACCATTACAGACACCCACTCCCCCACATGTCAACGCGGGGCTCTGTACCGGAGGGAGAAGCGGGGCTCTGTCCCACACGTCGGTGCGGGGCTCTCCCTCACATGTCATCGCGCGGCTTTCCCGCACATGTCACCGCGGGTCCCCGCACCCACATGTCACCCCGGCTTCCTCACACCTCCGACCGGTACAGGCCGAACTCCGCGATCCGTACCGTGCGCCGCGACCGCGTCACGCGCAGCCGCCACCACCGTGCCGTGACGGGCTCGGCGAGTGTCACCACGCGGCTCGCGCCCACCGTCCGGACCTCCGTCACGGTCCGCCAGCCGTCGCCGTCGCGCACCTCGACGACCGCGTTCTCCAGTTGCTGGCCGCTCCGGATGTCCTCGGCGAGGCGGATGCGGTCGACCCCGCGGGCCCGGCCGAGGTCGACGGTGACCGTGCCGGCCGCGCGGTCGTGCCGGGTCCGCACGCCGCGCGCGAGGTCCTTGGGCAGCTCCTTGCGGATCCGCTCGCGGAACTCGCGCAGCCGGGCCACGTCCGCGTCGGGCAGCAGGCCGCGCCTGTCGGGCGGGATGTTCAGCAGGAGCACGGAGTTGCGGCCCACGGAACGGAACCAGATGTCCGTCAGCTCCTCGACGCTCTTGGGCTGTTGGTCCTCGTGGTAGAACCAGCCCGGCCTGATGGACACGTCGCACTCGGCGGGCCACCACTGGAGGTACTGGGCGACGGACCGCGCCTCGGCGAGCGCCTCGCGGCTGCCCTGGTCGGGGGCGTCGTACCTGAGGGCGTAGTCGATGCTTCCGTTGCCGGAGTCCTTGACCGGGACGACGCTCCACTCGTCCTCGCGGGCCAGGCCGCCCTCGTTGCCGACCCAGCGCACGTCGGGGCCGCGCACGGCCATGGTGGCGTCGGGGGCGAGCGCGCGGATCAGCGTGTACCAGCTGTCCCAGTCGTACGTCTCCACCTTGTCCGGCGGGATGCGGCCCTGCGCGCCGTCGAACCACACCTCGTCGACAGGTCCGTACTCGGTGAGCACTTCGTAGAGCTGGTTGAGCATGTGGGCGCCGTAGTCCGTGGCGTCCAGCGTGAAGGAGCGCGGCCTCTCGGCGGCCCGGTCGTCGTCGGGGAGGAGGGTGGGGATGATGCGCGGGGCGCGCTTGCTGCCGTTGGCGTAGACCCCGTCGAGGTACTGGTTCTCGTCGGCGGGCGAGATGTACACGCCGACCTTGATGCCGTACCGGCGCAGGGAATCGGCGAAGGACCGCAGCACGTCGCCCTTGCCGCCGCGCCAACTGCTGCTCGCCACGCTGTGCTTGGTGTAGCGCGAGGGGTAGAGGACGAAGCCGTCGTGGTGCTTGACGGTGAGGACGGCAAGCCTGAAGCCGCCGTCGCGCAGGGCGCGCGCCCACTGGTCGGTGTCGAGCCCGCTCGGCCGGAAGAGGTCCGGGTCCTCGTCACCGGTGCCCCATTCGAGGCCGGTGAAGGTGTTCACGCCGAAGTGCAGGAACGCGGTCTGCTCCAGCTTCTGCCAGGCGATCTGCCGTGCGGTGGGCCGGACTTGGGAGGCCTTGGCGACGAGTCGCTCGGGCGAGTCGCCGGGGCCGACGGGGATGCGGAAGGGCGGTGCGGCGCCACCGGGGCGGGTGGCGGCGGCCGGGGCGAGCGTGGTGCTCGACGCGGCGACGGCCGTGGTGACGGCGGCGGCCATGAAGAGGCGTCTGCTGACGGTCATGGGGGTGTGACTCTCCCTGGGTCTCGGGGTCAGCTTGCGGTCAACGTCCATACGGCGGGCCGCTGTTGGTCGGCCGGGTATTGGAGGAGCCTTCCGCCGGCGGTGACGTGGGCGGCCATGCGCGTGATGGCGTTGGTGAGCCGGAATCCCCCGGCCTGCCGTGTCAGCTCCCAGCGCTGCAGCGTGTTCGCCGCGGCGCAGGTCTCCTGGGTCACGGCCGTGCCGGGCTGGAGCGGCACGTTGAGCGTGAGCCTGCCGCTGCGGGTCTCCAGGCACTTCCCGCCGGTCGTGGTCCTCAGCGTCACGTATCCGTCGGCGGTGCGCTTCAGCTCGACGCCGAGGGGCACGGCGCGCCCCCGGGTGTCGCGCAGGGTGTACGTCCCGTCGGCGACCGGCACCTTCGTCAGGTCGCGCCAACCGGGCGCGTGTCCGACGGACGCGGCGCGCTCGGTGAAGGCGGTGTACGTCGGGTTCGGGTGGGCGGAGCCCCAGGTGACCTGCGCGATGTGGGCGAGCGGCACCGCCGCCGTGGCCGCGACCTCGTTCTCGGTCTCACCGCGGCCGTTGTCGGGCCAGAGGCTGATCTTGGCGCCGGTGATGCCGTCGCGGGAGGCGAGCTTCTCGCCCTCGAAGCTGCGCGGGTCCCAGCGCTGGTCGTAGAGCTTCGCGGTGTCGGTGTGGAAGCCGCCGCGCACGAGGTAGAGGGAGTAGGCGGCATTCATCAACGGATGCCCCTGCGCGATGAGTTCGCTGGGCCTGGTCCGCACGTCCAGCCAGTGCTCGACGGTCGTGCCGGGCGCGACGGGGACGGTGTGCGCGCCGGTCAGACCGTCGTTCCAGATCCGCAACCGCTTGCCCTGGTCGGCCGCGTAGGCGTGGACGCGGTTCACGAAGTCGATGAAGGCGTCCTGCGGGGTGGCGTGCTCGCCGTACTTCTTCTTCGCATACTCCAGGATGTGCGGATACTTGGCGAAGTCGGAGCCGAGCATGTACTCGTCGGCGCCCATGTGCCAGGAGGTGGCGGGGAAGACCTCGGCGTACTCGTCGACGAGGCTCTTGTAGTAGTCGAAGGCCGCGTCCTTGGTGATGTCGAGGCGCGAGGGCTGCGGGGTGCCCTCGGAGTCGGTGAGCTGCAGGTCGGGGCGCTTCTCCAGCCATGGGTCCAGGTGGCCGGGCGAGTTGATCTCCGGGATGATCGTGACGTGGTACCTCTCGCCGAGCGCCACGAGACGCTTCATCTCGCTCTTGGTGTAGTAGCCCCAGGAGTTGGCCTCGGGGTGGCGATCGCTCTTGACCTTGAGCTCCAGGAGCAGCTGGTTCTGCTTGCGGTACGCCATGTCGCGCACGAGGTTCTCCAGCCAGGGCGTGGAGATGTTGATGTAGCAGGCGCAGACGCCGACGCCGCGCTCCTTGTAGCGCGGCACGTCGACGGTCCGCCCGGCCGGTACGCGGTCGCCCTGGGCGAGGAGCTGGAGCAGGGTGCGGGTGCCGTAGAAGGCGCCTCTCTCGCGGGCACCGGTGATCTCCAGGCGTGCGCCCGCGCGGAGTTCATAGCCCTCGGCGCCGAGCGGGGTCCGGGCGCGGTCGACGTCGATCACGACGTCCCCGCCCCGCGCGGCGCCGCGCGGCCGGCTCCCTGGGACAGCCGGCGCCGCAGGGACATCCGAGGCACGAGGAACGAACGCAGTTCGGTCATGAGGTCCGATGATTCAAGCGCCCCAGAAGGGTGTCAATGCATCGTGCACCCCGGGGCGTTGGACATTTGCGCCGCCCTCGTGCTCACGACCTCCGATCAATCCGGCGCATCCGGTCAGCGGTGCGACGGGTCCGCTCAGTGGTGCCGCGTCATGTGCGCGAGGGTCGTCTCGGCGCTGTCGGGCGCGAAGGCGCCCGCGATGCCCTCGGCGGCTCCCGCGGCGGCCTCCGCGGAGCGGGGCAGGAGGACCTTCTCGTACGCGGCGAGGGCGCCGTCGACCGTGGGCTCGTCGACGAGGGCGCGGGCGAGGTCGGCTCCGTCGAGCATGGCGAGGTTGGCGCCCATGCCGGAGATCGGCGACATCAGGTGCGCGGCGTCGCCGAGGAGCGTGACGCCCGGGGTGCGGGGCCAGGCGTGCGGGACGGGCAGGGCATACAGGGGCCGGTTGACGTAGCCCGTGTCCGTGTCGGCGATGAAGCCGAGCAACTCGGCGCTCCAGCCGTCGAATTCTCCCAGGAGGGCCGTGCGCACGGCGTCGGTGTCGGCGAGGTCGAGGCCCCGGCGCCGGTGCCAGTCCTCGTCGGTGCGCATGCCGACGTAGACGCGGACGTGTCCGCCGCCGTTGCGCTGGGCGACGATGCCCTGATGGCCGTCGAGGGCCATCATCGTGCCCTCGCCGGTCAGGGCGGCGAGCCGCGGGTGGCGCCGGTCGGCGTCGTCGAGGCCCGTCTCGACGAAGGTGACGCCGGTGTACGCGGGCCGGGCGCCGGACAGCAGCGGACGCACCGCGGACCAGGCCCCGTCGGCGCCGACGACGAGGTCGGTGTCGGCCGTGGTGCCGTCGGCGAAGTGCAGCCGGTGGGCACCGTCGACGCCGAGCGGCTCGGCGCGGGTGAGCTTGTGCCCCCAGCGCACGGTGCCGGGTTCGAGGGAGTCGACCAGGAGCCCGCGCAGCACGCCCCGGTCGATCTCCGGGTTGCCCTCGGCGGGGTCCGCCGCGTCCGGCTTCGCGTCGAACAGGAGGCCGCCGTCCCGGCCGAACAGGCGTATCCGCTGCCCTTCGGGGCGGGCCAGGGAGCGGAAGTCGTCCCAGAGCCCGGCGGCGCGCAGCGCCTCCTGCCCGGAGCCGGGGTGCATGTCGAGCGTGCCGCCCTGGTCCCGGGCGCCCCGCGAGGCGTCCAGGTCGTGGACGGTGACGGGGATGCCGTGGCGCTGCAGCACCCGGGCACAGATCAGGCCGCCGGGGCCGGCGCCGACGATCGCGATGCGAGGAGGGGAGGTCATGGCTGTACCTGTTCTCTTTCGGGCCGGGGCCGCGCCTGGCGGCCCGCCTTCGTCCGCGCCGTGGGTCACGGCAGGTTCCGCCGACCGCCACACGGCCGACCCGTTCCAGAAAAGCACACCGACCCAAAAAGTGCAACGAGGCAACTTTTTGCTTTGGGCAGCTTTCTGTACGATGCCCGTATGACCGCAACCGTCGGGCGCCGCGAGCGCAAGAAGGCCGCAACCCGTCAGGCACTGGCCGACGCGGCCCTGAAGCTGTTCCTCGAGCACGGCTACGACCACGTGACCATCCGCGACGTCGCCGAGGCCGCGGACGTGTCGACGACCACGCTGCTCAAGCACTTCCCCGCCAAGGAGGCCCTCGTCTTCGACGAGGACGCCGAGCACGAGGCCGGGCTCGTCGCCGCCGTGCGGGACCGCGCGGCCGGGCAGTCCGTCCCCGAGGCCCTGTGCGCGTACGTGAAGCGCGCCCGCGTCGGCGGCGCGGACTCCGACACGCGGTTCACCGCCTTCGTGGACCTCGTGAACGGCACGCCCGCCCTGAGCCGCTACGGCCACCGCATGTGGATGCGCCACCAGGACGCCCTCGCGCACGCCATCGCCGAGGACGCCGGCCGGGCCCCCGACGACCACGCGTGCGCCGCCCTCGCCCACTTCGCCCTGGAGGCCTCGGCCCTCGCCCACCGCAGCGACGACCCCGTGGGCGCGGTGGACGCCGCCTTCGCCCTCCTCGGGCACGGGTGGGACGCCGCACTAGCCGGCGCCTAGGCCCGCCGGAGGCCCGCGGACACACCTGTGCCCCCGGCCGTCGTCGGCCGGGGGCACATCAGGCGAAGCGGACCGGTGCGGAACCGGACCGGCGTCGGATCAGTCGATGCCGGGGAGGATGTGCGGCTCGGCGAGGTCGTCCTCGTACCCGGCCAGACGGATCGGGGCCGCCTTGGCCCACGCCTCCAGGTTGCGGAGCTTCGCGGGCCTGCCGGCCCGCTCGCCGCCGCGTTCCGCGGGTCGCTTTTCGTGCTTCGTCAGATCTGGTGTCACCGCGCACTCCTTTGTGTCGCGTAACGGAAGGTCAGGGCAGCTCGGTCGCGGTGGCGCCGGATCGGGGCGGGACCGCGGCCGGTGGTCGCCGGCCTGTCCCCGGGCGGCCGAGGAAGGCTTGTGGCTCCCTGATGACCGCCTGTCGCCTCAGGGTAACCAAATGAGCGGACCCGCGCTCGATGGGGCTCAAAAGACAGGGGGCTGATTCCGGACAACCAAGGACGAGGCGGGCCGGGAAAAGGGGCTCCTTCCGTCAACTGCGCGCCGCACCCACGCGACACAGGCGGAAAAGTGACCGTCACCCGCACGAAAAAGGGCCCGTCGTCCGCCGGTGCTCGCGCACCGCGGACGACGGGCCCCAACAGCCCTCGGAGGCCGCTCGGCCCCCGCCGTCACCACTTGCCGGGCGCGTAGTCCTTCAGGAAGACGCCGTACACGTCCTCGCCGGCCTCGCCGCGCACGACCGGGTCGTATACGCGGGCGGCGCCGTCGATCAGGTCGAGCGGGGCGTGGAAGCCCTCCTCGGCCAGCCGCAGTTTGTCGTAATGCGGACGCTCGTCGGTGATCCATCCGGTGTCGACCGAGGTCATGAGGATGCCGTCGGTCTGGAACATCTCCTGGGCGCTGGTCCGCGTCACCATGTTCATCGCGGCCTTCGCCGCGTTCGTGTTCGGGTGGCCCGCGCCCTTGTAGCCGCGGCCGAAGACGCCCTCCATCGCCGAGACGTTCACGACGTAGGAACGGCCGCTCGACGCCTTCTTCGCGGCCTCGGCCATCGACCGGCGCAGCGCGCTGATGAGGATGAACGGCGAGGTGTAGTTGCACAGCTGGGTCTCGAGCAGCTCCACCGGCGAGATCTGCTCGATGGTCTGCACCCAGGTGTTGGTGTCGACGACGTCCGGGACCAGGCCGCCCGCGTCGATGGCCGTGCCGTCCAGGTGCCGGGCGACGCTGGCGTTGCCCGCGACGAGCGCGAGGTCGGCGACCTTCTGCGCGTCCAGGCCGCTGGTGCCGACGGGCAGGGCGGCCAGGCCGTCGACCGCGCCGGAGTTGAAGGCGCCGATGACGGAGTGGGCGGGCAGCTCCCCGGCGGGCAGCGGCGCGCTCTCGCCGTCGACCAGCGCGGCGTACGCGGAGGGCAGGCGGCGCACGGTCTGCGTCGCGTTGTTGATCAGGATGTCCAGCGGGCCCGCCGCGGCCAGCCGCTCGGCGAGCTCCACGGACTGGGCCGGGTCGCGCAGGTCGATGCCGACGACCTCCAGGCGGTGCAGCCAGTCCGCCGAGTCGTCCATGGCCGTGAAGCGGCGGATGGCGTCCTTGGGGAAGCGCGTCGTGATCGTCGTGTGGGCGCCGTCGCGCAGCAGGCGCAGCGCGATGTACATGCCGATCTTGGCGCGGCCGCCGGTGAGCAGGGCGCGCTTGCCGCTGAGGTCGGCGCGGGCGTCCCGCTTCTCCCGGTTCAGGCGGGCGCAGTCGGGACAGAGCTGGTGGTAGAAGTAGTCGACTTCCACGTACCGGGTCTTGCAGGTGTAGCAGGAGCGCGGGCGCTGGAGTATCCCCGCGATCCGGCCCTCCTGCGTCTGCGAGGACGGCAGCAGGCCCTCGGTCTCGTCGTCGATGCGCTGGGCGGAGCCGGTCGCGGTGGCCTCCGTGACCGCCTTGTCGTGGGCGGTCTTGGCGGCGCGGCGCTCCTGGCGGCGGCGCTGCTTCACCGTGCGGTAGATCCCGGCCGTGGCCCGGCGCACGGCGATGGCGTCCGGGTGGTCGACGTCCAGCTTGTCGAGCTCGTCGAGCACGCTGAGGCAGACGGCGAGACGGTCCGGGTCGATGCCGGGGCCGTACGTGACGGTCCCCTCCTGGCTTTCGTCTGTCACCGTCATCGCCGCTGTCCTCGCGTCATTCCGTGCCGCGGCGCATCTGGTGGTCCGCGGGAGCTCCAAAAGCGCAACTTTACGAAAGGCCGGGCCCCGTCACCAAACCCGCGCCGTTCGCGCACACCGCGACGAGGGCGTCGATCTCGTCGAGGACGCTCTGCGCGAGGAGCTCCAGATCGGGCACGGCGGTGGCGTCCGCGATCAGCCCGAAGTGGACCCGGCCCCGGTAGGTGGAGACGGCGACGGCGAGCGACTGCCCCTGGGCGAGCGGCGCGAAGGGGTAGACCTCGGCGAGCCGGCAGCCGCCGAGCCGCAGCGCGATCCCCGGCAGCGGGACGCTCGTGACGAGGATGTCGAAGAGCAGCCGGGCGGCCTGGGCGACGAGGGGGCCGCCGAGCCGGTGGCCGAGGGGCGGCACGTGCTCGGCGAGCAGCGCCACCGCGCCCGCGCCGCGCTCGGGGCCCGCTTCCTTGTTGCGGTCCATGGTGGTGCGCACGCGCCGCAGCCTGACCAGCGGGTCCTCGTCGCTGACCGGCAGGCGGACCAGATAGCCGGAGAGCCGGTTGCCGGGCGGCTGCGCGGAGCGCGGGCGGCGCCGTGAGACGGGCACCAGGGCGCGCGGCTCGACGCCCTCGCTGCAGTCGCCGCGCTCGTCGAGCCAGCGGCGCAGGGCCCCGGCGACCACGGCGATCAGCACGTCGTTGACGGTGCCGCCGACCGCCTTGCGCACCTGGTGGACGTCGTCGAGGTCGAGGACGACGCCGGCGGTGCGGCGGGTGCCGGTGGCCGACGAGGTCAGCGCGTCGCAGGAGCGCGCCCCGAGCGTCGCGCGGGCCACGGAGGTGCCGATGCCGAGGGCCTGGCCCACCTCGGCGGCGGTGCCGCGGACGAGTCCGGGCAGCCGGCGCGGGTCGGCGAGGGCCCAGCGGGAGGCGGCGGGAGCGGGCGGGCGCGGCCGAGAGGGCGGCAGGTCGGCGGGGTCGAGGAGGGCGGCCCCGAGGGTCAGCGCGCGCAGCCCGTCGGCGAGGGCGTGGTGGAACTTGAACAGCACCGCGAAGGACGTGCCGTCGGCGCCCGGCAGCACGTGGGCCTCCCACGGCGGCCGTTCGCGGTCCAGCTGCCGCCGCATCAGCTCGCCCGCCGCGGCGTGGAAGTCCGCCACGGGCTCCGCGAGCCGCACGTGCTCCAGCGGGTCGAAGGCGGGCACGGGCACGCGCGTCGCCCCGCCGACCGGGAGCCAGACGGAACGTATGCGCATGCGAAGCCCCGGGACGGCCTCCGCGCGGGCCGCGAGGAGCCCGGTGGCGTGCTGCGCCGCGTGGGGCCCGTCGGCCTCGAAGACGCCGAGTGCCCCCAGATGCATGGGGTGTTCGGCGGTCTCTATGTTCCAGAACGCCAGATCGAGGGGTGCGAGCAGGTCAGAGGTGTCAGCAGGCGATGTAGTCAAGGGGATCGCTCTCGCGTCGAGGACGATGCAGGGGATGGCGAACGAGAAGTCAACCGCCGAGAGCAACTACGGTCAAGTACGATCAAGCTACGCTGAGTTAACAACAGATGACGACCCGCCACTCCGTGAGTGGCGGGTCTTGAGTGGCTCATGTGGTGCAAAAGCGAACCACCGGCGTCAGGTGAGGGGCGGCGGCGCGGCTCCCTCCGACGTCCCCCAGCCGGACGGCTTCTCGCCGACCGTGAAGGAGAGTTCGCGGGCGTCGCGGATGTCGTCGGTGGTGAGGTACGTCGCGTCCCGGTCGACGCCGTCCACGCGCGCCGACTGGATGTAGCGCTTGTCGGCCGAGGTGCCGGGCGCCCGCACGGTCAGCGCGCCGCGCGGGTAGTAGCGGCGGTCGAGGCGCAGGTCCACGCGGTCGAAGACGGGTGTCGACAGGCCCCAGGTGTCGGTGCCCGGCTGGACCGGGAAGACGCCGATCGAGGACAGCACGTTCCAGGCGGACATCGTGCCGAGGTCGTCGTTGCCGGTCATACCGGTCGGCGTGTCCGTGAAGAGCGTGAGCGCGGCGTGCACCACGTCGGTGGTCTTCCACGGCTGGCCCGTCGAGAGGTACGTGTACGGAGCGATGAGGTCCGGCTCGTTCTGGGGGTTGTACTTGTCGGCGTTGTAGTAGTCGTAGGGGCCGTTGACCCACACCTCGCGGGCGGTCTTCGCGGGGTCCCTCAGGAGCTGTTCGTAGGCGAAGAAGGAGTCGAGCCGCTCGGTCGCGGCCTTCTTGCCGCCGATCAGCCCGACCATGCCGGGCAGGTCCTGCGGCACCAGCCACTGGTACTGCCAGGACGTGCCCTCGTGGAAGCCCTCGCTCTTGGCCGGGTCGGCGGGTCCGGTGAAGGCCCCGGAGGCGTCCCGCGCGCGGAAGAAGCCGGTCGAGGGGTCGAAGATCCTGCGGTAGTTCTGCGCCCGCGCGGCGTAGCGCTTCGCGTCCGCCTCGTGGCCGAGGTCGCGCGCCATCCGGCCGAGCATCGCGTCCGACAGGGCGTATTCGAGCGTCGCGGAGGCGCCGTGGTCGTAGTCGGAGTCGCCGGGCTTGGCGTGCGGGCGCCCCTTCACGAACGGGGCGAAGCCCTCGGCCAGATACTCCTTGTTCGCCTCGCGTCCGACGGGCGCGGAGCCGGCGGGCGGCACCCCGTCGGCGTTCTTCTTGAGCGCGCGGTACGCCCGCTCCTCGTACCCCTTGAGCAGGCCCTGCTGGTAGGCGTTGGTGAGGAACGGCGTGACCGGGTCACCGGTCATGATGTTCGTCTCGACCGTGCCGTAGCCCCACTTGGGCAGCCAGCCGCTCTCCTCGTCGATCTTGAGGACGGAGAGCGCCATGTCGCGGGACTCACGCGGCGCGAGGAGGGCGAGGAGCTGGGCCTGGGTGCGGTAGGTGTCCCACAGCGACCAGTTCTGGTAGTACGTGAACCCCTTGGCGCGGTGGGTCTTCTGGTCCCAGCCGGTGTAGCGGCCGTCGACGTCGCTGCCGATGTTCGGCGCGAGGAAGGAGCGGTACAGCGACGAGTAGAACGTGCGGCGCGCGGTCTCGCTGCCGCCGCGCACCCGCACGTCGTCCAGCCGGTCCTCCCACGCGTCGCGCGCGGCGTCCGCCACCCGGTCGTACGAACGGCCGCCCTCCGCGCGGAGGTTGCGGGCCGCGCCGGCGGCGTCGACGTACGAGAGCGCGGTGGTGGCCTCGACGGTGCGGTCCTTCGTCGTGTCGAAGCGGACGAACGCGCCCGTGCGCTCCTCCCCCGCCGACGTCTCCTTCGCCCCCTCGGTGACCTCGGCGCCCTTCCAGGTGCCCGACGTCGTGAAGGGCCGGTCGAAGCGGGTGATGGTGTGGACCGTATACGGCTCGGTGTCCTGGCAGAAGCCACGGCCGGTGAGGGAGGTGCGCACGGTGCGGCTGTCGAGGACCTCGACCTTCGTCCGCACGGTCTTGTGCAGCGACTGGCCCGCGTTCAGCAGGACGTTGGCCTTGTCCGTGGCGGGGAAGGTGTAGCGCTGGACACCCGTGCGCTTCGTCGCCGTCAGCTCGGCCTCGATGCCGCCCTTGAGCCCGACCCGGTAGCGGCCGGGGCCCGCGCTCTCGTCGTCGTGGCTGAACTCGGCCGCGTACTTGGCGTAGTCGGTCTCCGTCACGTCGCCCGTCGTGGGCAGCACCGGAAGATCGCCGCCGAGCCCGCAGCCGACGCCCGAGAGATGGACGGCGGAGAAGCCGCGGATGTGGGTGTCGGAGTGGTCGTAGCCGGTGTTGTGCCCGGTGTCGGGCGAGAACTGCACCATGCCGAAGGGGACGGCGGCGCCCGGATAGGTGTTGCCCTCGTTCTCGGTGCCGATGAACGGGTTGACCAGATCGGTGAGACGGCCGGCGGAGCGCGGGGCGTCCGCCTGGGCCGAGGGAAGGGCGGGCCCGCCGCCGAGGAGCGCGGCCACCGCCGCCACCGTCCCCGCGCCGCGCAGCCGTTGGGTCCATCTCATGGGTGGGGACGCCTCCTCGAAAGCCCTCCACGAGGGCCTTGGACAACGTTGTCAGAGACCGCTTCGCGATCATTCTTCGGTCGTCGGTGTGTACCCGTCAAGGGTCGTGCGGCAGTCGGCGGATCAGGAGGGCGCGGTACGCGCGGCGGTCTCCGGCCCGCCGGGCGGCGGACCGGAGACCTCGTGGATCAGGAGCGTGCGCAGCCCGGCACCGTGGCCTGCGACGCGTCGCGGATCAGCGCTTCGTGCGCCGCCTTCACCCGCTGCACGTCCGGCTTGACGACCTTGCGGTCATAGGTGAGCAGACCGTTCAACTCGCCCTCCACATCCGTGATCTGGGTGTAGACGGCGCCGTTGTCGCCCTTGCAGGCGAGGGCCCGCACCTCGTCGAGCTTGGCGATGTAGTCGTCCGTATACGTCGCCGGGTCCACGTCGACGTAACTCTGCTGCACCGCCCAGGCGTGGCCGGGCACCGCGAGCCCGAGACCGCCGTACTCGCCGCTCACCAGGGCGCGTTCGCCGTCCGGGCGCGGTGGCAGGGCCGGGCTCGGATAGCCGTGCTCGTCCATGATGTCGCCGGCCTGTCCGTCGGCGCCCAGATTGAGCCCGGACATGTTGTTGACCAGTCGGGTCGGGTCCCAGGACTTCGCCTGCTCGGCGACGCGGCCCACGTCGTACTGGCCCCAGCCCTCGTTGAAGGTGACCCACATGACGATCGACGGGCTGCTCGCGTGCTCGTCGATCATCTGCTTCATCTCGCGCTCGTACTGGGCGCGGGCGGCGGTGTCCGGGGTGCGGCCCGCCTCCATCGACGGCATGTCCTGCCAGACGAGCAGGCCGAGGCGGTCGGCCCAGTAGAACCAGCGGTCGGGCTCGACCTTGATGTGCTTGCGCACGGAGTTGAAGCCCATCGCCTTGTGCATCTTCAGGTCGTACGCGAGGGCCTCTTCGCTCGGCGCGGTGTGCAGGCCGTCCGGCCAGAAGCCCTGGTCGAGCGTGGCCATCAGGAAGACGGGCTTGCCGTTGAGGACCGTGCGCGGGGTGCCGTTCACCTTCTCGACGGCGATCGAGCGCATCCCGAAGTAGCTGGTGACGCGGTCCTCGCCGACGCGCACCTTGAGGTCGTACAGGAACGGGTCGTCCGGTGACCACAGGCGCGGCTCGGCGATCTTCAGCCGGAGCGGCTGCCCGGTGCGCCCGCCGGCCTCGGCCACCTTCTTGCCGCCCGCGTACGCGGTCGCCGTGACCGGCACGCCGTCGCGCACGCCGCGCGCCTCGACGGTGACCTGCTGGCCCGGCACATCCGGCGTGATCCTGAGGGAGTCCGCGTGGTCGGCGGCCACCGGCTCCAGCCACACGGTCTGCCAGATGCCGGAGGACGGGGTGTACCAGATGCCACTGGGGTCCAGGCGCTGCTTGCCGACGGGCGGGTTCTCGCCGTTCTGCGCGTCCGTCGGGTCGTACACGCCGACGATCAGTTCCTGGGTGCGGCCGGGCTTGAGGGCGTCGGTCACATCGGCGCTGAACTTGTCGTAACCGCCCTTGTGTTCGGTGACCTTCGTCCCGTTGACGTACACCTCGGCCTGCCAGTCGACGGCGCCGAAGTTGAGGTTGAGCCGCTTGCCGCCCCCGATCCGCCAGTCCTTGGGGACGGTGAAGGTGCGGCGGTACCACATGCGGTCCTCGTGCCGCTCGACGCCGGAGAGCTGGGACTCCACGGGGTAGGGCACCAGGATCTTCTCCGCGAGCTTCCTGCCGACCGGCGGCTTCTCGCCGGCCTTGGCCGCGGCGAACTGCCAGGAGCCGTTGAGGTTCTGCCAGTCGGTGCGCTTGAGCTGCGGCCGGGGGTACTCGCGGTGCGCGTTGCCGGGCGTGACGTCGTCGGCCCACTTGGTGCGCAGCTGGTGCTCGGAGTGGTTGGGGCCGCTGGTCCAGAACTGGCCGACGGCCTTGCCGTCCGTGCCGCTCAGACCGCCCTTGCCGTCGTAGCGGATGTCGGCGAGACCGGGGGCGTTGCCGCCCTTCTTGCCGACGACGGGTGCCTTCAGGGCGACGAGCAGGCTGCGGTCGTCGGCGGGGTCTGCCTTGACCGTGCCGAGCGGCCACTTGGCGCCGCCGATGACGGCGTCGAGGTGGTCGGCGAGTCCGGCCGGCGGGGCGGCGAGGCTCTGGGCGAAGTCCAGCTTGAGGCTGCGGCCGTCCTTCAGAACGGTGGCGTCGATGGCGCCGTCGTAGTCGAAGTCGGCGGGGATGCGCAGGGCGGTGCGCGGGACGGCCTTCTTCTCGCCGCCCGGCGGCGTCCACCTCAGGCGCAGGTTGGAGCCGCCGTAGTGCTCGAAGTACTCGACCTTGATGTCGTAGGCCTTGCCGGCCTCCAACTCGACCGGCTCGCTGGTCTGTTCCTTGTCCCAGTCGTCCTGCCAGTGGTCGATGGCGAGCCTGCCGTCGACCCAGAGGCGGAAGCCGTTGTCGCCGGTCATCGAGAAGGTGGTGGCGCCGCTCTTCTCGGGCACGACGCTGCCGGTCCAGCGGACACTGACGTCGTCGGCCTGTCCGGTGGTGGCCTTCAGGCGCGACTCCAGGTTGCCGAAGTCGATGTTCGGGTCGAGTCCGGTGGCCTTGAGCTCGTCGAAGTCGAAGGCGCCGGGGGCGGACTGGGTGTAGTACTCCCCCTTGAGCCCGTGGATCCCGACCGGGTCGTCGACGGCGGTCGCGGCGGGGACCGAGGTCAGGCCCGCGACGCCGAGGGCCGCCGCGAGCAGCAGGGCCAGACGCCTGCCGAGGCGTCCGGGGCTGTGGGGTCTTCCGGGACTTGTGGGGCTCACGGGCCTTCTGGAGCTTCCGGGGCTCTCGGGACTTCCGGGATGTCGTCTGATGCGCACGGATCCTCCTTGGTGAGGAAGGGTGGCGGCACGTCGCTGCAGTCTGTACAACGAATCTGTACAACGTTGGAAGGAACGGCAGTTGGCATGACAGCACGCCCTCCGGCGCGCTGTCCAGGGCCATGACGAACGCCCCGGACGACCGGGGCGGTCACCGACGCAGGGAGATGCAGTGCGGGTAAGCCTCAAGGACGTCGCGGAGCGCGCGGGCGTCTCGATCAAGACCGTCTCGAACGTGGTGAACAACTATCAGCACGTCACCCCGGCGATGCGGGCCCGCGTGCAGGAGGCCATCGACGAGCTCGGCTACCGGCCGAACCTGACGGCACGTCATCTGCGCAAGGGCCGCACCGGCATCATCGCCCTGGCCGTCCCCGAGCTCGGCAACCCGTACTTCGCCGAGCTCGCGGGCGCCGTCATCGACGCCGCCGCCGAGCACGACTTCACCGTCCTGCTCGACCACACCCGCGGCACCCGTGAGCAGGAGGTCCTGGTCAGCCAGGGCTTCCGGGCGCGGGTGATCGACGGGCTGATCCTCAGCCCGCTGGAGCTGGAGTCGGAGGACCTGCGCGGGCGCGAGGACGACGTGCCGCTGGTGCTGCTCGGCGAGCGCGAGTACGACCTGCCCTACGACCACATCGCGATCGACAACGTCGCCGCGAGCCGCACCGCGGTGCGCCACCTCATCGGCCGCGGCCGCACCAGCATCGCCTTCCTCGGCGCCCGCACGGACTCCGCCAACCGCCCCGCCCACCTGCGCCTCGCGGGCTGGCGCGAGGAGCTGGCGGCGGCCGGGATACCCGCGCCGGAGAGCCTGGTGGGGCCCGTCGGCGGCTGGGACCGCTGGGACGGCGCGAAGGCGATGGCGCGGATGCTGGACGCGGGGGTGCGGCCCGACGCGGTGTTCGCGTACAACGACCTGGTGGCGATCGGCGCGATGCGGGTGCTGCACGAGCGCGGTCTGCGCGTGCCGTGGGACGTGGCGGTGGTGGGTTTCGACGACATCGCCGAGGGGCAGTTCGGTGCCGTCACGCTCACCACGGTGGCACCCGACAAGCAGGCCATCGCACGCCTCGCGGTCGAGTCGCTGCTGCACAGCCTGGCCCACCCGAAGGAGCCCGCCGGACGCGAACTCACAGCGGACTTCCGGCTGGTGGAGCGGGAGAGCACGCTGGGCCGGCGCTGAGCGCGCGCCCCGCGCGCCCCGGCCCCCACCGGCGGGCGAAGACTGCGCGGAGGGTTTACAGCCCCCTTTCAACGATGTAAAAAGCTCCCCGTACCGCCGAGTTGACCGCAAGTGCCGTCTCTCCCGTGAGCGCTCTCAGTGCCGGGCCGTGCCGTTTTGGGGACTCCAATGAAGACCACACTCCTCAGCCGTACCTCCGCGAGGACCCTGGCCGCCGCCGGCCTCGCCGCGAGCCTGGTGTTCGCCGCCGGCTGCGCGAAGTCCGAGGACGACGCCTCCGGTGACAGCAGCGCCGCGCAGGACCGGGCCGACGCCGGGCAGGAGGTCTCCTCCGGCGGTGACGGCGGGAAGACCTGCGCGATCGACGCGTACGGCGGCGAGAGGCTGGACCTGAGGAACGCGACCGTGGGGTTCTCGCAGTCCGAGAAGGAGGCCAATCCGTTCCGCATCGCGGAGACGGCCTCCATCCGGGCCGAGGCGGAGAAGCGGGGCGTCAAGCTGCTCACCGCCAACGCCCAGTCGCAGTTCTCCAAGCAGATCAGCGACGTGCAGGACCTCATCGCCAAGGGCGCCGACCTGCTCGTCATCGCCCCGCTCAACTCCGACGGCTGGGAGCCGGTACTGCGCGCGGCGGGCGCCAAGCACATCCCGATCGTCACCATCGACCGCAAGATCAACGCGACCGCCTGCAAGGACTACGTGAGCTTCATCGGCTCCGACTTCGTCGAGCAGGGCCGCCGGGCCGCGGACCGGATGATCGAGACCACCGGCGGCAAGGGCAAGATAGCGATCCTGCTCGGCGCCGCGGGCAACAACGTCACCACCGAGCGCACCAAGGGCTTCGAGGAGCGCATCAAGGAGAAGGCCCCGGACCTGAAGGTCGTCTTCAAGCAGACCGGCGAGTTCGCCCGCGAGAAGGGCCAGCAGGTCACCGAGCAGCTCATCCAGTCCAAGCCCGACATCACCGGGATCTACGCCGAGAACGACGAGATGGGCCTCGGCGCCGTCAACGCACTCAAGGGCGCGGGCAAGAAGGCCGGTGACGTCAAGATCGTGACGATCGACGGCACGAAGAACGCCGTGCGCGGCATCGTCGACGGCTGGATCGACGGCGTCATCGAGTCCAACCCCCGCTTCGGCCCGCTCGCCTTCCAGACCCTGGACCGGTTCACCAAGGGCGAGAAGGTGGCGCAGGACATCGTCATCAAGGACAGCGCGTACACGAAGAAGAACGCGAAGTCGGATCTCGGCAAGGCGTACTGACGTGCTGTCAGTGACCGGTCTGACCAAGACGTTCCCGGGCGTGCGCGCCCTGGACGGGGTCGACTTCACCGCACGCGCGGGCGAGGTGCACGCGCTGATCGGCGAGAACGGCGCGGGCAAGTCCACGCTCATCAAGGTCCTGACGGGGGTGTACCGGCCGGACGCGGGCGAGGTGACGTACGACGGCCGCCCGGTGGCGTTCTCGACGCCGCTCGAAGCCCAGCACGCGGGCATCTCCACCATCTACCAGGAGGTCAACCTCGTCCCCCTGATGAGCGTGGCCCGCAATCTCTTCCTGGGCCGCGAGCCGCGCGGACGCCTCGGCCTGATCGACTTCGGGCGGATGCACCGGGAGGCCGACGAGGCACTGCGGGGCCTCGGCATCCGCGTCGACGTGCGCCGCCCGCTGCGCGAACTGGGCGTCGGCGCCCAGCAGATGGTGGCGCTGGCCCGCGCGGTCTCGGTCGACGCGCGCGTCGTGGTGATGGACGAGCCCACCTCGTCCCTCGAACCCCGCGAAGTCCGCACCCTGTTCGGGGTCATCCGCATGCTGCGGGAGCGCGGCATCGCGGTGATCTACGTCAGTCACCGCCTCGACGAGCTGTACGAGGTGTGCGACGCCGTCACCGTGCTGCGCGACGGC
>NZ_LIRJ01000386.1 GCF_001419745.1 Streptomyces silaceus | reverse complement strand
CGCGGCCCGCGCCCGGCTCGCCCTCGGCGGCCCCGACGCCACCTCCGCCGCCATCGCCGCGCTCGACGCGGTGCCCCAGCACTCCCGGCACCGCACCGCCGCCCGCACCGCCGCCGTGCGCATCCGTGTCGACCACGCGCGCGACGCCGCCGGACTCGGCACCGCGGTGCGCGCCCTGGCCCGGCTGTTCTCCGCGCACGGCCTGACCGACGAACCGTCCCGCGTCCGCATGAAGGCGGAGGTGTGGGGCGCGGCCCACCGGCTGCTCGGCGGGGACGGCGACGTGCCCCGCATGACCGCCACCGAACTGCGCGCCGTCGCGGCCCGGGCCGACCCGCTGCTCGCGTTCCCCGACGAGGAACGGGCGTTGCGCAAGGACCTGTCCGGCTTCTACCGGGGCCTCGCCCACCAGGCGGGCCGCGACGCCCCGGCCGACGGCGACGCGGGCACGCCCCCGCTCGCCGAACTCCTCCTCGACCGCGCCTACGCGGTACGCCCCCTCGCACTGTGGCACTCCCGATTCGGCAAGGACACCTCATGGCTGGGCAAGAAGATCAGGAACCGGTCGCCTCGGTCGGCCTGGAGGTGAGCCAGGTCGTCGAGCTGCCCCGGCCCCGCGCGACGGCCACCGAGGAGGCGGCGCGGATGTACGCCGTCCTCACGGTGACCGTCCGCAGACGCGACGCCGGGCAGCCGCCGCCCGCCGCCACCGTGCCCGCCCCGGGCCCCGGCACCGCGCGGCCCCGGCTCGCCGAGGTGCTGCTCATCGACCACTCCTCCTCGATGGTGATGCCGCCGAGCCGCCTCGCGGCCGCCCGCGCCGCCGCCGTCAGCGCGCTGGCCCGCATCCCCGACGGCGCGCTGTTCGCGCTGGTCGCCGGGGGCGACAGGACCGCCATGATCTATCCGCGGCGGCCCGGCCTCGCCGTCGCGCACGCCGAGTCGCGGGCCGCGGCCGAGGCCGCCCTGCACGACTGCACCCCGGGCGGCGGCACCGCGATGGGCACCTGGCTGGAGCGCGCCCGGCACCTCTTCCGCGACCTGCCCGCCCACGGCGACGGCGGCTACGTACGCCACGCGCTGCTGCTCACCGACGGCAGGAACGAACCCGGCTACGAGACGCGCGAGGAGCTGCGCGAGCGCGTCGAGCGGTGCGCGCGGGCCTTCGCGTGCGACGTCGTCGGCATCGGCGACGCCTGGGAGACCGAGGAACTCCTGCTGATCGCGGGCGCGTTGGGCGGCCGCACCCGGGCCGTGGCGGATCTGACGCGACTGCCGGACGAGCTGGCCGAGCTCACCGGCCGAGCCGCCGAGCGCGACGTCACCGGGCTGCGGCTGCGGCTCCACCACCGCGCCGGGGTGCGCCCGCACTCCTTCGAGCAGGTCCACCCGACGCGGACCGCGCTCACCCCGGCCCGCGCCGACCTGTCGGGCGTGGCGCGAGGGGCGGGCGGGCCGGTCCACGAGTACGACCTGGGGCCGTGCGGCGAGGAGACCCGCGCGTACCTGCTGTGCGTCGGCGTGCCCTACGACCCCGCCCAGCTGGGCAAGCAGCTCCTGCTCACGGAGGCCGAGGTCGACACGGACGCCCCGCCGGACACCCCCACGGGCATCGAACTGCCGCTCCCCCAGCCCGTGTTGGTGCGCTGGACCGACGACGCCGACCTCTACAGCCGCCTGGACCCGCAGGTCGCCCACTACCGGCACGAGGAGGAGCTGCACCGCACCTTCGAGGAGGCCTGCGCGGAGCTGAAGCGGGGCCGGCGCGCCCCGGCCCAGGCCCTGCTCGGCCAGGCCTGGCGGCTGGCCGCCGAGGCGGGCGACACGGCCATGCAGGACCACCTGCGCCGCCTCGTCCACGTCCGCGACGCCGCCCGGGGCGAGGTCGAACTCCTGGACCGCATCGCGAGGTTCGACATCAAGGCGGCCCGCATCCAGTCGAGCATGACGGTCCTGCCCGCCCCCCGCCGCCCCGGCGGCCCCCGGTGAAAGCCCTCCTGGAGGCCCTGTGGGAACGCGGGAGGTCGGCGGCCCGCGGGCCGTGGCGGCTCCTGTGGCCCGCCCCGCTCCACGAACGGCCCCGCAACCGCGTCTACCTGCGCGAACGCATGATCACGCTGCCGCTGCTCGCCGTCGTCGCGGCCGCGTCGTTCGGCTGGGCGTACGCCGGGGTCCGCGGGGACTCGGCGGCCCTGCGGGA
>NZ_LIRJ01000385.1:6033-6682 GCF_001419745.1 Streptomyces silaceus | reverse complement strand
GCCCTCGCCCGCCGCCGTCCCCGGCGACTACGCCTCGCCCGCCGCCGCCATCGCCGCCCCCACGATCCCCGCGTTGTTCTGCAGCTGCGCCGGGACGATCTCCGCCGCGACGCCCTCGATCAGCGGCAGGAACTTGTGCGCCTTGCGGCTCACGCCGCCGCCGATGATGAACAGCTCCGGCGAGAACAGCATCTCCACGTGCGCGAGGTAGCGCTGGACGCGGCGCGCCCAGTGCTCCCAGGTCAGGTCCTCGTCCTCGCGCGCCTTGGAGGACGCCTTCTTCTCGGCGTCGTGGCCGCGCAGCTCCAGGTGGCCGAGCTCGGTGTTGGGGACGAGACGGCCGCCGGTGAAGAGCGCGCTGCCGATGCCCGTGCCGAAGGTGAGCAGGATGACCGTGCCGGTGCGGCCGCGGCCCGCGCCGAAGTGCATCTCGGCGACGCCCGCCGCGTCCGCGTCGTTCAGGACCGTCACCGGGACACCGCCGAGGCGGTCGGAGACCAGCTTCTCGATGTCCGTGCCGACCCAGCTCTTGTCGACGTTGGCGGCGGTGCGCGCCGTGCCGTCGGCGATCACTCCGGGGAAGGTGGCGCCGACGGGCCCCGTCCAGTCGAAGTGCCCGACGACCTCGCGCACGCCCCCGACCACCGCG
>NZ_LIRJ01000385.1:0-5997 GCF_001419745.1 Streptomyces silaceus | reverse complement strand
GTCCGGCGTCGCCGGCCGCGGGGTCAGGACCTTGTACCGCTCCTGGGCCAGGTCTCCGCGGTCCAGGTCCACGGGAGCACCCTTGATCCCTGATCCGCCGATGTCCACACCGAAGATCTGCATGGGCCCACCGTACGGCGCGGTCAGCGCCGTGACAGCTCGGCCGCCTCCGCCCGCAGGTCCCTGCGGAGCTCCTTGGGCAGCGAGAAGGTGATGGACTCGTCGGCCGTCTTGACGGTCTCCACGTCGCCGTAGCCCCGCTCGGCGAGCCACTCGATGACGCCGTCGACCAGCACCTCGGGCACGGAGGCGCCGGAGGTCAGGCCGACCGTGGTGACGCCCTCCAGCCAGGCCTCGTCGATCTCGTCGGCGTTGTCGACGAGGTGGGAGGCCGCGGCGCCCGCGTCCAGGGCGACCTCGACCATGCGGATCGAGTTCGAGGAGTTCTTGGAGCCGACGACGATGACCAGCTCGGCGTCCTCCGCCAGCTTCTTCACCGCGGTCTGGCGGTTCTGCGTGGCGTAGCAGATGTCGTCGCTGGGCGGCGAGAGGAGGTTCGGGAACTTGTTCTTCAGGGCGCCGACGGTCTCCATCGTCTCGTCGACGGAGAGGGTGGTCTGGGAGAGCCAGACCACCTTGTCCGGGTCGCGGACCTCGACCTTGTCGACGTCGCCGGGGCCGTCGACCAGCGTGATGTGGTCGGGCGCCTCGCCGGAGGTGCCGATGACCTCCTCGTGGCCGTCGTGGCCGATCAGGAGGATGTCGTAGTCCTCCTTGGCGAACCGGACCGCTTCCTTGTGGACCTTGGTGACCAGCGGGCACGTCGCGTCGATCGTGGCGAGCTTGCGCTCGGCGGCCTCGGCGTGGACGGTCGGGGCGACGCCGTGCGCGGAGAACATGACGATGGATCCCTCGGGGACCTCCGCCGTCTCGTCGACGAAGATCGCGCCCTTCTTCTCCAGGGTCTGCACCACGTACTTGTTGTGGACGATCTCGTGGCGGACGTAGATCGGGGCCCCGTACTGCTCCAGGGCCTTCTCGACGGCGATCACGGCACGGTCCACGCCCGCGCAGTAGCCACGGGGAGCGGCGAGCAGGACACGGCGGGAGCCAGGCGTAGCAGTCATGCACACCATCGTAAGGCCGCGCTCAACGCGTCAAAGATCGCCTTCTTGGAGAGACTGGGGGCCTGCGTTGATCTACGGAGGCACGATGTCCGGACAGTCCGCCAGTACGGGAGCGCCCGCCGAGGGCGCCGGGCCCGCCGGGGGCGAAGGGCTGCGGCGCAGCCTCGGCTTCCGTGACCTCGTGGTCTACGGCCTGCTCTTCATCGCCCCGATGGCGCCGGTCGGCGTCTTCGGGACGCTCGACGCGAAGTCGCACGGCGCCGTCGCGCTGGTCTATCTGATCGCGACGGTCGCGATGGCGTTCACCGCTTTCAGTTACGCGCAGATGGTCAAGGTGGTCCCCCAGGCGGGGTCCGTCTTCGCCTACGCGCGCGTGGGGCTCGGAAAGGGGCCCGGGTTCATCGCCGGGTGGATGGCGATGCTCGACTACCTCCTCATCCCGGCGGTCGCCTATCTCTTCTCCGGGATCGCGATGAACTCGCTGGTCCCCTCGGTGTCGCGGTGGGTGTGGACGGCGCTCGCCGTGCTCATCACCACGGCGCTGAACGTGTGGGGCGTACGGGCGGCGGCGCGGGTCGGTTTCGCGGTGCTCGCGATGGAGGTCGTGGTCCTGCTGGTCTTCGTCGTCGCGGCGGTGGTCGTCCTCGTCCGGGACGGGGCCCAGCGGGGCTGGCTGTCGCCGCTGACCGGTGACGGCTCGCAGGGCGCGTTCGCGCTGTCGGCGGTGGTGGGCGCGGTGTCGATCGCCGTCCTGTCGTATCTGGGCTTCGACGCGATCGCCTCGTTCGCGGAGGAGGTGACGGGCGGCTCGGCGAAGGTCGCGCGGGCGGTGCTGCTCTGTCTCGCGCTCGCGGGCTTCCTGTTCATCCTCCAGACGTATCTGGTGGCCCTGCTCGAACCGATGTCGTCGGCCGAGCTCGCGGCGGATCCGGGCAAGCAGGGGACCGCCTTCTACGACACGGCGGAGGCCGCGTCCGGGGAGTGGCTGCACAAGCTGGTGGCCGTCAGCAAGGCGATCGGCGCGGCGTTCGCGGCGCTGGCCGGGCAGGCCGCGGCGGGGCGGCTCCTGTTCGCCATGGCGCGGGACCGGCGGCTGCCGAAGGCCCTGTCCCGGACGGACTCCGGGACGCCGCGGATCGCGCTGCTGTGCGCGGCCGTGATCACGATGGTCGCCGCGGTGTGGGCGGCCCGGCGCGACGACGGCATGGACCACCTGGTGTCGGTGGTCGACATCGGCGCGCTCACCGCGTTCCTGCTGCTGCACGCGAGCGTGGTGGGCTGGTTCGTGGTGCGCCAGCGCGACACGTCCTTCAGCTGGTGGCGCCACCTCCTGTTCCCGGTCCTGGGCGCGGCGATCGTGGTGGCGGTCATCTGGGAGGCATCGGGCTCGGCCCAGGTGGTCGGCGCGGTGTGGCTGGCGGTGGGCCTGGGCGTCCTGGCCGTACAAGGCTCCCGCCGCGAGGACGCCCCGTAAGGGCCGCGAGGGCCAAGGGTCGCGCCCCCCAAGGGCGCGAGGAACTGCGCGCCCAGCC
The DNA here is from genome assembly GCF_001419745.1 of Streptomyces silaceus. Lineage (GTDB taxonomy): Bacteria > Actinomycetota > Actinomycetes > Streptomycetales > Streptomycetaceae > Streptomyces > Streptomyces silaceus. The sequence goes on along the minus strand of NZ_LIRJ01000385.1, from coordinate 3,338 downwards.
AAGAACACCCCCGCACCCGGCCAAGGGACCCGAGCCCACCACACGCCCCCGCAGGGCCCCGTCGCCGCCCCGCCCGAGGGCCGACGGGGCCGAGGACACCCGTCGATGTCGGCCCCGCCGACTACGCTCGGCGCATGGCTCTGAACACGTCCGCGGACACCCCGCTCCCCGTCGGGGAGGTGTCACGCCTCATCGGCGGCTGGATCGACCGCCTCGGCGCGGTCTGGGTCGAGGGACAGATCACACAGCTGTCCCGCAGACCCGGCGCCGGCGTCGTCTTCATGACGCTGCGCGACCCGTCGCACGACATCTCGGTGAGTGTGACCTGCTACCGCCAGGTGTTCGACGCCGTGGCGGACGTCGTCTCCGAGGGCGCCCGCGTCGTGGTCCACGCCAAGCCGGAGTGGTACGCGCCGCGGGGCCAGCTCTCCCTGCGCGCCGCCGAGATAAGGCCGGTCGGCGTCGGTGAGCTGCTCGCGCGGATCGAGCAGCTGAAGAAGAGCCTCGCCGCGGAGGGCCTGTTCGCGCCCGAGCGCAAGAAGCCGCTGCCGTTCCTGCCGCAGCTCATCGGCCTGGTGACGGGCCGCGCCTCGGCCGCCGAGCGCGACGTCCTGGAGAACGCGCGCCACCGCTGGCCCGCCGTCCGCTTCGAGGTGCGCAACGTCCCGGTGCAGGGCGTGCACGCGGTGCCGCAGGTCGTACAGGCGGTGAAGGACCTGGACGCGCTCGACGAGGTCGACGTGATCATCGTGGCGCGGGGCGGCGGCAGCGTGGAGGACCTGCTGCCGTTCTCGGACGAGCAGTTGGTACGGGCGGTGGCGTCGTGTCGTACACCGGTCGTCTCGGCGATCGGCCACGAGCCGGACAACCCGCTCCTGGACCATGTGGCGGACCTGCGCGCGTCCACGCCGACCGACGCCGCCAAGAAGGTCGTGCCGGACGTCGGCGAGGAGTACGAGCGCGTGCAGTGGCTGCGCGACCGCGCCCGCCGCAGCATGGACGCCTACCTGGACCGCGAGTCCCGCGGCCTCGCGCACGCCCTGGCCCGCCCCTCCATGGAGCATCCGCACCGCATGGTCGAGGAGCGCGAGGAGCAGGTCGCGGCGCTGGTCGACCGCAGCCGCCGCACGCTGGGCCATCTCCTGGACCGGGCGGGCTCGGAGCTGGAGCACACGCACGCGCGCGTGGTGGCCCTCTCCCCCGCCGCGACGCTCCAGCGCGGTTACGCGGTGCTGCAGAAGTCGGACGGCGCCGTGGTCCGCGACCCCGGGGAGGTGGGCGCCGACGAGGAGTTGAGGGCCCGTGTAGCCGGGGGCGAGTTCACCGTACGAACCACACAAATCGACCATTAGGGTGGGCGCATGACCAGCACTACGGACGAGGCCACGGACTCCGCGGACGCCCTCGGCTACGAGCAGGCGCGGGACGAGCTGATCGAGGTCGTGCGCCGGCTGGAGACCGGCGGCACGACCCTGGAGGAGTCGCTCGCCCTGTGGGAGCGCGGCGAGGAACTGGCGAAGGTCTGCCGCCGCTGGCTGGACGGCGCGCGGGCCCGCCTGGACGCGGCGCTCGCGGGCCCCGAGACGGGCGAGGGAGCGGACCCCGACGCGGACGCCTGAGGCGGCACCGCGGCGGCTCGCGAGGCGGCACTGCGCACGCCCGCAAGGCGGCACCGCGGCGGCTCGCGAGGCGGCAGCACGTCGGCCTCCGAGGCGGCACAAAAGGCCCACCCCCGCGATCACCCCGCGAGGAAACCGCGCTGACCTGCGGCTTGTGAAGCGGATCACGTCACCCCGGCTTTTGTTGAAAGTTGAACAGCACCGGCGTACTCTCATGGAGGCGGGTCCGGAGACGGGCCCGGCTCACACCCCCCGTACGCATCGAGAAGGTTGATCCATGTCTCTCGCCCTTGACCCCGCCGCCCAGGACCTGCTCTTCCGCGAGGCCCGCACCGCGAACACCTTCACCGACGAGCCGGTCACCGAGGAGCAGGTCCAGGCGATCTACGACCTGGTCAAGTACGGCCCGACCGCCTTCAACCAGTCGCCGCTGCGCGTCACCCTGGTCCGCTCCCCCGAGGCCCGTGAGCGCCTGGTGAAGCACATGGCCGAGGGCAACCAGCCGAAGACCGCGAGCGCCCCGCTCGTCGCGATCCTCTCCGCGGACAACGAGTTCCACGAGGAGCTGCCGGCCCTCTTCCCGCACTTCCCGCAGGCCAAGGACGTCTTCTTCGCCGAGCGCCCGGTCCGCGAGCAGGCCGCGTCCCTGAATGCCGGCCTCCAGGCCGCGTACTTCATCATCGGCGTGCGCGCCGCCGGCCTGGCCGCGGGCCCGATGACCGGCTACGACGCCGCGGGCATCCAGAAGGAGTTCCTGGACGACGACCACACCCCGCTGATGGTCGTCAACATCGGCAAGCCGGGCGAGGACGCCTGGTTCCCGCGCTCCCCGCGCCTGGCCTACGACGACGTCGTCACCACGGTCTGAGCGACCCGCGTACGACGAGAGGCCCCCGGCAGTCCGCCGGGGGCCTCTCGCGTATCAGTTGCCCGGTGCCCGGTGCTCAGCGCTCAGTGCCCGATGCTCAGTGCCCGGTGCTCAGGACGTCTTCAGCGACTCCGCCATCTTCGTCAGCTGACCGAAGGGGGCGGTGCCGAGGACGACCGTCGTCGCGCCCTTCTCGGTGCGCACCAGGGCGTCGTACGTCCCGCCCTCGTAGCGCTGCCACTCCTGGTCGCCGATCCTCTCGGTGGCCTTGGTGCGCTTGGCGTCCTTGGTGACGTCTTCGATGAACTTGGCCGGCTTGTCCGTGGACTGCTTGATCGCCACGTACTCGTCGTCGGGGTCGAGGAAGCCCAGGTGCCAGCTGTCGTGCTCTTCGCCCTTGTACCGCACCGACGTCGCCTTCCAGTCCTTGGAAAGGCCCTCTGGCGCCGCCACCGGATAGGGCGCGGCGCGGCGTGCGGTCAGCAGCTCCACGCGGTAGTCCTTCCGCTCGACGGGGCTCTTGGAGTCGTCATGCGGGATGAAGATGTAGATCACGCCCGCGACGAGGGCGATCACCACCAACGACCACAGCATGTTCTTGACGGTCTGGTTGCCTTGTCTTCCTGCCACGCCCCCCATCGTCTCAGGCACCGGACGCCGACCTTCCCCCGGTCCCTCCCCAGCTGCCCCGGTCCGCTCATGCGTGGGGCCCTCTGCTCATTTTGTCGACCTGCGGATAGAGTCACTAGCAATCCCTCATCCGGCCGTCGTCGTATCAAGCAGAAAGGTGCGCTCCGATGACCGAGCATCATCTTCCGTCCGAGCTAGAGGTCTCTCCCGAGGCTCCCGAC
>NZ_LIRJ01000384.1 GCF_001419745.1 Streptomyces silaceus | reverse complement strand
TGCCGGGTGGCGATGGGTGTGGCTCCAGCCCCGGTGCAGGCGGATGGTGCCGGGGCGGGATCAAGGGGGCGTCGGGGTCGGTGCGGGTGGGGGTAAGACCGAGGGGCGTTACCCGGGCGCGACGGGTCGGTCTACGCGCCCAGGAGGCTTTGGCCGCAGACCCGGATCGTCTGGGCGTTCACGCCACCCTGCGCGAGCCACGACGTCGTCTCCGCGACGTCCACCGGAAGTCCCCCCTGCGCCAGGGAGTTCATGCGCCGGCCCGCCTCGCGGATGAAGAGAGGTACCGCCGCCGTCATCTTCGTCTCGATGAAGCCGGGCGCCACCGCGTTCACCGTCACCCCGTGCTCCGCCAGCGCACGCGGCCCGAGCGCACGGACCAGCCCCACGATCCCCGCCTTGCTCGCCGCGTAGTTCGTCTGGCCCGCGTTCCCCGCGATGCCGGCGATCGACGCCGTCGCGACGATCCGGCCGCCGGGGCGGACCGTGCCCGCCTTCAGGAGGTCGTCCGTGGTCGAGAGGACCGCCGCGAGGTTGACGTCGAGGACCGAACTCCAGCGCTCGGCGGGCATGTTGGCCAGCTTGCGGTCCCGCGTGATGCCCGCGTTGTGGACGAGGACGTCGAGCCCGTCGGGCAGCGCCGCCGCGATCCGCTCGCCCGCGTCCGGCGCCGTGATGTCGAGGGGGAGCGCCGTCCCGCCGAGGCGGTCCGCCACGCGGGCCAGGTCCTCGCGCGCGCCGGGCACGTCCAGCAGCGTCACCCGCGCGCCGTCGCGCACGAGGACCTCCGCCACCGCCTCGCCGATGCCCCGCGCCGCGCCCGTCACCAGGGCGGCGCGCCCCGCGAGGGGACGGTCCCAGTCGGCCGGCGCCGCCACGGACTCCGCCGGGCCGGTCTCGATCACCTGGCCGGTGACGTAGGCGGACTTGGGGGAGAGGAGGAAGCGCAGGGTCGACTCGGCGGTGCCGATCGGGCCGGAAACCCGGACGAGGGAGGCCGTGCGGCCGCGGCCGAGTTCCTTGGCGAGGGAACGTATGAAGCCTTCGAGGGCCTGCTGCGCCGCCGCCTGGTGATGGTCGGCGGGGTCGGGGGGCGTGCCCAGGACCAGGACGCGGCCGTTGTCCGCCACCGTCCGCACCACCGGGTGCAGCGCCGCGTGGACCTCGCGCAGGCCGTCGACCGTCGTCACCGCCGTGGCGTCCAGGACAACTGCCGTGGGGCGCGCGGGCGTTGTGGTGGTGGGGGCGTGGCCCGCCGAGGTGAGGAGCGTCAGGAGGTCCGCCGTGTGGGGGGACTCTCCCGCGGTGAGGAGTGCCGACTCCCCGCCCAGGGTGGGGTGCTCGGGCGACCAGCGGCGCAGCGCCGTCGGCTGGGGCAGGCCCAGGCGGCGGGTGAGGAAGCGGCCGGGCGCGGTGCCGGTGAAGGTCAGGTAGCGGTCGGCCATTGTCCAACTCCCAGCTCGGTCGTAAATTTACTTCTGAGTAAGGTTACTCAAGGGTCAGGAGCTGGTCGAGACATGAGTCTTCCCTCTGTTCGCCGCGTCGCCGTCATCGGTGGCAGCCGCATTCCTTTCGCCCGTTCCGACGGGCCGTACGCGACCGCCTCGAACCAGGACATGCTCACCGCCGCCCTCGACGGGGTCGTCGAGCGGTTCGGGCTCCAAGGGGCCGGAGACGTGGGGGAGTTCGCCGCGGGCGCGGTGCTCAAGCACAGCCGGGACTTCAATCTCGCCCGCGAGGTCGTGCTCGGCTCCGGTCTCGACTCCCGTACCCCTGCCTACGATCTTCAACAGGCCTGCGGCACCGGGCTCCAGGCCGTGATCTCCGTCGCCAACAAGGTCATGCTCGGGCAGATCGAGTCCGGGATCGCCGGCGGGGCCGACACCGCCAGCGACGCGCCGCTCGGGGTCAACGACGAGCTGCGGAAGGTGCTGCTCGCCGCGCGGCGGGCCCGTTCGGTCGGCGGGCGGGTGCGGGCCCTGACGCGGGTGCGGCCGGGGCATCTCGTACCGGACATCCCGCGCAACGCCGAGCCCCGCACCGGCCTTTCGATGGGCGAGCACGCCGCCGTGACCGCACGCGCGTGGGGCATCACGCGCGAGGCGCAGGACGAACTCGCCGCCCGCAGTCACCAGCGCCTCGCGGCCGCGTACGAGCGGGGGGTCCTGGACGGTCTCGTCGTGCCGTTCCGGGGGCTGGAGCGGGACCAGAACCTGCGGCCCGGGTCGTCCGTCGAGCAACTGGCCCGGTTGAAGCCGGTGTTCGGGGTCGAGGCGGGTGGTGCCACCATGACCGCGGGCAACTCCACGCCGCTGACCGACGGCGCCGCCGTCGCGCTGCTCGCCAGCGAGGAGTGGGCCGCCGCGCGGGACCTCGCGCCGCTCGCGTACCTCACCGCCTGCGAGACCGCCGCCGTGGACTTCGTCCACGGGGACGTCGCCGACGGCGAGGACGGGTTGCTGATGGCCCCCGCGTACGCCGTGCCCCGGATGCTGGAGAAGGCCGGGCTCGGCCTCGCGGACTTCGACTTCGTCGAGGTGCACGAGGCCTTCGCCTCACAGGTCCTCGCCACGCTCGCCGCCTGGGAGAAGCGGGGACTCGGGACGGTGGACCGCGAGCGGCTCAACGTCGCCGGGTCCTCGCTCGCCACCGGCCATCCCTTCGCCGCCACCGGCGCGCGCATCGTGGCCACCCTCGCCGGGCTGCTCGCCGAGCGCGGGCGGCCCGGACGCGGGCTGATCTCCCTCTGCGCGGCCGGCGGGCAGGGCGTCACCGCCATCCTGGAGAGGGACTAGGCGGCGCTCCTTCCGAGGGGCTAGTGGGTCAGCAGGTCGAGCAGTTCGCTGCCCAGTTGAGTACGGCGGACCACCACGTGCTGTCCCTGCCGGCGCCGGTGGATGAGGCCGACGTCCTCCAGCCGCGCGCAGTGGTGGGACACCGTGCCGGGCGCGTAGCCCAGGGCCGACGACAGGTTCCCCATGTGGGTGGCCGCGCTCGTCGCGCGAAGGATGGCGGCCCTCGCGTCGCCCAGGATGAGCCGCGCCGGGTCCCGGCGGGGCGCCGGGGGCCGCGGCAGCCGGCCGGACCAGAGCGCGTCGAGGCCGGGCAGCGGGTAGCCCACCCAGGCGGTGTCCGCCCGGTCGAAGGCGAACAGCGACGCGTCGCTGCCGGAGGCGACCGGCACGAGGACCAGCCGGCGTCCGAGGAGGTCGAAGTCCTCGGGGTGCTTGTCCGGCAGTCGCAGCACCGTGCCGTCGAGGCGGTAGCGCGGGCTCAGGGCGGACAGCGCCAGCTCGGGGCGGCCGAACGCCACGGAGCCGCCCACCCGCTCGGCCTCCCGCCGCAGTGCGCTGCCGGCCGCCGTCCACACCGGTTCCACGGTCTGCCACGTGCGCTGCATGACCTGGGCGTAGGCCTGGATCCAGCGCTTCGGCCGCTCGATCACGTGACGCCACTGCGGGGGGACGGCGCCGCCGAAGTCCGCCTCCAGGTCCGCGAGAAGCGTGTCGGTCGATAAGTCCCGCAGCTGTTCCAGATGGTGGTCCGCGGCTTCGTGGGTCATCGTGCCCGTCGGCGTCAGACAGTCGGGTATGGCCGGATGCTCGGGCGCGAAGAGCGGCCGGAGCGTCGCCTCGGCGTGTGCGGGCGCGCCGAGGCGGACCGCTCGGCGCGCCGGGTCGGGAACGGCGTGCCGCCGCTGCCCGAACGTGTCCGCGACGAGCGAGAGCAGACTCGCCCCTGGGTGCGGAACGACATGGATGCGCAGCTCGGAAAGGCTTCCCAGCTCCAGCCTTGAATAGGTGTTCATTTCTTGCCCCCGTTCGTGCCGTGCGCCCCCGTTGCGCGTGGCTGAACGCATCGTACGACCTGACTCATATCCCCGGGGTAAACGCTTTTCGAAGATCTTCAAAATGCTTGTTCCGGCATCTCGTCGACCGGCAGAGTCGAGGTATGCCGGATGCGGAGATAGCAGAGTTCATTCGTCGGGCGGGGTACGGGGAGTTCCTGCCGGACACCGTGGTGACCTTCCCCGGCCGGAACCAGAACGTGGCCGGCACGACGACCGGTGGGACCGATGTTTTCGCCAAGCGCATACGGGTCGCGGGCCGGGCCGGTGCGGGCCTGGAGCGGGCCGGACGCTTCGAACAACTGGGCGGGGAGCTGCAGTTGCGGCACCTGCGGTGGCCCACTCCGCTGGCGAGCGACGCGAGCCGTGGAATTCACGTCACGCATTGGCTGAAAGGCTGCCGGACGGCAGCCGACGCGGTCGCCGACGGCGCATTCGGGCCCGAACTCGCCCGCAGGCTGGGGCAGGCGATCGGTGAACTTCATTCGCTGCGCGTACCCTCCGAAAAGGTCCCGCGCGAGCCATTGCCGATGCCCGACCGCCGGATCCTCACCTCCTTGTCGATGGGGCAGTATCTGGAGAGCAGCGCAGGACTCATCGCCCTTTGGCGCATCGTCCAAGGGGACGCCGTGATGGCGGAATCCGTGCAGCGTCTCAGGGAAGACGAGAAACACGCTCCGGCAGTTCCGATACACGCGGATCTGAGGCTCGATCAGATTCTCGTGGAGGGGGATGAATTGCTCCTCTCCGACTGGGAGGAGTTCCGGCGGGGCGACGGGGCCAGGGACGTCGGGGCGGTCGTCGGCGAGTTCCTGTTCCGCAGCATCGTGGGCATCGCGGACGAGGAGTTCCCGCAGGGCGACGGCGGCACGGGGGGCGAGGGCCGGGCGCACGACGAGATCATGACCAGGGGCGTACGCAGGCTGGAGGAGGCCCGGCCCACACTCACCGCGTTCGCCGAGGGCTACCGCTCCGTGCGGTCCGCGCCCGACGACGGACTGGCGGTGCGCGCGGTCGCCTTCGCCGGATGGCACCTCTTCGACCGGGTGATGGCCGCGGCGGCCTTCCGCTCCGACCTCTCCCCGGTGCACCGCGCCGCGGCGGGAGTGGGCCGCACCGCCCTGGTGACCCCGGCCGCCTTCGTGGCCGTCCTCGGGATGGGGGCCGTATGACTTCCGAACCGACCGGGACCGCCGAGCTGGCCGGGACCGCTGGGTCGGCCGGGATCGCCGGACTCGCCGAGATCGCCGAGGTGGCCACCGTGCGGGCGCACGACCTCACGGCGTGCGTCGCGGGCACCGAGATCCGCGCCGACAGCCTCCGCGCACTGCGCGAACGCCTCGCCGACCACCTCTACCGCACGCTTCACCAGGGCGCGGCCGAAACGACACCGCACCCCCGTGACCTGTCCGACCCCGCCTTCGTGGCGGACCTCAAGGCGGCGGTTCCGCACACCGTGTGCCGCGTGCCGGCCCGGTCGGCGCCCGGCGCCGACCAGGCGGGCGGCGACGAGACGACCGTCGTGCTGCAGGGGGTACGGGTGACGGTCCCCCGCGCGCTCGTCCGTACCGGACCCGGTGCGGAAGCGGCGGACGGCGGCGCCGTCACCCGAGCGGCGGACGGCGGCGCCGTCACCCGAGCGGCGGACGGCGACGCCGTCACCGTCGAGCTCCCCCCGTGCCGGCCGGCGCTCTCACCGGGCTTCCTGGCCGTCCTTGGCACGCGGCAGCCGAGCGGTCACGCCTCGCCCGTCCTGCGGGTCTACCTGCACATCGCCCGCCCGCAGGCGGCGAGCGCCGTCTGGGGCACGGCACTGCGCCGCCTGGAGGACCTGGGCGTCCCCTACCAGGCCAAGGTGCTCGCGCACCCGGACCGGTATCCGCGCAAGGACGCGATGGTCGTCTACCTCGGCGGCCGGACCGAGACCGCTCTGCGCGCGCTGGCCGATACGGCCGCGGGCCCCGCGGGCGACGGCATCGCGCCCTCGGTCTCGCCCTTCGCCCGCCGGATCGGACCCGGTGTCGCGATCGCCTGGGAACCGCACCCGGACGCCGGGGCGGTCCGGCGCCTCAGCTTCGGCCAGCACCGGGCCCGCGCCTACGCGGACGGCCTCATCGAGCACTCCCTGGACGGCACCCCGCTCGCGAGGTCGGTCGCCCGCGCCCTGCGCGCGGCGGGCGCCGACCCCGAGCAGCCGTACCGGAACAGCGACAGCCCGCCTGTCGCCCCATGACTCTCCGCCCGCCGACGCCGGTCACGGCCGGCGCGGGACGGAGGAACCGGAGAAATCCGAGAACCCGGAGAAATCCGAGAAACCGAGAAGAAGGAGACAACCATGAAGATCGAGAACCCCGCCGAGTCCCTGGTCAGCGGCTACCGCGTCTACACCGACGGCGACCAGGTCGCCCAGGTGGCCGGCACGGAGGGCCCGGAGACCACGGCCTCCATCACGACCGCGACGCCGGTCATCACCACCACCACGCTGATCTTCGACTGCTGAGTCGGGGAAACGCAGCTCCGGGGCCCCTTCAGGGGCCCCGGAGCCCTCACCGAAAGGGCCCCAGGTGTCACCCGCAACGGACGAGCCCGCCGTCGTCTCCTACGGCACGCGCGCATCGACGACCCGCGTCGTACGCCGTGGCCCGCACGACTTCCAATGGCGCCGGATCCCGGGCGAGACCACCGTCAAGGCGACGGACCTGCCGCCGCCCCCCGTGCTCCGGCTCTTCGCGGACCTCTCCGCCGAGAGCACCGTCCGCTTCGCCGTGCCCCGGGAGACGGGGCAGCGCGACCTGGTCTACGAAGTGCCCGACAGCGTCAGCATCGGCTGGCACATGCTGGCCGGCGCCGCGGTGCCGAAGCAGTACGCCGACGTCGCCCGCCGGGTCGGCGCGGCGGTCCGGGCCCTGCACGAGCGCCCGGTGCCGGCCGGGCTCCACCGGACCGCGGCCTGGCTCGGCGGACTGACCGACTGGCTCGGCCGCAGGCCCGACGCGCTGTCGGACCGGCTGGCCCGGCGCGTCGGCGCGCACCGGTGGGCGCACCTCGTCCGGTGGGCCGAGGAGGCGGCGGCCGGGGCGCACGGCATCGCTCTGGGCACGCTGTCCCCCGGGGTCGTCGTGGTGGACCCCCGCGACCTCACCGCGCACGTCCTGATCAGCGCCGAGGTGGGCCGCGGCGGGCCCGAGCTCGACGTCGGCGCCCTCGCGGAGGCGCTGTCGACCTCGGTGGCGGTCGCCCGGAGCAGCGCCCACCACGGACCGGAGAACCTCGACTACGCGTCCCTGTGGGAGGCCTTCGTCTCCGGGTACGGGCCCACGCTCCCCGACCGCGGACCAGTGGGGCGCGCGGCGCTGCTCCGGCGCGTCCACCGGCTGCGGAGCATGAGCAGCCACATCGGCGAGAACGTCTTCCTCCACGAGCAGATCGGCCTCCTGCCCGACCTCGTGGAGCAGGAAGGCGCACCCCTCGTCCCCACATCCCTCATCCCCACACGGAGAGACTGAAGCATGGGAACCCTGAACGGCCGGACGGCCCTGGTCACCGGCGGCTCCCGCGGCATCGGCAGGGCCGTGGTCCAGCGCCTGGCCGCCGAGGGAGCGGCGGTGGTGTTCGGATACCACCGTGACGCCGTCGCGGCCGAGACGTGCGCGGCGGAGGTCATCGGCGGAGGCGGGACGGCCCACGCCGTTCAGGCCGATCTCGCCGACCTCGACCAGGTCCGGCGGCTCGTCGAGACGGCGGACACCCTGCTGCACGGCCTGGACGTCGTCGTCAACAACGCCGCCGACCCCGAGCAGCTCGACATCGCCAAGGCCACGCCCGGCCACTACGACCGGCTCATGGCCGTGAACGCCAGGGCGCCGTTCTTCGTCATGCAGCACGCCCTGGACGTCCTGCGGGACGGCGGCCGCGTCATCAACATCTCCAGCATCGCGGCGGCCATGTCCGCTCCGGGCGCCGCCGTGTACGCCGGCAGCAAGGCCGCCCTGGAGCGGTTCACCACGACGGCCGCGCAGGAGTTCGGCCCGCGCGGCATCACGGTCAACGCCATCGCCCCCGGCACCGTGGACACCGACATGCTCCGCGGCCTGCACGACGAGCGGTCCCGGCAGGCTCTCGCGGCCGTGACACCGCTGCGGCGCCTGGGCGAGGGAGCCGACATCGCCGGGGTCGTGGCCTTCCTGGCGGGCCGGGACGCGGCGTACGTCACCGGGCAGATCATCCCCGTGAACGGCGGCCTGCGCTGAGGCGGGGCGTGCGCGGAGGGTGACCGGGGTGCGCGGGGCGTCACGGGTCTGGACGGGCGGGGGGTCCGTTGCGCCCTTAGGGTGAGCGAGGGGCACACCCTGGGAGGTTGCCGTGCGCGGAGCCTGTGCAGTCGCCGGCGTGACCGTGCTGGTCGTCGTGGGAGCGGGAGTGCCGGGGCTGGCCTCGGCCGCCGACGGCGGGAGCGGCCGGCCCGATCTGTCGCGGTTCTACACACAGAAGATCAAGTGGGCCGCCTGCGAGGACGACACCGAGGCCGAGGCCGAGGCCACGGGGAACGCCAAGGACGTGCGGTGCGGGAAGGTGACCGTCCCGCTCGACTACGCGGACCCCGCGGCCGGGACCGTCGACGTCGCGATGATCCGGATGAAGTCCAGCGCGAGCGGCAAGCCACGGGGCTCGCTGCTGCTGAACTTCGGCGGTCCCGGCGGGCCCGGCGTCTCCGCGCTCGCCATGTCGCAGAAGGAGTTCGGCTTCCTCAGCAAGGGCTACGACGTCGTCTCCTTCGACCCGCGCGGGGTCGGCCTGAGCGAGCCCGTCAGCTGCGGCGACGCCGAGCAGAACGCCGACCCCACGGACGGCCCGGCCGCCGGGGACTCCGACGACCCGGCCGCCGTCCTGGACGAGCTGCGCAGGGTCGCCAAGGAGTGCGCGGCCACGTCCGGGCCCGTCCTGCCGCACATGGGGACCGTGAACGTCTCCCGCGACCTGGACGTCATGCGCCAGGCCCTCGGCGACAAGAAGCTCAACTTCCTCGGCTTCTCCTACGGGACGCGGCTCGGCGCCGTCTACGCCGCCCAGTTCCCCCGGAAGGTCGGGCGGATGGTCCTCGACGGCGTGGACACCCTGACCGAGCCCGTCGCCGAACAGTCCCTCGCGACCGCCGAGGGACGCCAGACGGCCCTCGACAACTTCCTCGCCTGGTGCACCGGCAACGCCGGCTGCGTCTTCGGCACGGACTCGCGCGCGGCCCGGCACAGCATGGTCAGGCTCGTCCAGGACATGGACGAGATGCCGTTGCAGTCCCTGGACGGCCAGGAGTTCACCGGCCAGGACGTCGTCGGCGTACTCAGCCAGGCCCTCTACAGCAGGCAGGCCTGGCCCGCGCTCTCGCAGGCCCTGGGCGCGCTGCTCGCCGACGGCGATCCGCGGGCGCTGATCCGGATGAGCGGCGGACTCGCGCAGGGGGTCCGGGGCGACGTGCCGCTCGACAACATGAGCGCCGCCCTCATGGCCGTCAACTGCGCCGACGACCCCGACCGGCCCGACGCCGCCCACCTGGAGAAGGAGATCGGCAGGCTCCAGGAGGAGTTCGAGGAGGCCTCGCCGGTCTTCGGCAAGTCGATGCTGATGCCCGTGCTGCTCTGCTTCGGACGGCCCGCGGGGACCAGCTACATCCGCGACGACGTACGCGACGTGAAGACGCCGAAGCTGCTGCTCGTCGGCACGCGCGGCGACCCCGCCACGCCCTACCGGTGGACGGAGGAGACCGCGCGGCGCCTCGGCTCGCAGGCCGTCGTCCTGGACAACAAGGGCGACGGGCACACCGGTTACCTCGGCTCCACCTGCGTGCAGGACAAGGTCGACGGGTTCCTGCTGTACGGGGAGACGCCCAAGAGCGGGAGCTCCTGCCCGGCGGACTCCTCGGGGTGAGCGGGCGCCGGGGGCGGTCCTACGGGGTCCCCGGGGCCGCCTCCGGATCCTCCCGGTCCCCCGGGGCGAGGGCCAGCATCGCCTTCTCGTCCGGGGTGTCCGGCTTGGCCTGGTAGACCACCATGCGCTGGCCGCCCGCCCGCGCCAGCGTCATCACCTCGTACGTGAGCGTCATCGTGCCGACCTTCGGGTGGGCGAACGTCTTGAGGCCGCCGCCGCGCTCGCGCACGTCGTACCGCTCCCAGATCCGCGCGAAGTCCGGTGACTTCAGGAGGAGTTCGCCGACCAGGTTCGTCAGCTGGGGCGAGTCGGTGTCGGTGCCGCCGACCGCGCGCAGGTGCGCCACCGACGTCGCGACCGTCTCCTCCCAGGGCTGGTAGAGCACCCGGCCCACGGGGTGCAGGAAGAGGTAGCGGGTGACGTTGCGCTGCTCGGCGGGCCACTCCCACAGGCCGGGGAGCAGGGCCCGGCCGGGGGCGTTGGCGGCCAGCATGTAGCTGTGCCGGCTCACCACGTACGCGGGCAGCGGGGCCAGCGCCTCCAGCATGCGCAGGGTCGACTCGCGGACCGTGTGGTCGGCCGTGGGGTGCGGCTCGGTCAGCCGGCCCGACGCCAGCTCGGCCAGGTCGTGCAGGCGGTCGTGGGCGTCGCCCGTCAGGCGCAGGGCGCGGGCCAGGGCGTCGATGACGGCGGTCGACGGGTTCGTCTCGCGGCCGCGCTCCAGGCGCGTGTAGTAGTCGACGCTCACCCCGGCGAGGGTCGCGAGCTCCTCGCGGCGCAGGCCCGGGGTGCGGCGGATGCCGGCGCCCGCGGGCAGGCCCGCCTCGGCGGGGGTGACGCGGGCGCGGCGGGCGCGCAGATAACGGCCCAGTTCCGTGCCGGTCGCCGGAGCCGCGGGCGGTGTGCTTTCCGTCATCGGGCCATTGTCCCCGGCGCGCGCCGACCGTGGGGGGCCGTGTCAGGGCCAGGAACGCGGCACCCCGGTGAGGCGCGGCCTGCCACCGCGCGGGAAACGGGCGGACAGTGGTGCTCGTCGCGGACGGCTCGGCCGCCGTGGCCCAGGGGGTGCGAGACACCGGGCCGCGGCCACGGCGGCCCTGCCGTCCGCCCTTTGCCTCCGCATGAGCTGTCCCACATGACCTGTCCCGCACGTCCTGTCCCGCACGTCCTGTTCCCCATGAGTTGTCCCGCACGACCTGTCCCGCACGACCCGCTGTCCTCCCCGCCGCCCGGCGCCGCGCTCCGGTGCCGCTCCGCGGCAGGGCCCGCCGCTCTCCGGCGTCGCACCGCGGTGTGATCCGCCGCTCTGTGCCGACCCGTCTCCTCCCGACCGCAGGAGCTCCTTCCCCATGACGAGCACCCTCACCACCCCCATGGCCC
>NZ_LIRJ01000383.1 GCF_001419745.1 Streptomyces silaceus | reverse complement strand
CACTCGACTGGCCGCCCGCGTCCGCACCCGCCGTCTACGCGGGCGGCCAGTCGAGTGCGACACCGTCGAGGCACACGTACCGTCCCTCCGTCGTGACGCGCTCGCCGGCCAGCAGGGCCCGCATCGCGTCCAGGTGCTCGCGCAGCAGGGTCAGCGGCGACTCGACGCGCGCGCCCACCTGGCCCATCCAGTCCTGCACGCCGTGCCCGACGCCGAGCATCACGCGGTCGGGGAAGAGCCGGTGCAGTGTGGCCGCCTCCATCGTGGCGAGGGCCACGTTGCGCAGCGGCACCGGCAGCAGCCCGACGCCCACGCGCAGCCGCTCGGACCACGCGAGGGCGGCGGCCGCGCTCGCGATGCCGCTCTCCAGGAAGCAGTCCTCCCAGAGCCACAGCTCCTCCAGGCCGGATTCCTCGGCCGTGCGCACCATGGCGCGCAGGCGCTCGGGGGGAAGCTGGGGGCGGAACACCACGCCAAGAGTCGTCATGACGCCTTCCTACCCCACGCCCCACGCGCGCCACACGACCGGCGACCGCTCAGGACCCGCACGTCCTCGCCCCGGCGTGCAGGGCGACGGCGGTGTTGTGGCCGAGGGTGGCCGTGAACTGCCCGGCGGAGTTCACCGTGACGCTCCGGCCCGACTGGACGTCGCAGTAGGCGCCCGCGGGCAGCGAGGTCTGGAAGGTCCGGGTCAGCGTCGATCCCTCGTGGTTGATCGCGACGTACGCCTTGTCGCCGCGGCCGAACGCGATCTGGTTGCCGCCGTTGTCCCACCAGTCGGTGACGGCCTTGCCGCGTGCGGTGTTGCGCAGGCCGACCATGCCCGAGATCTCGCGCCAGGCGTGCTGGCACTTCCAGCCGTCGGAGTAACAGGCGTTCACCTTGCCGCCGTTCGGCGGACCCGCGTCCCGGTCGGTGAACTCGTAGCCGGAGTGGACGTCGGGCGCCCCGTACGGCCAGGCGAGCATGAAGACGTTGGCGAGCGTGTAGTTGGCGCCGTCCTTATAGCTGAGGGTGTCGCCGCCGCGCTCGGTGTCGTGGTTGTCGACGAACACGGCGGACTGGCCGGAGGGCATGTAGGCCCAGCCCTCGCCGTAGTTCTTGAGGTAGGCGAGCTTCTCATGGGTGAAGACGCGCTTGAGGTCGCGCGCGTAACGGAACTCCTGCACGTCGCCGTTGCCGAGGTACTCGCTCGGCGAGACGGCCTCGCCCGCGCCGTGGATGGCCTCCTGCTTCCAGTACACACCCGGCTTGCTCAGCCGCGCCTTGATGGCCGCGAGGTCACCGGCGGGCATGTGCTTGGCCGCGTCGACGCGGAAGCCGTCGACGCCGAGCGAGAGCAGGTCGTCGAGGTAGGCGGCGATGCGGCCGCGCACGTAGTCCTCGCCGGTGTCCAGGTCGGCGAGTCCGACCAGTTCGCAGTTCTGTACGTTGCCCCGGTTGCCGTAGTCGGTGATCTGCGACCGGCAGTCGTCCATGTCGGCGCCCGAGTAGGTGCCGGGGTAGTCGTACTTCGTGTACGACGAGCCGCCCGTGCCGGTGCCGGAACCGGCCGACATGTGGTTGATCACCGTGTCCGCGACCACCTTGACGCCTGCCGCGTGGCAGGTGTCGACCATGTTCTTGAAGGCGGCGCGGTCACCGAGCCGACCGGCGATCTTGTAGCTGACCGGCTGGTACGAGGTCCACCACTGGCCGCCCTGGATGTGCTCCTGGGGCGGTGAGACCTGCACGAACCCATAGCCTGCGGGGCCCAGTTGGTCGGTGCACGCCTTGGCGACCGACTCGAAGCGCCACTCGAAGAGGACGGCGGTGACGTCCTTCTGGCCGGGCGGGGAGGCCTCGGCCCCGGGTGCGGTCGCGACGAGGCTGCCCAGGACACCCACCGCGAGGGCGAGCGTCGCGGCAACGGGTCTGCGGGTTCTGGCCGTCGGTCCTGGCATGGGGCCTCCAAGGGGGATGGCGAGGGAGGGTGCAGAATCTTGCAGATTGAATCTGCAAGAACTTGCGAACCGGGACGGTAGGCGCCCCGACTCCCTTGGTCAACCCTTTGCGCAGGCTTGCAGCGCGCTCGGCTCCACCAGCCCCCGAGCGACGCGCCGCGCGGTCGGTCAGGACGTGGCGCGCGCCCGGTGCCGACGGACCGCGTCGCGATTGGCGCACCGATGGGAGCAGTACCGCCTGCGTCCCGTCCGGGAGGTGTCGGCGAAGATCGTGGCGCACTCGGACACGGCGCACCGCCGCAGCCGGTGCATGCCGCGGCCCGCCAGATGCAGCGCGGTGCCGACCGAGAAGAGCGAGAACAGCAGGGCGCCGAGCGGCTGGTGGTCGTCGCGGTAGTGCAGATGCCAGCCGTCGCCCGCGTGATCGGTGAGCCGCGGGTAGGCGGATGCCGCCGCCAGCATGGCGTTGACCAACGCGGCGCGCTCGGACTCGTCGGTGGCGTCGACGACCTTCTCCCAGACGTCCAGGGCGGCGTGCGTGCGCTCCACGTCCTGCGCCGTGACGGGGCGTTCGAGGGTCAGACCGGCGGCCCTGCACCGCTCCGCGAGTTCCTCGGGGCCGGCCGGGCGCCGGTTGGCGAGGTCCGCGGCCAGGTTCACGGCATCCCCGCCGTAAGGGTTGAGGTGCATAAGGTCATTACAGCAGGCTGATCGCCATGACACAGCCCACCCCACACCTGTCCGACCGGCCCGACCTGACCGCCCCGGCCACCGCTCCCGCCGCTCGACCCGCCGGCGCCCACGGCGACGTACGCCAAGCCGTGCAGAAGGACCTTCCGGAGCTGGTACGGCTACGGGCCCTGCTCTTCGAGGACATGGGCGGCGAGTACTTCAACCCCGGCTCGGCGGGCGACGACTGGCGCCACCGGCTCGCGTGGGTCCTCAAGGACCAGCTGACCTCCGACGCGGCGCGGATCCTCGTCGTGGACGGCGAGGACGGTCTGGCCGCCTGCGGCATCGGCACCGTCGAGCAGTGGTTCCCCGGACCGCACAACGTGACCGGCCGCGTCGGCCATGTGATCGGCGTGGTCACCGACCCCGCGTACCGCCGACGCGGCCACAGCCGCGCGATCATGCGGTCGCTGCTCGACTGGTTCCGCACCCGGGACGTCTCCCGCGTGGATCTGTACGCCTCCCCCGAGGGCGAACCGCTCTACCGCGACCTGGGGTTCGTCGACCACCCCGATCCGGCGCTGTACTGGCGGCCGTGACGGACGCTGTCGCCCGACGTTAGACGGCCGACCTCCCGGGCACCCGGCGCGCAGAAGCAAGAGCACGCCGATCAAGGGAGTTGAACCGTCCCATGCCCAAGCCCCTGCGCATCGCATTCCTCGTGGCGCCCGAGGGCGTCGAGCAGATCGAGCTGACCGATCCCTGGCAGGCCGTGGGCGGCGCGGGCGGCGAGGCCGTGCTGGTGTCGACGCGCCCCGGGCAGGTGCAGGCCTTCCACCACCTCGACAAGGCGGACACGTTCCCCGTCCAGGAGGTGGTGGCCAAGGCCAGGGCGATCGAGTTCGACGGGCTCGTCCTGCCGGGCGGAGTCGCCAACCCCGATCTGCTGCGCCTGGACGAGCGCGCCGTGGCGTTCGTGAAGGAGTTCTTCCATCTGGGCCTGCCGGTGGCGGCCATCTGCCACGCGCCGTGGACGCTCGTCGAGGCGGACGTGGTGCGCGGCCGGACGCTGACCTCGTGGCCGAGCCTGCGGACCGACGTCCTCAACGCGGGCGGCGACTGGGTGGACGAACAGGCGGTCGTCTGCTCCGACGGACCCAACACGCTGATCACCAGCAGGAAGCCGGACGACCTCAAGGCATTCCGCGAGGCCTTCCTCACCGAGTTCGCCACATCCAAGGGACGGCCGACGCGATGACCGACGACAAGCAGCGCCAGCGCGACCGCTACCGCGCCGCCGACCCGGCGGGCGGCCCCCTCACGACCGACCAGGGCGTCACGGTCGACCACACGGACGACGCGCTCGCGGCGGGCGAACGCGGCCCGACCTTGATGGAGGACTTCCACTTCCGGGAGAAGCTCACCCGCTTCGACCACGAACGCATCCCCGAGCGGGTGGTGCACGCGCGCGGCGCGGGCGCGTACGGCTACTTCGAGCCGTACGAGTCCTGCGCCGGGTTCACGCGTGCGGCGTTCCTCCAGGACCCGTCGGTCCGCACACCTGTCTTCGTGCGCTTCTCCACGGTCCAGGGGCCGCGCGGCTCCGCCGACACAGTGCGCGACGTACGCGGGTTCGCCACGAAGTTCTACACGACGGAGGGGAACTACGACCTGGTGGGGAACAACTTCCCCGTCTTCTTCATCCAGGACGGCATCAAGTTCCCCGACTTCGTGCACGCGGTGAAACCGGAGCCGCACAACGACATCCCCACCGGCGCCTCCGCACACGACACCCTGTGGGACTTCGTGTCCCTCCAGCCCGAGACGCTGCACACGATCATGTGGCTGATGTCCGACCGCGCGATCCCGCGCAGCTACCGCATGATGCCGGGCTTCGGCGTGCACACGTTCCGCTTCGTGACGGCCGACGGGCGCGGCACGTTCGTGAAGTTCCACTGGAAGCCGAAGCTCGGCGTGCACTGCCTGACGTGGGACGAGGCGCAGGAGTGCCAGGGCCGTGACCCCGACTTCAACCGGCGCGACCTGTGGGAAGCCATCGCGTCCGGCGAGTTCCCGGAGTACGAGCTCGGCGTCCAACTGGTGCCCGAGTCGGACGAGTTCGCCTTCGACTTCGACCTGCTCGACCCGACGAAGCTCATCCCCGAGGAGCAGGTTCCGGTGCGCCCGATCGGCCGGATGGTCCTCGACCGCAACCCCGAGAACTTCTTCGCCGAGACCGAGCAGGTCGCCTTCCACACGGCGAACGTGGTGCCCGGCATCGACTTCACGAACGACCCGCTTCTCCAGGCCCGCAACTTCTCCTACCTCGACACCCAGCTGATCCGCCTGGGCGGCCCCAACTTCGCGCAGATCCCGGTCAATCGGCCGATCGCGCAGGTGCGGACCAACCAGCGCGACGGCTACCACCAGAGCGAGATCCACTCGGGGACGAACTACTCCCCCAACTCCCTGGGCGCCGGCTGTCCCGCGCTCGCGGGTGCGGGCACGGAGGCCTTCACGCACCACGCCGAACGCGTCGACGGCAGCAAGATCCGGCGGCGCAGCCCCAGCTTCCAGGACCACCACAGCCAGGCCGCGCTGTTCTGGAACAGCATGGCGGACTGGGAGAAGCGGCACATCGTGGCCGCCTTCCGCTTCGAGCTCGGCAAGGTCGGAGCGGTGTCCGTGCGGGAGCGTACGGTCACCGAACTGAACCGCGTGGACCATGAGTTGGCGGCCGCGGTGGCCGCGGGCGTCGGCGTCCCCGCGCCGTCGGCGACGCGGGCGGGCTCGTACAAGCAGACCTCCCCCGCGCTGAGCCTGCGCAACGTCGCCGGTGACGGCTCCATCCGCAGCCGTCGGATCGCGGTGCTCGTCGCGGACGGCGTGGACGCCGCCCAGGTGCGCGCGATCCGCGACGAGCTCACGGAGCGGGGTGCCGTCGTCGAGGCCATCGCCCCGGTGGACGGCACCGTGGAGGGCGCCGACGGTGATCGGCACGCCGTGGACCGCGCCCTGCCGACGGTCGCGTCGGTCCTGTACGACGCGGTGCTGCTCCCCGGCGGCCCGACGGCCACGCCCGTCCAGGGCTCCGACCCCGACGCCGTACGTTTCGTCCGCGACGCCTACCGCCACGGCAAGCCCGTCGGAGCGCTCGGTTCCGGAGTGGGGGTCCTGTCCTGCCTGCGGGCCGACGGGCTACGGATCGGCTCGGAGTACGGCCGCGTCGTCTCCGACCACGGCGTGGTGACCGCGACGGCGGCGGGCCTCGCCCAGGAGGGGTTCACCCGGGCCTTCATCGAGGCCGTCGCCGCGCACCGGCACTGGGAGCGGCCGCCCGTGGGGTGCTGACACCGGCGGGCTCCCCTGACCACAGCACACGATCACAGCACCAGATCCGACACCTGATCACGGCACCGGATCACTGACTCTGCTCACAGATCCAGACGGGACCGGTCGAGTGTGGCGGCGGAGCTGGTGATGAACTCCTTGCGGGGCGCGACGTCGTTGCCCATCAGCAGGTCGAAGACCTGCTCGGCCGCGTCCAGATCGGAGATGTTGATCCGCCGCAGCGTCCGGAACCGCGGATCCATCGTCGTCTCCGCCAGCTGATCGGCATCCATCTCACCCAGACCCTTGTACCGCTGGATCGAGTCCTTGTACCGCACATTCGTGCGCTGCAGCTCCAGCAGCGTCTCGCGCAGCTCCCGGTCCGAGTAC
>NZ_LIRJ01000382.1 GCF_001419745.1 Streptomyces silaceus | reverse complement strand
CCCCCGCCCCTGACACCCCGCCCTCACGGGCGGCAACGACGGCACCGAGGCACGCGAGCGGAAACGCCCGCGCCGAACGACCACTCGACCACTAGCGGCGCCGCCGTGTCCGTCCCCACCGGACGAGGCGTGCGCGCAAGGAGGCGTAATCGATGACGACCACCCACGAGCCCAACCTGCTGGACCCCGAGCTGATGGCCGACCCCCACGGCGGTTTCAAGCGGCTCCGCGAGGACGCCCCGGTCTGCCTCGGGCGGACCATGGGCGGGGACCCGGCCTGGTTCGTGACCCGCGCCGCTGACGTGCGCGCGGTGCTCAACGACCCGCGCTTCGTGGTGACCAACATCAACTCGGCACCGGACGCCAAGGATCCGAAGATCCAGCTCGTCGCCAACCTGGGCGTCTCGGAGGAACTCGCCACCTATGTCTCGGACCTGCTCCCCGACCGGGACGGAGGCGACCACACCCGGCTGCGCCGCGTCGTGGCCCCGGCCTTCGGCGGGCGCCGCATAGCCAATCTCCGTCCCCGGGTGACGGAGATAACCGACTGGCTCCTGGACGAGCTGGAGGCGGCGGGTCCGGGCCCGGTCGACCTCATCAACGCGTTCGCCTACCCCCTGCCGATCACCGTGATCTGCGAGCTGGTCGGCGTGCCGGAGAGCGACCGCCCGGCGTGGCGCGAATGGGGCGACGCGCTGCTGACCCTGGACCCGGAACGCTTCGCCGGCGCGCTCCAGGCGATGGTCGACCAGGTCAAGGAGCTGCTGGAGCGGCGCCGAGCCGAGCCGGCCGACGACCTCATCAGCGCCATGCTGGAGGCCCAGGCGGCGGACCGGGAGTACCTGACCGACCGCGACCTGGTCCGGATGATCATCACGTTGGTGAACACCGGGCACGAGACCACCGCCCATCTGCTCGGCAACGCCGTGGCCGGGCTGTTCGCCCACCCCGACCAGCTGGACCTCCTGCGCCGTGAGCCGGAGCGCTGGCCCGTCGCGGTGCACGAGATGATGCGGATGTGGACCCCGGTCCGCGTCACCGCCCTGCGGTACCCCACGGAGGACGTGGAGATCGGCGGGGTGCGGATCCGTGCGGGCGAGGCGGTGCAGCCGGTACTGGTGTCCGCCAACACCGACCCCGCCGAGCACACCGACCCCGACACCTTCGACATCCGCCGTCGCGAGGGCGTGCGCGGCGAAGGACACGTCGGCTTCGGGCACGGCATCCACTACTGTCTGGGGGCCGCCCTGGCCCGGCAGGAGGCGGAGGTCGCCCTCTCCGCGCTGTTCAAGCGCTTCCCGGACCTGGCCCTCGACGGTGAACCCCAGTGGCTGCCCGGCCCGTTGATGATCCGCATGTCCCGGCTGCCGGTGCTCCTGCGCCCGTGAGCCCGGCGGGGCCGGCCGGAGGGCCGGCCCCGCACGGCCCCCGGCCGGCGCGGCCCCGTACTCACTCGCTGCCGCGCCTGCCCAGGCGGTACAGCTCCGCGTACATGCCGTCGTCGGCCAGGAGCCGGTCGTGGGTGCCCGTCTCGCGGACGGTGCCGCCGTCGAGGACCACGATGAGGTCGGCCATGCGCACCGTCGCGAAGCGGTGGGAGACCAGGACCGTGACCGGCGGTGCGCCGCAGGCGCGGGACGCCGCCGCGCAGCGCGCGAACAGGTCGTGCTCGGAGGCCGCGTCGAGGCTCGCGGCCGGCTCGTCGAGGATCAGCAGCGCGGGCCGTTCCCGCATCGTCGCGCGGCTCATGGCGACCTTCTGCCACTGACCGGTCGACAGATCCACACCACCGGGGAAGGCCGCGCCGAGCGGGGTGTCCAGGCCGTGCGGCAGCAGGCCGGGCAGCGCCGCGCCGCCGCCTCGCAGCAGGGCCCTCTCGACGGCGCCCGGCTCCTCGGCACGGGGCAGGTCGCCGACGCCGACGGCGGTGCGCAGGCTGAACTCGAAGCGCTGGAAGTCCTGGAAGCAGACCGTCAGTGCCCGGCGCCAGGCGTGCACGTCGAACGCCGCGATGTCCTCGCCGTCGTACGTGATGCTTCCCGACGTCGGCTCGTACAGCCGGCACAGCAGCTTGGCCAGGGTCGTCTTGCCCGCGCCGTTCTCGCCGACCACGGCGAGCGTCGTCCCCGCGGGCACGCGCAGGCACACGTCGCTCAGGACGGGCCGCTCGGCACCGGGATACGTGAACGACACGTGGTCCAGGACCAGTTCGCCGCCGGGGTGCGGCGTGGCGCGCACCGCGCCGGGGCGGGCGGTGGCGTGCTCGGGGAGCGCCGCGTGGTCGGCGAGCCAGAGGAAGTGGCCCGCGGCGCGCAGCGCGTGCTGCAGCCAGGACCCGAGCGTCACCATCCCCGACACGGACCCCAGCAGCTGCGCGCCGAGCACCAGCGTGAGCACCACGTCCCCGGGCGTGCCCGTGCCCCGCGCCACCGAGGAGATGGACAGCAGGACCCCGCCGAGGTAGCCGACGGCGAAGACCAGCCAGCCGCCCCCGGACCACAGCGCCGCCCTGGTCTCGGCCCTGTCGCGGTGGCGGGTGACGTCCTCGTGCAGCGCGTCGTGGCGCCGGGTGAGCTCGTCGGCCAGGCCGTAGATCCGTATCTCGCGGGCGGCGGCGGGCGAGCAGGAGAGTTCGAGCAGGGTGCGGCGCATCCGCTCCGCCTCGGCCGTCTCCCGCTCCGCGCGCCCGACGAGCGCCGCGCCCCGCTGGGCCGCGGCCACCGTGGGCAGCGCGAACAGGGGCAGCAGGAGCAGCGCGGGATGGACCGTGACGAGCAGGGCCAGCGTGGTGCCCAGGCCGAACAGTGCCCTCAGGTTCTCCACGAGCGCGCCGAAGGCCCCGCCGAGCTGCCCGCGGTGGGCGCGGAGCAGGTCCATGCGGTCGAGGTAGGCGGGGTGTTCGTGGTGGGCGAGGGAGGGGATGCCGCCGGTCAGCTGGATCAGCCGCCGGTCGAGGTACAGCCCGACCTGCTGCTGGAGGTGGATGCGCTGGAGGGAGACGAACGCCCCGGCCGCGTACGTGGTGACGACCGCGGCGACGAGCAGCGCGGCCGCCGTCAGCGCCGGGCGCAGCTCGTGCCGGAGCGCTGCGTCGGTGGCCGCGCGGATGGCGAGCCCGCCGACGACACCGCAGGCGCCGACGACCGGTGCCAGCGCGAGGACGAGCGCCGCCCTGCGCGCGTCGGCGCGGAACGCGGTGCCGACGAGCAGCCCGGCCGCCCGCAGCTGCGTCCGCAGCGGTGACGGCGGACGTGACGGTGTCTCAGACACGCGAGCCTCCCGCGTACGCGGCACTCTGCAGGGCGAACGCGCGCGCGTACGGGCCCTCCCGGGCCAGCAGCTCCTCGTGGCTGCCCTGCTCGACGATGCGGCCGCCGTCCAGATAGCAGATGCGGTCGGCCAGACGGACGGTCGCGAAGCGGTGGGAGATCAGGACGGTGGTCAGCCCGCGGGTGAGGTCGAGGAAGCGTTCGTACAGATCGGCCTCGGCGCGTACGTCCAGATGCGCGGTGGGCTCGTCGAGGACCAGCACGCGGGCGCCGTGCTCCACCGCGTACAGGGCCCGTGCCAGCGCGAGCCGCTGCCACTGGCCGCCCGACAGATCGGTGCCGTCGGAGAAGCGGCGGGACAGGGGCGTGTCCCAGCCGAGCGGGAGGGCGGCGAGCGCCGGGTCGAGACCGGCGAGCCCGGCGGCCCGCGCGAGGGCGGCGTCGTCCCGCGGCCGGTCGACCGCGCCGAACCCGACGTTGTCCCTCGCCGGCAGTTCGTAGCGCGTGAAGTCCTGGAAGACCACGGCAAGTTGACGCCGCCACGCTTCGACGTCGAGGGTGCGCAGATCGGCGCCGTCCACCGTGACGAGCCCGGCCACCGGGTCGTGGAGCCGCGCGAGGAGCTTGACCAGCGTGGTCTTTCCCGCGCCGTTGCCTCCGACGACGGCCAGCGAACCACCCGCGGGCAGCCACAGATCCAGCCCGCTCAGCACGGTGCGGACCGTCCCCGGATACGCGAACACCGTGCCCTCGAACCGGATCCCGGTCCGCGGCAGCCCCGCCGCCGGACGGGTGCCGCTCACCAGCGTGTCCCGCTCGGGCAACTCGGACACCTCCAGTGCCGGGGGCACCGCCGCGCTCGCCCGCGTCAGCGTCCACTGCAGGTCGCCGAGCCAGCCCAGCGCGGCGAGCGCGACGACGGCCTGGAGATACACCGTCGTACGGCCCACCCCGACCTGGCCGTGGGCGGACTCGACGGCCAGCGGCACCAGGACCGCCGCGTGCGCGCCGGACAGGAGCAGCACGGCGAGGACGTCACGCGCCACGGCCCGGCGCCGGCTCGCGCCCAGGTGCGCCGCGCCCGACCGCCACGCGCTCGTGAACCGGTCCACCAGCCACGGCGTCAGCCCGAACACCCGGATCTCCTTGGCCGCCGCCCCGTCCAGTGCCACGCCCCGCACGTACTCGGCGTGCCGCAGCTCGGTCGTGGAACCCGCCTGGACGTCCACCGCGCGCCGGATGTCACGGTCCCGCCAGGCCCCCGTGACCGTCCACACCGCGATCAGCGGCAGCGGCGCCCACCAGTGGAAGCCCAGGAGCAGCACGGCGGAGCTCGCCCCCGCGAGACGCGCGGAGACGAGGGCGGGCAGCGCGGTCACCGCCTGCGCCACGGGAAGCGTTCCGGTGCCCTGCCCCTGGGCGAGCAGCAGCCGGTCGGCCACCTTCGGGTCCTCCAGAGGCGCGATGCCCGCCGGGCGCAGCGCGCCGCGCAGGACGAGCCGCGCCGTGCCGCCCGTCACCCGGCGCCCCAGCTGGGCGGCGGTCGTCTCGACGGCGGGCTCCACCAGGAGGCTCGCCACGTACACGGCGCTCACGACGGCGAACGCGGTGAGCACGCCGTGCCCTTCGGGCGACCCGAGCCCGGCCGTCACGTCCGGCAGGCGGCCCACGAGGACCCCGATGCCCAGCATCAGCGCGGGCGACAGGGCGGCGTCGAGGAGCACCAGCGAGAGGAGCGTCGCTGTCAGGGGCAGCGAGGCGCGCGGCAGCAGCCGGACCAGGGAGCGCACCGGCGCGGCGGTGAGCCCGTCCGTGTGCGCCCGCCGACGGCGCGCGTGCCGGAAGAGGGCGCGAGGGCCGCCGGGCGACGCAGGGCGGGAGCTCGGCCACCCGGTCACCGGGGTCCGAAGACGGGGGGTCCGCATCACGGTCACCGCAGCCCGAAGGCGGGCAGCCAGGTGCGGTCGCCGGTCTCCAGGGTGAGCAGCGCGGCGCAGGTGCCGGTGGCGCCGGTCAGCAGCGTGCCGTCCCGCTCCGCGAGTCCCACCACCTCCTCGAGCCGCTCCAGGATGCGGCCCACGAGCCGGTCGCGCAGTGCCGCCGCACCCGCCAGGCGGGCGTGACGGTCGAAGGCGTCGCACACCAGGGCCAGGCCCGGCAGCCCGTGGCACAGGCTCAGGTCGGGCCGGTCCGCCTCGTCGTCGAAGCCGCGCAGGAAGGACGCGGCGACGTGCAGCGCGAACTCCCGCAGCGGCGCGTCGTCCAGGACCCGTCCCGTCTCCCACAGCGCCCAGGCGATCCCGGGCGTTCCGTAGCACCAGGTCAGCGGGCGGCTCGGGAGATGCGCGAGGTCACCGGCGGGCGGCCAGACGACGACGCCCCGCACCCCTGACTCGTACCGCGTGAGATACCAGGACGCCACGTGGTCCAGGGCGAGGGTGAGCTCAGGGGTGAGGCCTGCGGTGTCCGCGGCCCGGCACAGCGCCAGGGCGACGCCGGCCGCGCCGTGCGCGGCACCGGAGTTGACGCGGCCGTGGTTCCAGCCGCGCATCTCCTCGCCCTTGTACCGGCCGACCCGCAGCCGCGTCAGCTCGCCGCCGTCGCACAGCGCGGTGAGATGGCCGACGGAGTGCGCCAGGTCGTCCTGCGTGCAGGAAGGGTCGGCGGCCAGCGCGAGGACCGTGCCCGCCGCGCCGGTCACCACGTCGTAGTCGTACCAGGCGAGTTCGCTGGTGTGCCAGCGGCCCGCGCTGCCCGCCAGCTCGCGGAAGGCGGTGCCCGCGAGGCCGCCGAGCGCGGGCCAGACGGACGCCGCGGTGCGCAGGCCCAGCAGGTACCCGCCGAGCCCCCAGCCGAACAGGCCCGGGTGCGTGCAGCCGTGCCGGAGCTGGCGCAGCCAGGCCGCGACGGCCCGCGACGCGGGCGCGTCGCGCGGTGGTGGCGCGCCCGACGAGGTGGCCGACGCGGTGAGGGCGGCGAGAACGGCGGGCCCGAAGTCGATGCTGTACTCCGCGCCCTGCTCGTGGCGGGGCGCCTGCTCGGCGAAGGTCGTCAGGACGCGCGCGGACACCGCGAGCGCGGGCTCGCGGACGGCGGCCGAGAGGGAGGGGGACAGGGAGTTCGGTACCCGATGGGTGGTGGTCATGTGGGCGCCTTCCGGTGTGTGCCGTGAGGTGGACGCGTACGGCGGAGAGGTGTCGCGCGCGGCGGAAGGGGCCGCCGGAGCCCTGGGACGTATGGGCTCCGGCGGCCCGTGTGCGGGGTGGGGAGTGCCGATCGGCCGCTCCGGTGTGACGGTTCGGCAACCCCGCACGCATCGACGGGTCAGCCGTCCGTCAGGCCGTGCACGGGCAGGAGCCGGTGCACTTCGTGGCCGCGGTGCAACCCTGGGTGGTCCCCATGGTTCCGGCCTTGAGCAGCTGCGCCTCGTCGAACTGGGTCTCCAGCTGGTCGATGAGCGCGTCGACGTCGTCCAGGACGAAGCCCTCGACGTCGTTCTTGGTGGTATCCATCGCTGTCACCTCCTCTCCTCGTCCGCAGGTGCCGTCCGCCGTACGGCGGAGACTCGTGCCCTTACGCGGTGCACGGGCAACTGCCCGTGCAGCCGCCGACCTTGGTGCATCCCTCGGTCATGCCCATCGTTCCGACCTTGAGCAGCTGCGCCTCGTCGAACTGGGTCTCCAACTGCTCGATGAGCGCGTCCACGTCGTCGAGCACCAGCGCCTCGACCTCGGTCACCTCACCGTCCATCGCCTTCACCTCCCTTCCGCGTACGCGGAGTCATGGGCGCTGTCACCGCTCGGACCACGGCCGCGGCCGTGCGACGGGACA
The DNA here is from genome assembly GCF_001419745.1 of Streptomyces silaceus. Taxonomy (GTDB): domain Bacteria; phylum Actinomycetota; class Actinomycetes; order Streptomycetales; family Streptomycetaceae; genus Streptomyces; species Streptomyces silaceus. The sequence continues at coordinate 13,820 of NZ_LIRJ01000382.1, read as the reverse complement.
GCGTTCAGGGGGCCGGTCCGCGTGACCGGAGGACCACGCGGACCGGCCGGTCATGCGGACCGGTGAACGCGGACCAGGAACTCCGCGGTGACCGGTGCCCCGGCGGGATCGGCGAGATCCGCGACGAGCAGCTCGTCGGGGGAGGGCAGCATCTCCTCGGCGACGGCGGTGCCGCCCGAGGCGAAGGCCAGATCGCCGGTCCGCTCCAGGACGGGCAGCGCCTGGAGGCTCTCCAGGTCGCAGGGCAGCGGCGAGTCCGCGCCGGTCGCCGCCGACAGGAAGACCCAGCGCGGCAGCCCCAGCTGTCCGCGCATCCGGGCGAGATGGCGGGTGCGCTCCAGTTCGCGTGCGGCGGCCGGCGGCAGCGCGGCGACGGGCAGCCGCCACTGCGCCGCGGACAGCACCAGCGAACCGGCGACCGTGATCCGGGGGACGTACTCGCGCTTCGGCAGGGCGCCCAGCGAGTGCCGCAGCCTGCGCCGCCGGGCCGCGTGCTGCGGCGAGCCGGCCAGCAGCAGCGACGCCATCTGGTCCCAGGGCCGTGGCGCGTTGCGCGCCGAGTGGTAGAGCGGACGGACCGGCCCCGAGCGGTCGCTGACGACGACCCGCGTCCCCGTCCACCGCGCGGTCAGCTCGTCCAGCGCCACGAAGCGCGGCCGCGCGCCCGGCGGTCCCTCGCAGTACCCGGGCAGATCCGGGTCGCCGGTCCAGGCACCCGTGTACAGGGGCCTGCGCACGGCGTTGGCGGCGAGCCGCGACAGGGCGGGGAAGAGCAGCTCGACCGATGGCACCCCGCTCTCCCGGTCGAGCCGCCGCAGGAACGCGCGGTACGCCTCCACCTGCGGCAGCCGCCCGTGCAGGCGTTCCAGCGCGGCGATGAAGCGGGCGTCGTACACACCGGCGGGCGCGGTGACGTCCAGCGCCCAGGTGCGGCCGGGCAGCGGCCGCACCACACAGTCCAGCGGCCAGTCGGGGCGCACCTCGGGTGCGCCGAACCGGTCGAGGACGTCCCGGCCGATGTCGATGGCCCCGCCGTCGGGCACCGCGTCCGCCCGGCCGTCGAGCCAGTCGAGCAGCCGCGCGTACCCGGACCCGGGCGTGCGGGGCTCGGGCCACTCCGCGGCGGGCGCGTGCACGCTCACCGGTGTGTCCCCGGTGGCGGCGAGCTGGTCGCGCAGGATGTCCAGGACCGGCCGGTCCCGTCGTGTCACGCCGACCGGGGCCGGGGCGGGGCGCGCTCCGGCGTCCTCGTCGATGAGGGCGTGCAGGCGCAGCGCCTGCCCGAGCGCCGCGCGCAGGGCCGAGAGATCGGCGGCGGGCAGGGCGTTCGGTGTGCGGCGGTACACGTCCAGATAGCCCCCGTCGACGCGCTCGACGCGCTCGCCCCGGCTGCCGTCCGCGCGCTGCGCCATCGTGTGCCAGGAGCGGCGCCGCCCGCGCACGGGCGGTCGCAGCTGGAGTACGCCGATGTCGTGCAGCCGCAGCAGGAACTGGCGCAGGACGGTCCGCTGCGCCTCGTCGGCGTCCGGCGGGACGAGGGCGGACTCCAGCTCGCCCAGCGGCAGCGCGCCGTGCCGCAGCGCCGTGTACAGGCGGTTCACCGCGGCAGTGCGCCGGATGCGTACGGGAGTGAGGAGCGTGTCGTCGCCCGGTTCGAGCGCGAAGGCCTCCAGATGTCCGGGCGTCACGCGCAGGAACGGGTTGAACGACACCCGGGTGGCGGCGTCCGTGCCCGTCCCGGTCTGCTCCTGGAGGTTCTCGGCCCAGTCGGTGGCCACTTCGTCGGTGAGCGTGAGCGGACGCGCCGGTCCGGCAGGTCCGTCCGCCACGCCCACCACGGCCACATGGCCCAGCCAGCCGCGCGGGGTCACCTTCACCGCGCCACGGGCGATCATCCGCCACAGGTAGTCCGCGCGTTTGCGCATCTGACGGTCCGTCCAGGGACGTCCCGCGGCGAGTCGTTCGGCTACCTCGGTGCCGACCGGCAGCGTGCCGTCGACCAGAGCCTGCCGTCCCATCGGCGAGCCCCGCAGCAGGGCGTGGCCCGCCGGGGCGAGTCGCTGCTTCTCCGCGTCGAAGCGGTGCGCGACCTCCCTGCGGAGCCGCTCCAGCGTGCCGGCCGCCTCGTGCGTGCCGGCCACGATCCGGGCCAGCACCCCCTCGGGCGCCACGATCCGCGCGACGGACACGAGCCGACGGTGGTCCGCCTCGGTGAGCGGACGCCCCCGGTGCAGCCGCCGCCGCGCGGACAGCACGAGCCGGCGCTCGTCCACGGTCAGCGACGGATGGGGGACGACGACCGTGCCGATCACGTCCGCGAGGCGGGCGCTCGTCCGGGCGAAGTCCGTTTCGGTGCGCTCCAGTTCACGGATCAGGCGGAACAGCTCGGGCGAGCCGCCCGCACACCACAGCCGCATCGGCAGCCCCGCGGTCCGCAGCAGCACCGCGTCCCGGTACGGGCGCGTGCCCCCGCCGCTCACCGCTGCTCTCCGCCCGGACGCGCGGTGAGCGCCTCCGCGATGAGGGTCTGGCGCAGCACCGAGAGTCCTGCCCGGTTCCAGTGGAAGACGATGACGAACGCCGCCGCCTCGCGCGGCCCGATCAGCGCGCTCCCCGAGGTGAAGTACGTACGGAGCCACTGCTCCCCGGCTTCCGTGACGGCCGCGCGGAACGTCTCGGCCCGCCGCACCGCGTCCTCGGGCAGCCGGGCGGCCAGCGCGTGCTGGTCGGTCCAGCCCGCCCGCAGCGCCGTCTCGATCCCGGCGACGCCGGCCGGCAGTTCCTCGGTGCCCGCCGCCCGCACCCGGTCGGCGTACCGGCGGCCCGTCTGGCGGCGCAGCCGGTCCCACACGTCCAGGTCCTCCCAGCCGACGATCTCCAGCGCGTCGAGCAGCGCCCGCACCATCAGCAGCGACATGGCCCACGCCGGGCGGGCTCCCGCACCTTCCCGCCCGGCGTGGCCGTCCCCCTGGGTGGCGTGGAAGTCGAGCCAGGCCAGTGAGTCGGCGGTGAAGACCCGGTGGACGCTGCGCATCGACACCGCGCCGCCGAACAGGAACTCCTCCGGCTCGTACACCCCCGCGTGCCAGGTGTCGACCAGGCCCTCCTGCTGCCAGTACGTGAGCCGCTGCCGCAGCACGGCGTCGACCTCCGCACGGTGCGCCGCCGCCTGGAAGCGCACCCGCATCCCGGGGTGCTTGTGCAGGAAGAAGAACTCCTCGGCACGCCGGTCGGCCAGCAACTCCTGTGCCGTGGCGTGCAGTTCGGCGCAGAACTCCGGACGGCGGCCCCGGGCGGGCGCCACGCCGAAGTGCAGCCACGGGCCCGGCCGGCGCCGTGCCACCGGCGTCACGATGTCCGCCGCCGCGATGTCCGGTGCCCCGGTACCCGGTGCCACGGTGTCCGCTGTGCGCAGACAGCCACGCTCGTCCATGTCCCTCACCCCCGTGAGAAGGAACGCGGCTCACGTTCCGGCCGCGTTGCCAGACTGCCCCGCCGCCGGCCGCGGGGGTATGCGTACCTCTGCGTAGCGGGCGGCCGGTCCCCGCCCTTGACACGCGCGGCGCGTCTCCTCTAATCCGGAGGTGGTGCGGAGGGAGGGCCTTTCCGTGTCCTGCATGTCCGCGCGCGACTACCAGCGCGTACTCGACCTGACCGTCGCCGTCCTGAACAGCCGCCAGGCCACGCTGCCCTGGCCACTGGTGCGGGAGGAGCTCGGTGACATCCTCGACAGCCCGGCGAAGGTCCTCTTCGCGACCCGGGACTGGCCGGAACCGGACACACCGGTGCCCTGTCCGCCGCCCACGGCCGCCGTCGACCCGCGCATGCGCACCCTCGACGAGACGCTCCACAAGCATCCGCTCGTGGCCCACTACCGCCGTACGGGGGACCGGTCGCCGCTGACCGCGCGGCAGCTCGGCGGCGGGCGCCCCTGGCCGGACGCGGACGCGCAGAGCGCCTTCGAGAGGGTCTTCGCGGCGGACCACCAGCTGGCGCTGCCGCTCCCGGCGCCCGACGGCGCCGGACACCTGATCATGCTGGGCAGGCCCGGGGAGTTCTACGGCGAGCGGGAGGTGGAGTTCGCGGGCCGGATCCAGCCGCTGCTCGCGGCCGTCGTCGAGCACATGAGCCACGCCCGCAGGCTGCCCGCGGCGGCTTGGGGCGAGGGGCCGGAGGACACGCTCGACCGGGCGGCCGAGTACGGGCTCACGCCGCGCGAGACCGTCGTCCTGACCCTGCTCGCCCAGTCGTTGACCGCGGACACCATCGGGCGCAGGCTCGGCATCTCGCCGCGCACCGCGCACAAGCACCTGGAGAACGTGTACCGCAAGCTCGGCACGGCAGACCGCCTCGCCACCGTGCTCCATGCGCGCGAGGTCGGCCTGCTGCCCGGCCGTTGAGCCTTCGGCAGGTGGGTCGCCCGGCACGCGGTGAGGTCAGGGCGCGGTGACCCCGCGTGGGGTGTCGCACTCGGCGATCCTGCGCCGCAGCTCGTCCGGGTCCGCGCCGGGCAGCTCCAGCGCCGCGGTGTAGTCGGCGCGGGCCTCGGCCGTCCGCCCGGCCCGCTGGTGGACGTACCCGCGATTGAACAGCAGGTCGGGGTCGTCGCCGTCCAGGGCGATGGCGTGCGTCAGGTCGTCGAGGGCGGCGCGGTCGTCCCCGGCCGCGTGCGCGAGCGCGGCGCGCCCCGCCAGCGCGCTGACCAGTGCGGGGTCGGCGGCCAGCGCCCGGTCGAAGTCGGCGCGCGCCCGCGCCTCGTCGCCGCCGTGCAGGGCGAGCAGACCGTGGGCGCACACCAGGCGCGCGTCGTCCGGATGGTGCCGCAGCCCTTCGGCGATGTGGGCCCGCGCCCCCGCCAGGTCGCCCTGGTCGAGCAGCAGGCCCGCGAGGCTCGCCCGCACGTCCGGCTGGTCGGGCTCCAGCTCGGCGGCGTGGCGCAGATCGGCGAGCGCCCCCGCCGTGTCGCCGAGCTCCAGCCGCGCGTCAGCGCGGTTGACGTGCACTTCCCAGTGGGGCGGCGCGAGGTCGACCGCGCGGTCGTAGTCGGCGACGGACCCGGCGGTGTCGCCGAGGCGGCGCCGGATGCCGGCCCGGTCCATGTAGTGCTCGGCGTGGTGCGGGTCCATCGCGACGACCGTGTCGAAGTCGGCCAGCGCGTCGCCGAGCCGCCCCAGGGCCGTGTACACCCTGGCGCGGTTGTGCACGAGCACCGAGCGGTGCAACAGATGGCTGTCGTCGGGCAGTTCGCGCCGCAGCCGCTCCAGGCCGCCCTCGACCAGACGCAGCGCCTCGGCCGGACGGCCCAGGTGGGTCTCGGCGAGGGCGAGACCGTTCTCCTGGAACGTGGTGTGGAAGGCCCGCTGGAGCGGGTCGGGCCACAGGGAGGCGAGCGCGATCGTGTTGTGCAGGAGGGCCTTGGCGGCGAGGTGGTCGAGGCGCTCCGGCGGATGGAACCGCGTGTACAGCATCGCCAGGGCGTACCCGCTCGCCAGGTGGACGAGCGGGTCCGCGGACCGCTCCCGCAGGGACAGGTGCAGCCGCTCGGCCCGCTCGGTGTCGCCGAGCAGGGTGAGCGCGGTGGCGGCCTTGGTGTGCAGCCCGAGCCGCAGTGCCGGCGGCGCGTCGTCCCCGGCCAGGTCCTGCGCGCGCCGCGCCAGGTCGAGCAGGGCGTGATAGTAGCCGTGGTTCAGGGCGTGTTCCGCGGCAGAGAGGAGCACGGGGAGGGCGGCGGCCGGATCGCTGCCCCGTTCCAGGTGGTAGGGGAGTGCGCCGAGCGTCAGGCTGAACTCGCCCTGCCGCAGGCGTCGTTGGAGCCCCTTCGCGCGGGCGTCGTGCAGACGGGCCCGTATCTCCGGGGCGGCCAGGTCGTAGGCGGCCCGCTCGCGGGGGTCGTCCCCGACGCCGTCGCCCGCGACGAAGGCGACGGCAAGCGCGGCCCGGTTCCGGCCGGGACCTTCGCAGGGTGGTTCTGCCTCGACGTGCAGCGCGAACTCCCTGAGCGCAAAGGCCAGTTGATCTGCCGTCGCGGGCGGCCCGGCCGGCGTGGGCGTCGCTCGGGCCGCGAACGAATCCGACTCCGTGCGTACGACGACGGTGAGCCGCTCGGGGTCCGCGCGGCGCAGCAGCAGCGCGAGGAACTCCTGGTCGGTCGGGTCGGCCGCGTCGGCGTGCGCGAAGTCCAGGACCAGCGGACGTCGGCCGTCGAGCGCCGCGAAGGACCGGAGGAGGTCCACCACGCCGTGGGCGATGCGCCGTGTGCGGGTGGGCGGATGCAGCCGGGTCCGCTCGGCGGGCGCGGCCCGTGCGGTGAGGGTCTCCGGCGGTGCGGGCACCAGGCCGCGCAGTTCGGGCGCGAGTGCGAGGATCTCCCCCTTGTACCGGTCGAGGAGCTCCGGCCGGACGGCCTGGACGCGGGGGGCCAGGGCGCGCAGCAGGCTCCCCGCTCCCGTGTAGGGGCCCCTGAGGCGCCGGTGGCAGTCGACCACGACGTCCGGTTCCGTCTCCGGTGCCGCCGCGCCGGTGGCGCGCGGACCGGTCAGCCACAGATGTGTGCTCATCACGCTGTTCCTGTCACCTTGCCGTTCACTGTTCCTTTCAGGGGGCCGTCGGGAGGACATAGGCGGCGGACGAGGCGATCCGGATGGTTCCCGGACGGCGCGGAGCGATGAGCTTCATGACGTGGATTCCTTGTCTGTGCCTGGAGTTGCGTCCCTCGCCGGGCGAGGGGGTCACCGTGCGGCGGCTCCGTCTGCCGGCCGCACGCCGCAACCATGGGGCGCCGCCGCACCGCCCGGCATGGGGGTCGAACCCCCGCATTCCCGGCCCCGGCCGGACCGCCGACCTCCGGGCGGGCCCGGCGCATGATTTCCGGCGGATTTCTGCCGGCGGGGTGAACACCTGCCCGTCCGGCGACGTATTCCCCGAAAGGCGTCCGGGCGCGGATGCGGCTCGGACGGGGTCGTACTGGCAGAAGACCACGGGGGACAGGACGCCATGAACGGACACGACCAGGCATTACGTACAACAGAGCACGCGCAGGAAGCGGCGGAGGAGCACGCGGAGGAAGCGGCGGGAGCGGCGGAGGCGGCCCGCGCGGCGGACGCGACGCGTGCGGCGGGCGCGGGGATCGCGCCGGATCCGGCGACCCAGGCCGTGGCCGCCGCCAAGGCCGGGGCCGAAGCCGCGGCACGGCCCGCCGGCGCCTCCGCCTTCGTCGGACGGGAGCGGGAACTCGGGCTCCTGGACCGGGTGGTGGGCGCCGCCCGGTCCGGGGCGGGAGGCGCCGTCTTCCTGACGGGAGAGGACGGAGTGGGCAAGTCCAGGCTGGCGGCCGAGGTCGCCGAGCGGGCGTCCGCCCGCGGGATGCGGGTCCTGCGGGGACGCGCCAGCACGCTGGGGCGGCACACGGAGTACCGCCCGCTCACCGAGGCCCTCCTCGGCCTCTCCCGCGACGGGCGGCTCGGCCCGGACGCGGCGGCCCTGTGCCGCACCGCGCTCGCCGGGCTGACCGCCGGTCATGAGCCCGGGCCCGGCGCAGGGGACGCGTCGGGTCCGGGCTCGCTCGTCGTGCTCGGGGAGGCCGTGCTGCGCGCGGTCGCGGCGGCGGGCCGGAGCGGCGGCTGTCTGCTCGTCCTGGAGGACCTGCACGACGCGGACCGACTCACCCCGGCGATCGTCGAGTTCCTCGCCGACCAGCTCGCGCACGAACCCGTCGCACTCCTCGTGACGCTGCGCGGCGAACCGTGCCCCGCCCTGGAACTGGCCCGCGCGGTCACCCGCCGGGGCGGCGCCACCCTCCTCACGCTCGACCGGCTCGGCCGCTCCGACCTGCGCCGGCTGATCGCCGGGCGGCTCGCGGCCCGGCCGGAGGAACTGCCCGAGGCGCTCGCCGAGCACATCTGGGCCGGAAGCGACGGGAATCCCTGGCTCGCCGAGGAACTGCTCGCGCACGTGGCCGACGCGGGGCTCCTGTCGTACGACACGGACGGCCGGTGTCCTGCCGGGCCGCTCGGCGCGTCCGGGATCCCCGACGCCCTGGTCACCAGCGTGGGGCGGCGTGCCGACCGGCTCGGCGCGCGCGGCCGGGAGCTGCTGTGCGCGGCGGCGGTCATCGGCACCCGCTTCCCCGCGCCCGTGATCCAGGCGGCGACCGGCATGGCCGACGACGAGGCGCTCGGCCATCTGCACGCCGCCCTCGCCGGCGGGCTCATCGGCACCGACGAGCCCGCCCCCGACTGGTTCACGTTCCGCCACCCGCTGACCGCCCGCGCCCTGCTGCGCACGCTCACCCCGAAGCAGCAGGCGCGCACGGCCCGGCGGTGCGCGGCCGCGGTCGGCGATCTGCACCCCCAACTCCCCGCCGAATGGTGCCTGATGGCTGCGCGGCTGTGGTCCGCCGCGGGGGAGCGGACCACAGCCGCCGGACTGTACGCGCGCGCCGGGTCCCGGGCCCTGGCACAGGGCGCCGCGGTGGCGGCGGCCGACGCCCTCGACCGGGCCCGCGCCCTGCTGACCGGCACGGACCCGGCGGGCATCGGCCCGGCCGACCCGCACCAGGCGGTCGCGTACGCGCATGTCCTCGACCAGCTCCTGAACGCGCTCACCGAGGCGGGCGAGAGCGAGCGCGCCTGGCGGCTTGCCGAGGCGGTGGACGGCGTGTGTCCGGCCGCGGTCGGCGCCGAGCGCGCGGCCGCGCTGCACCTGCGGCTGGCCCGGGTCGCCGCTGTCTGCGGGCGCGCGGAGGCGGGCCGGGCCCAACTGAGCGAGGCGAGCCGCCTGTTGGACGCCGATCCGGACGCGTACGCCGTCCTCGACGCGGCGGGCGCCGTCCTCGCACGGCAGACGGGAGACGGGCAGGCGGGAGACAGCGCGGCGGAAGACCGCGAGGCGGGGGACCGCCGGGATGCAGCGGCGGCGGAGCGCGAGGAGGAGCGCCTGCGGCGGGCCGCCGAGACCGCCGAGCTGACCGGGGCGTGGGAGGCGGCCTGTCAGGCCTGGGACGTGCTCGGCGTCCGGGCCAGGGCCCGTGACGTGCGCGAGTCCACGGTCTGCTTCGACCGGGTCCGCAACGTCGCCGAGCGGCACGGCCTGCCGTTCTGGCGGCTGCGCGCGCTCTTCCGGCTCGGCGGGGACGACTGGCTCACCGAAGGGGACGTCGCGCGCCTCGAACACGCGCGGCGCGAGGCGGCCCGGCTCGGCGCGGGCGACATCGGCGCCGCGGCGGAGGCGGACCTCGCGCTGTGGCTGGTCCTCAGCGGCCGGTTCGAGACCGCGGCCCAGCTGATCGACACCTGCTGGACCCGGACCGGCGGGCCGCGCGACGCCGACCGGGCCCGGCAGCTCCTCGCCGCCGAGGCCGTGCTCGCCGCGCACCGGGGGAAGCGGGCCAGGATGGACCAGGCCGTCGCGGAGTTCCACCGCAGGGACGGCGACCGCACCCCGCTCGCGACGCTCACCGCGGGACTCGCCAGGGCGTTCTGCGCGCTCCTGGAGGAGGACAGGCCGCGGGCCATCGAGGAGCTGGCGCGCGCGGAACTGCCCGTCGCGGGGCATCCGTTGGACGGTCGTCGGTACGGTCTGCGTCAGCTGCTCGACGCGCTGGGCGAAGGAGGTGAGGGAACCACGCCGACGGACGCCCTCGAACTCCCCGACCCGGACGCGCCCTTGGCCCAGCTGCGCTGGAACCGTCACTTCACGCTGCTCGCCCGTGCCGTCCTGCTCGGCAGGGCGGGGGGCCGGGACGAGGCGGAGGCGGCGGTCGGTGCGGCCCGGCACGCCGCGGCGCCGTTCCCGCTCGCCCACCACCTGGGCCTGCGCCTGGTCGCGGAGGCCGCCCACCGCGACCACTGGGGCGAGCCGACGGCGTGGCTGCACCGGGCGGAGGAGCACTTCCACCAGGCGGGGCTGCCCGTCGTGGCGGGGGCCTGCCGGGGTCTGCTGCGCAGGACCGGTGCGCCGGTGCAGCAGCGTCGCCGGGGTGCCGACGCGGTCCCTCGGCTGCTGCGCCGCCTCGGAGTGACCGTCCGCGAGTACGAGGTGTTCCGGCTGATGGCGCCGCGGCCCGCCAACCGCGACATCGCCGACCGCCTCTACATCTCCCCGCGCACGGTCGAGAAGCACGTCGCGAGCCTCATCCTGAAGACCGGCCGCCAGAGCCGTGCGGCGCTGAGCGAGCTGGCCTCGACGGTGCTCCTCGACGACGGCGAGGACGCCACCCCGGACCGGCCGGGGTGACGTCCTCGTGGCTTTCGCCGTCGGTCCAAAGGGCTCGGGTCAGCCCTTGATGTCGACGTCGATGCAGGCGTAGAAGGCGTTCGCGGTGTCCGCGATGTTCCACACCGCGAGCACCTTCTGCTTGCCCGAGAGGCCGCCGAAGTCGACGTTGTGGGTGACCGTCTCGCCGGGCTGCGCGCCGCCGTCGTCGAACTCGGCGATCTTGTTGCCGCCGACGAAGTACTGCCAGGTGCTGGTGCTGTGACGTGCCGTCAGCTTCCAGCTGAAGTCCTGGGCGGAGCCGACGTCGGTGACCTGCCAGGCCTTGCTGTCGTCGTCGAGCTCGGCGAAGCGCGAGTTGCCGCCGCTGCAGGTCGTCTGGCCCTTGGGGCCCTCGACGCTCTGCGGCTCATGGGTGATCTCGCCGCACGACACGGTCCCGGCCGCACACTGTGCCTGGCGGCTCGGGGGTGAGTTGACGTAGCCGTGGGCGCTGGCCGGGGAGACCGAGGCCATGACGAGGACGGGCGCGAATCCCGCGCCGACGAGAGCGGCCAGTTTCCGTTTCGAATACATCTCTGCTCCCTCTGGGTGGGGGGATGAGGGGGTAGGGACAACCGGGCGCCTCGGTCGACTCATTGGCCTAGACCTTAGTTGTTGTCAGGAATCCGTCAACCCTTCAAGTGATGTTCGTGGGGCGGGAGTTGTTCAGCGTGCTGTACGCGGGGCTGCGTACGGGACCAGGTGTGGATCAGCTCCGTGAAGGCGCGCGCGGCGGCGGTCCGGTAGCCGTTCTCCCTGCTCAGCAGCGTGACCGTGCGTGCGGGCAGGGGCGGGTCGAGCGGGACCGTGCGCAATCCCGGGCGGTCGCGGGTGAGGGCGTCGGGCAGGACCGTGGCCAGCGGGGTGTGCCGCACGATGTCCGTGAGCGCGTTGATCGAGGTGGCCTCCACGGCGACGTCGGGCCGCACCGCGTGCCGGGCGAGATGCGCGTCGGTGTGGACGCGGGTCGCGAAGTCGCCGCTGAGCAGGGCGAGCCGGGTGGCGGCCAGCTCCTCCAGGGACAGGGGCGTGGTGCGGCCCGCCTCCGGATGGAGGTCGCCCACCACGAGGCTCAGCGTCTCCGTGAACAGGTCCGTGGCGGACAGGCCCGGCAGGTGTGCCCCGTGGAAGGCGATGCCGAGGTCGAGCTCGTCGGCGAGCAGCGCGGGCTCGATGCGGTCCTGCGGCAACTCCCGCAGATGCAGGGCGATTCCGGGGTGGCGGGCGTGGAGCAGCGCGGTGAGCGGTCCGACGAGATACGTGGTGAACGTCGGCGTGACCGCCAGGCGCAGGGTGCCCCGGGACAGGTCGGTCACGTCGTGCACGGCGCGCTCTGCGGCGGCCAGGTCCTGCAGGGCGCGCCGTGCGTGGGGCAGGTAGGCGGCGCCGGCGTCGGTCAGCCGCACCGCGCGGCCGCTCCGGTCCAGGAGCGGGACGCCGACCGCGCGCTCCAGCTGCCGGATCTGCTGGGACAGCGTCGGCTGCGAGATGTGCAGCTCCTCCGCCGCCCGCGTGAAGCTGCCGTGCTCGGCGACGGCGAGCAGATACCGCAGATGTCGCAGTTCAGGGGCCATGCCCTCAACTATAGATGGCATCGATAGAAGGCATGGATATTGCGTCTTGGACGCTATAGGAGCAGGTCATGCATGGTGGATCTCGCCGACCTCACGGGCATGACCCCCGAGCTCGTGGGGCGGCATCCATCGAAGGGAGTGATGACCATGGGCGACCTCGCGGCGGGAGTGCGGCGCTTCCAGCAAGACGTCTTCCCGGCCAAGGAGCGGCTGTTCGCCGCTCTGGCCGACCGCCACACACCGGACACGCTGTTCATCGGCTGCTCCGACGCCCGCGTCGTGCCCGAGCTGATCACCCAGCGGGAGCCGGGCGAGCTGTTCGTCGTCCGTACCGCCGGCAATCTCGTCCCGGCCCACGCGCCGGACGCGGACGGGACCGCCGCCAGTGTGGAGTACGCGGTGGCCGTCCTCGGCGTCCGTGACGTCGTGGTGTGCGGCCACTCGGCCTGCGGCGCGATGACCGCGCTCGCCGAGCGCCAGGACCTGACCGGCGCACCGGCCGTCGCCGGCTGGCTGCGCCACGCGGACGCCGCAGTGGCCCGTACCCCCGAGATCGTCACCGGCCCGGAGCGCGTGGCCGCCCTGGTCCGCGAGAACGTCCTGGCTCAGCTGGCCAACCTGGCCACGCACCCCTCGGTGGCCCGCGCCCTGGCGCGGGACGGGCTCGCGCTGCAGGGCTGGGTCTACGACATCGCCACCGGCGGCGTCGAGGAACTCACCCCGGCCGCCGCGCTCGCCGCCTGATTCCCTCCTCACCCGTGGCCCGGGTCGCCCGACCCGTGGCCCGAACCCCCGAAAGGAAACCCCTGTCATGATCCAGGCCCAGTTCGACCCCACCGCCCGCCAGAACCTCTCCGTCGTCGCCGTCGAGGCCAAGGTCCGCAAGGATCTGTCGTGGGAGCAGATCGCCGACGCCGCCGGTCTGTCGGTCGCCTTCGTCACCGCCGCGGTCCTCGGCCAGCACGCCCTGCCCGCGCCCGCCGCCCGCGCCGTCGCCGACCTGCTCGGCCTGGACGACGACGCGGTGACGCTGCTGCAGACCATCCCGACCCGCGGCTCGATCCCCGGCGGCATCCCGACCGACCCGACGATCTACCGCTTCCACGAGATGCTCCAGGTCTACGGCACCACCCTCAAGGCCCTGGTCCACGAGCAGTTCGGCGACGGCATCATCAGCGCGATCAACTTCCGGCTCGACGTGAAGAAGGTCGCCGACCCCGAGGGCGGCGAGCGCGCGGTCATCACCCTGGACGGCAAGTACCTCCCCACCAAGCCGTTCTGACCCGACCGACGGCCGGGCCCGGGGGCGTGGGCCTACGATGCGGGCTGAAGCTACGGATGGAGTGACAGTGACGCAGACGGATGACGTCGTCCGCCTGATCCGCGAGGTGTTCGACGCGGACGACATCGTCGGCGTGTACCTGCACGGCTCGGCCGTCCTCGGCGGCCTGCGCCCCCACAGCGACCTCGACGTCTTCGTCGTCGCGCGGCGGCGCACCACGGCCGGGCAGCGGCAGGCCCTGACCGACGGACTGCTCGCGATCTCCGGCGACGGAACCCCGGGCGAGGCACTGCGCCCCGTCGAGCTGACCGTCGCCGTCCAGGACGACATCCGCCCCTGGGCGTATCCGCCCCGCTGCGAATTCCAGTACGGGGAATGGCTGCGCGACGCGTACCTGCGGGGCGAGACGCCCGAGCCGGAGCCCGGCCCGGACCTCGCGCTCCTCGTCACGATGGTGCTGCGGGGCCGGGCGCCCCTGGTGGGTCCGGAGCCGGGCCACGTGCTCGACCCGGTCCCGCCCGGGGACGTCGTCCGCGCGATGGCCGCCGGCGTCCCCGAGCTGCTCGCCGAACTCGACACCGACACCCGCAACGTCCTCCTCACGCTCGCCCGCATCTGGACGACCCTGGCGACCGGCGACATCAAGTCCAAGGACGGCGCGGCCGATTGGGTCCTGGAGCGCCTGCCCGCCGAGCACCGGCCGGTGCTCG
>NZ_LIRJ01000381.1 GCF_001419745.1 Streptomyces silaceus | reverse complement strand
GCACCCCGCCGTACCCCCGCCCTGATCGCCGCCGCGCTCGCCGGTGCCCTCCTCGTCGGGGGCGGGGTCTGGCTGGGCGTCTCGATGGGCGACAAGGGCGACGAGGGAACGCCGTACTCGGAGGCCGAGGTGGGCGAGGCCGCGCCGCCGGACATGGTGGAGCCGACCAAGAAGCAGCTCACCTGGAAGAAGCGCCCCGAGCGCCGGCTCGGCGCGGAGATGTCCGTGCCCACCACGTACAAGGTGTTCGCGCGCGAGGACAGCGACGCCGACCACGCGCGCACCTCGTCCCGTCTGGTGGTCTACAGCCCGTCCGAGAGCAGCCTGCTCCAGGTCCGGCTCACCAAGGAGGACACGGTGTCGACGCCCGCCATGACGTGGGCCAAGCAGGAGGCGTCGATCTGGCACGACAACGACAACGGCGCGCGCACCAACTACACGCAGACGTCCTTCCACGGCTACGACGCGGTCATCGCCGACACGACGTACGACGACGGCACCGCGACCCGCTGCATGCAGCTCATGATCATCACCGATGACCAGGAGTACTACGAGCTGCGCGTGGACATGCCCAAGGGCACGCCGGAGGAGAAGGAGGGAACCGCGCTTTTCAAGGGCGCGCGCGAGCGCCTCAAGGTCGGCGAGGACATGATCGGCTCTTGATGGTCAACTCCCGGGAAATGTCCTGACGGCGACCCGCGCACCCCGGACAACGCCCTGATCAGCGGCTTTGTCGCCAGCAATCACTGGCGTCGTGTGAGTGAGCGGTGAAGGCCCGTTACCGATGGGTACCCAAAAGCCTGGCGTGGGCCTACTCTCACGAGCATGACGGACTCGCAGGCCACCGCAGCGCCCCTCGGAACGAACCCGACCGCCCCGGCCCCCGAAGGCGCGCGCACCGCCGCCGACGTGGTCACGCCCGAGCTGATCGCCCAGCTCACCCGTGACGTCGTCGGCTCGGGACGTACGGTCAACCACACGCCGCTCACCGGCGAGAAGCTGGCCGACCTGCCCGAGTCAACCCCCGAGGACGTGGCCACCGCGTTCGAGCGGGCCCGCACCGCCCAGATCGCCTGGGCCAGGACCCCCGTCAAGCAGCGCGCCGCCGTCCTGCTGCGCTTCCACGACCTGGTGCTCCAGCGCCAGGCCGAGGTCCTCGACCTGATCCAGCTGGAGACCGGCAAGGCCCGCCTCCACGCGCACGAGGAGATCCAGGCCGTCGCGGTCGCCGCCCGGCACTACGGCCGCAAGGCCCCCTCCTACCTGAGCCCCAAGCGGCATACCGGCGTCGTCCCGACCCTCACCAAGGTCGTCGAGAACCGCCAGCCGCGCGGCGTCGTCGGGCAGATAGCGCCCTGGAACTACCCCTTCGAGCTGTCCATCGGCGACGCGCTGCCCGCCCTCGTCGCGGGCAACGCCCTCGTGATGAAGCCCGACACGGAGACCTGCCTCACCGCCCTGTGGGCCCGGGACCTGATCATCGAGGCGGGCCTGCCGGCCGAGGTCTTCCAGGTCGTCCTCGGCGAGGGCCCGGTCGTCGGCCCCGAGCTCGTCAAGCACGCCGACTACGTCTCCTTCACCGGCTCCACCCGTACCGGCCGCGAGGTCGCCCAGGGCGCCGCCGCCCGCCTGGTCGGCGTCTCCCTCGAACTCGGCGGCAAGAACGCCATGCTGGTGCTGCACGACGCCGACGTCGAGAAGGCCGCCGCGGGCGCCGTCCGCGCCTGCTTCTCCTCCGCCGGCCAACTGTGCATCTCCATCGAGCGGTTGTACGTCCACGAGTCGATCGCCGACGCGTTCGTGGCGCGCTTCGCCGAGCGCACGAAGGCCATGCGGCTCGGCAAGTCCCTGGCGTACGGCGCCGACATGGGCTCCCTCGTCGGCGAGCGCCAGCTGGAGACCGTGACCCGGCACGTCGACGAGGCCGTCGCCAAGGGCGCCACGCTCGTCGCGGGCGGCGTCGCGCGCCCCGACATCGGACCCTTCTTCTACGAGCCGACCATCCTGGACGGCGTCGAGGCTCCCATGTCGGTCTGCGGCGAGGAGACCTTCGGACCCGTCGTCTCCATCTACCGCTTCACCGACGAGAACGAGGCGGTCGAGCTCGCCAACGCGACCTCGTACGGCCTGAACTCCTCGGTCTGGACGAAGGACGGCGCCCGCGGCCGCAAGGTCGCCGCCCGCCTGCGCACCGGCACGGTCAACGTCAACGAGGGCTACGCGCCCGCCTACGGCAGCGTCCAGTCCCCGATGGGCGGCATGAAGGAGTCCGGCCTCGGCCGCCGCCACGGCTCCGAGGGCATCCTCAAGTACACCGAGGCCCAGACCGTCGCCACCCAGCGCATCATGCCGCTCGCACCGTCCTTCGGCCTGGACGACGAGAAGTACGCGGCGTTCATGAGCGCCAGCCTGAAGGTCATGAAGGCGTTCCGCCTGCGCTAGTGCGTTAGTTCTCAACGAGGAGAGTCAATGTCACAGGAGAGCTCTGCCCAGGACCAGGTGGGCGACGACGCTGCGTACGACTACGACGTCATCGTCGTAGGCAGCGGCTTCGGCGGCGCCGTCTCCGCGCTGCGCCTGACGGAGAAGGGCTACCGCGTCGGCGTCCTGGAGGCGGGCCGCCGCTTCACCCGCGCCACCCTGCCCAAGAACTCCTGGGACCTGAAGAACTACCTCTGGGCCCCGGCCCTCGGACTCTTCGGCATCCAGCGCATCCACCTGCTCGGCAACGTCATGGTCCTGGCCGGCGCGGGCGTCGGCGGCGGCTCGCTGAACTACGCCAACACGCTCTACGTACCGCCCGCGCCGTTCTTCAACGACCCGCAGTGGAAGGACATCACGGACTGGCAGGACGAGCTGCACCCCTACTACGAGCAGGCCAAGCGCATGCTCGGCGTGCGGCTCAACCCCACGACCACGCCCTCGGACGTCCACCTCAAGGCCGCCGCCGAGGAGATGGGCGTCGGCGACACCTTCCACATGGCGCCCGTCGGTGTCTTCTTCGGCGACAAGGACGACGCGGACGGCACGTCGACCACCCGGCCCGGCGGGGAGGTCCCCGACCCCTACTTCGGCGGCGCGGGCCCCTCGCGCCGGGCCTGCACCGAGTGCGGCGAGTGCATGACCGGCTGCCGGCACGGCGCGAAGAACACCCTCAACGAGAACTACCTCTACCTCGCGGAGAAGGCGGGCGCGGTCGTCCACCCGATGACCTCCGTCGTCGCCGTCACCGAGGACTCGCGGGGCGGGTACGCCGTGTCCACGCTGCCCACCGACGACAAGCGCAAGGGCCGGGGCCGCACGTTCAAGGCCCGCAAGGTCGTCGTCGCCGCCGGCACCTACGGCACCCAGACCCTCCTGCACCGCATGAAGGACAACGGCCTGCTGCCGCGCATCTCCCCGCGACTCGGCTCGCTGACCCGCACCAACTCCGAGGCCCTGGTGGGCGCCCAGACCACCGACCGCCGCTACCGCAAGCGGCACGGCGCCCCGAAGGCCGACTTCACCAAGGGCGTCGCGATCACCTCGTCGATCCACCCGGACGAGAACACCCACATCGAGCCCGTCCGTTACGGCAAGAAGTCCAACGCGATGGGCGGCATGACGCTGCTCCAGGTCCCGTACAGCGTGAAGGGAGGCAAGGACCGGGTCGCCGGCTGGCTGGTCAACATGGCGAAGCACCCGCTGCTCGCCGTCCGCTCGCTCTCCAACCGGCGCTGGTCGGAGCGGACCATCATCGGCCTGGTCATGCAGTCGCTCGACAACTCCCTGACCACGTACCGCAAGGAGAAGGGCATCGGGAAGGGCCTGCTGACCGCACGCCAGGGGCACGGCGCGCCCAACCCGAACCAGATCCCCGAGGCCACGCGCGCGGCGACGATCCTCTCCCAGGAGATCAACGGCTTCGCGGGCTCCAACATCGGCGAGCTGATGGGCACCCCGCTGACCGCGCACTTCCTCGGCGGCTGCCCCATCGGCGACTCGGCGGACACCGGCGTCATCGACCCCTACCACCGGCTCTACGGCCACCCGGGCATCTCGGTCGTCGACGGCGCCGCGGTCACCGCGAACCTCGGGGTGAACCCGTCCCTGACGATCACCGCGCAGGCCGAGCGCGCGATGTCGTTCTGGCCCAACAAGGGCGGCGAGGACCCGCGGCCGGCGCAGGGCGCGGACTACGTGCGGCTCGCGGCGGTCGAACCGAAGACGCCCGCGGTCCCGGCGGACGCGTTCGGCGCGCTGCGGCTGCCGTTCCTGGGGATGCCGACGGTGCCGCCCAAGAAGTAGCCCGGACACGAGTCCCGGACACGCCTTCCGGACACGCGTCCCGGACACGCGTCCCGTCCCGGACACACGTAAGGACCTGCGCCCCCCTCCGAGCGCAGGTCCTTCCGTGTGTTCAGGTGCCGCTGTCGTGCGGCGTGCGCCGCGTCACGCGGCGCGGTTCCGCGTTACGCGGCGGCGTCGGCCTTGCGGCGACGGACGACGAAGACCGCGCCCGCACCGGCGACGACGGCGGCGGCACCGACGAGGCCGACGGTCGGCAGCATCGAGCTGGAGCCGGTCTCGGCGAGACTGCCGGTGGGCTGGAACTCCTTGGCACCGCCCTGCGGCTGCTTGATGCCCGACGGCAGCTTCTTGCCCGTCTCCGGCTTGGCCGTGCCCGGGTTGTCGTTGTCGCTGCCCGCCTTGAGGATCGTCAGCGGGTAGTACGCGAACGAGGTGCGCGTGCACTCGGAGTCGGCGTCGAGGTAGCTGCCGACGCCCACGGCGTAGCCCGGACCCGCCGGGGCCTTGGCGTTGATGTTGACGCGCAGCTTGATGTCGACCTTGTCGTGGGCGCCGAGCTCGGTGACACCGAAGGCGAGGCCGCCGTTCAGGTCGCCGTCGATCGACTCCCAGCCCTTGGTCTCAGCGTTGTAGAACTGCAGGCTCGTGTAGTCGCTCAGCCACTTGCTCTCGTCGCTGAAGTTGTCGTTGTCCACGGCCGCGACCCAGTTGACCGCACCGAGCGCCTCGTCGGTGGGGTTGGCGGCGGTCAGCGTGAACGGGTGCCAGCCGCTGCCAGCGACGATCTTGCCGGGCAGACCCTTGAGGTCGACCTCGAGCACCGAGTCGACGTCCACGCCGTCCTCGTCGTCGACCGGGCACTCCTCCGGCTCCGTGGGCTCCTCGGTGGGCTCCTCGGTCTCGGTGGGCTCCTCGGTGGGCTCCTCCGTCTCGGTCGGCTCCTCCGTGGGCTCCTCGGTCTCCGTGGGCTCCTCGGTGGGCTCCTCCGTCTCGGTGGGCTCCTCCGTCGGCTTCTCGGTCGGCTTCTCCGTGGGCTTCTCGGTCGGCGTCTCGGTCGGCTCGGGCGTCTCGGTGGCCGTCACGCTCGGAGTCGGGGTGGTGTCCTCGGTCGCGAAGGCGGCCGGGGCCGACAGCAGTGCGATCGGGGCGATGGCAGCCGTAGCGGCCGCGGCAGCCACGGCACGGCG
This sequence comes from Streptomyces silaceus, assembly GCF_001419745.1. Taxonomy (GTDB): domain Bacteria; phylum Actinomycetota; class Actinomycetes; order Streptomycetales; family Streptomycetaceae; genus Streptomyces; species Streptomyces silaceus. Next base: position 9,459 of record NZ_LIRJ01000381.1, on the reverse strand, counting down.
AAGCTTCATGAAGACCTCGGGAAGTCCGGCGCACTGCCCGGTCGGCAGCGCGGAGGTGGAGGCCTCCGCGGCGTGGGGACGCGGGTGTGGCCGTTGTTACTGCATGCATGACCTGCGATCCCTGTGAATGGTTGTCCTCGATTTCACAGAATCCTTATGTGGCGTGACTCACATGGCTTGCCCTGGCGTGACGGGGTGCCGTAGAACTTCCCCCGCTCACGGGCCAAGAGGACGTGGGACGTCGTGAGGGGGAGGGACAGCGTGGCCATACCCGACGAGGTGTGGGAGCGGTTCGAGAACGACAGCGAGCGGGACATCCGTGCGTCGGCACCGAAGGAGCCCTCGGCGCGGGCCCGCATGGTGGCCGAAAGGTTGCGGCGCCTCGACGAGGAGGCCGCGCGCCGGCAGGCCGAGGAGGAGGGGCGGTTCCGTCGCAGGCGGCGCAAGCGGGACGACGAGCCCGCGCGGTGGCGCCCGGACGACTGGCGGGCGGCGCCGACGGGCCCGCGCCGCAGCGAGCGCTCCGAGCGCAGGCGCCGGGTGTGGAGCGTGGTGATCGTGATCGGCGGGATGGCCCTGGCCATCGCGCTGCTCAGCCCGTTCCGGTTCTGGATCTGGGGCTGGTGAGTCCCCGGTCCGGGACGAGCGGGGCGGCCGGGTCCCGCGAGGGAACCGGAATGGATCACTTCCCGTCGTACCAGGGGTGCGGGTGACTCCGCACGGTGCGAGACGCAAGTGAGCGGGGGAAGTGAACGTGAAGTCAGCAGTGTCACGGGTCGTGGTGGCCGTCTCCGTCGTGGCCGCCCTCGGGGCGAGCGCCGCGTGCAGCAGTGGCGGCGACGACGGGAAGAAGCCGGCGAAGCCGGGGGCGAGCTCGGGCTCGGGTGCGGGTGCGCAGGGTGGCGCGGCCGGCCGGCTGGCGAAGGCGGCCCTCGCCTCCGGTGACGTGAAGGGGTACGAGGTCGAGACGCCGGACGAGTCGGAGGCCGGGGCGGATGCCGGTCCCGGGGCGACCGGCGCGGCGTCCCCCGCGCAGTGCGGCCCGCTCGTGTCCGTGCCGGGCGGCGGCGCCACGGCGAAGACGCGGGCGAAGGCCGGCGCCGACCGCGTCCTGACCCCCAGGAACGACAAGGACCTCACCACGACCGAGGTCCGCCTCTCCGCCTTCGCCGAGAAGGACGCCGAGCGGATCATGGCCGACCTGCGCGCCGCGTCGACGGCGAAGAAGTGCGCCGACTTCCACGTGGGCGACCTCCGATACGTCGGGATCAAGCCACTGCCCACGCCGGACAAGCAGGGCGGGTCGGGCAAGAAGGGCGAGCGGGGAGAGCAGGGCGAGCCGGGCAGGTCCGGCGCCGGTGACGAGGCGGTCTCGTACCAAATGGCCCACCGCAAGGGCGCGTACACGAGGCGCGAGACCGTCACGGTCGTCCGCACCGGCGGCACGCTCGCGGTCTTCACCGCCTCGAACCTCTACGACCCCGAAGGCGTCCAGCGCGACAAGGAGGCCGCGAAGGACGGCATGGAGGGCATCGGGACGCCGACGGCGGACCAGGACCCGAAGGTGGCCCCGGCGATCGTCGACGCCCAGCTCGCGAAGCTCTGACGCCCGGCCCGCCACGGTCCGGCGCTCGGCTCGCGAAGCTCTGACGTTCAACTCACACGCGTTGCGTACAACCTTTTCGGCGGTTTCTGATCGTTACGCAAAAGGCTGGTGGGGAGCGTGAGTCTGCCGCTTTCATGTCGCCACGGCGCGGGCCCTTCGCCCGCGCCGTGGGAACGTGAAGGTAGGAAACGTGAAGTCAACTGTGTCTCGGGCCGTCGTGGCCGCGTCCGTCACGGTCGCGCTGGGCCTGACCGCAGCGTGCGGCGGCAGCGGCGACGACGACGGCAAGAAGGCGTCGGATCCCGCCAAGTCCGCGCAGGAGGACGGGGGGTCGAAGCCGACCGCGAAGAAGCCGTCCGTGCCGACCGTCGCCGACCTGGAGAAGGCGGTGCTCGCCAAGGGCGACCTCAAGGGCTACAAGGTCGAGAAGATGTCCGCGGCGGACATGCCGTCGGAGACCTACCCCGCGGACCCGGCCGCGTGCCAGCCGTTCGCCGACATGTTCATGTTCGCCAGTCAGCCGGCGGCGAAGGCCCGGGTCGGCCGGACCCTGACCGGCCCCGACGCCCTGGACGCCACGGTCGTCTCGCTCGCGCTGCTCGCGCACGAGGAGGACGACGCGAAGAAGGTCATGGGCGATCTGCGCACGGCCACGAAGAAGTGCACCGCGTACGAGCACGCGGGCTCCAAGTACCGCGACGTCGCCGCGCTGCCCGCCCCGAAGGCGGGCGACGAGGCCGTCTCGTACAAGGTGGTCGGGCTCATCGAGGGCCAGAAGACCCCGATGAGCTTCACCGTCGTCCGCACCGGCACGACGCTCGCGGCCTTCTACTCGATCAACCTCCTCGAACCGAAGAAGTTCGGCGTGCCGACGAAGATCGTCGACGCGCAGGTCGAGAAGACCGAGAAGACCGAGAAGGCCGGGAAGGCCGGGAAGGCCGGGAAGTAGGAGAAGCCGTAAGGACGGCCGCACGGCGAGCGAAGGGCCCCGCGGGACGGATCCGCGGGGCCCTTGGCTGTCAGCACCGACGTCAGGGCAGCGTCGGTGCCTCGGGGCGGCGCCGGGGGGAGTGCGCCGCTGGTTCGAGGTGCCGGTGGCCGACCCGGCGCACAAGGGGTGCTCGCGTGGTATCGACCATTGGCAATGCAGCTGTGGGCGAGGGGACTTGGAGCCCGCCCCTCTTGCGCATCGTGCTCGATGCGTTGTTGGCGGCGCAACCGTTTCGACCACATCTATAGGGGAAAGGGCCGGTGATTCGGGGACGGAGGCCGGCCGGCTCCGGGCGTCCCCGAAGCCGACCGTTCTCTTGGGTGACCGGGCTGCTGTCCCCTGCCGTCCGGTCACATCACTGGAGCGAGGTCCCACGGCGTACGACGATCCGTACGCCTCATCGCTCCAGCGGAGCCACGCGTGGTTCTTGCGGGCCCGCCCCTGGCTGACACGGACACCGGGACCAACGAAGCCCGGCCGGAACCGGTCACGCGCCGTACGGGTGAGAACCGATCCGAACTCAGGTCCGCAGGTACCCGCGCCCTGGTGGCGGAGCCGGACCCGGCGGGGCGGCGGGGCCGGACCCGGCCGGGCGGTGGTGTCAGACCTGGCGGGGCGGCGCGGGGTCAGACCCGGCCCCGGCACAGCTCCAGGAGCGTCATCGCGAGCGTCGTGCCGGGCTTGCCGAGCGCGTCCCTGTAGTGGCCGAGGACCTCCATCTCGCGCGAGAGGTTCACGCGACGGCCGCCGGACGTGATGCGGGCCTCCTGGATGACGGCCGAGACGGCCATCCGTTCTTGGATCAGACCGATGATCCGGTCGTCGAGCGTGTCGATCCGCTCACGTGCGTTCTCGATCACGCCGACGGCCTCGGGCGTGTGCGCGCCGGTCTTCTCGGCGGCGGTCGCGGAGGAGGCCGCGGCGGGGATGGTCGCGGCGGCGACAGCGGCTGCGGCGGTGGCGGTGGTGGTCATCGGGACTCCTTGTCGGAAGGGGTGCCCCGGAGCGGCAGGACCCGCGAACGACAGAGCGCCCCGGGCCTTGTCGGCCCGGGGCGCCCGGTAAGTCGCTTGTCAGTGGATCAAGCAGCTCGACCATGGCAGCCGGTGGGCCGGTTGCCATAGGTAAAGAGGAAGCCGAGGTGCTTGGTCACGGGCTCAGTATGCCCCTACGCGCACGTGCCGGGTCAATCCGGGGTCCTCGGCGGCTCGGATGCTGAGACGGCCTGTCCAGGCGCCGGTCCTGCCCGTCCTCCCCGGCGAGGGGTCCGTCGGATACGACGAGGGAGGCCCGGCCAGGCCCGTTAGAATCGACAAAACAGACCCCCTGCTCACGCACGAGCCTCTGCTCCCACGCACCGCTCACGCTCAACGCCGGAAGGCCGCCGCCGTGCCATCAGCGCCCCCCGCTGCCGCCGCTCCCGACACCGTTCTGGTCGTCGACTTCGGAGCGCAGTACGCCCAGCTCATCGCCCGTCGTGTCCGTGAGGCCCGGGTCTACAGCGAGATCGTGCCGAGCACGATGCCGGTCTCCGAGATGCTCGCCAAGAAGCCCGCGGCGATCATCCTGTCCGGCGGCCCCTCGTCGGTGTACGCGGAGAACGCGCCCACCGTCGACCGTGAGCTCTTCGAGGCCGGCGTCCCCGTCTTCGGCATGTGCTACGGCTTCCAGCTGATGGCCGTCTCCCTCGGCGGCACCGTCGACGACAACGGCGCGCGCGAGTACGGCCGCACCCCCCTCACCGTCTCCAAGCCCGGCTCCACCCTCTTCGAGGGCACCCCGGCCGAGCAGTCGGTCTGGATGTCGCACGGCGACGCGTGCAGCGCGGCGCCCGAGGGCTTCGCGGTCACCGCGTCCACGGACGTCGTGCCCGTCGCCGCCTTCGAGAACGACGAGAAGAAGCTGTACGCCGTGCAGTACCACCCCGAGGTGATGCACTCCACGCACGGCCAGCAGGTCCTGGAGCACTTCCTCTACCGCGGCGCCGGCCTCAAGCCGAACTGGACGACCGGCAACGTCATCGACGAGCAGGTCGCCGCGATCCGCGAGCAGGTCGGCACCAAGCGCGCGATCTGCGGCCTGTCCGGCGGCGTGGACTCCGCCGTCGCCGCCGCCCTCGTCCAGAAGGCCATCGGCTCGCAGCTGACCTGCGTGTACGTCGACCACGGCCTGATGCGCAAGGGCGAGACCGAGCAGGTCGAGAAGGACTTCGTCGCCGCGACCGGCGTGCAGCTGAAGGTCGTCGACGCCTCCGAGCGCTTCCTGAACGCGCTGGCCGGGGTCAGCGACCCCGAGGAGAAGCGGAAGATCATCGGGCGCGAGTTCATCCGCGTCTTCGAGCAGGCCCAGGCGGAGATCGTCGCCGAGGCCCCCGGTGACCAGCCGGTCGAATTCCTTGTCCAGGGCACGCTCTACCCCGACGTGGTCGAGTCCGGTGGCGGCACCGGCACCGCGAACATCAAGTCCCACCACAACGTGGGCGGCCTCCCCGAGGACCTCGAGTTCAAGCTCATCGAGCCGCTGCGCAAGCTGTTCAAGGACGAGGTCCGGATGGTCGGCGCCGAGCTCGGCCTGCCGGACGAGATCGTCCAGCGCCAGCCCTTCCCGGGCCCCGGCCTCGGCATCCGCATCGTCGGCGAGGTCACCAAGGACCGTCTCGACCTGCTGCGCGAGGCCGACGCCATCGCCCGCGAGGAGCTGACGGCCGCCGGTCTCGACCGGGACATCTGGCAGTGCCCCGTCGTCCTGCTCGCGGACGTCCGCAGCGTCGGCGTCCAGGGCGACGGCCGCACCTACGGCCACCCGATCGTCCTGCGTCCCGTCTCCTCCGAGGACGCCATGACGGCCGACTGGACCCGCATGCCGTACGAGGTCCTCGCGAAGATCTCGACCCGCATCACGAACGAGGTCGCCGACGTGAACCGCGTCGTCCTCGACGTGACCTCGAAGCCGCCGGGGACCATCGAGTGGGAGTGACCCCCAGGGTCTTCCCCCAGCCTCGCTGAGCGCCGGTGCCGCCACTCCGCCAAGGAGAGGCGGCACCGGCGTTTTCCCGTACGCGCTCACGTGCGCAGGGCCGTGCCCCCTCACGTACGCCGTGTCTTGTGCCGTCACGTACGCCGTGCCCTGCGCCGTCACGCACACCGTGTCCTGCGCCGTTACGTACGCCGCGTCGTGCGCACCGGCGCACCCGGCTTCCACAGCTGCACCGCCAGGTACTTCTCGTCCTCGATGTACGTCCGCACCACCTCCGTCAGCTCCGTGCGGAAGAGATGGAACGCGTCCGGGTCCGGCGGGTTCACCGCGTCCGTGTACCGCGCGACGGTCTCCGGATCGCGCACCTCGACCGCCCGCCCCGAGATCCGTACGTCGCCGCCCGCCATCCCGGTGCCCGAACCGGGATTCGCCTGCAGCGCGAACCGCGGATCGCGGCGCAGGTCGAGCGCCTTGAGCGAGTTCGGCATCATGCCGAGCCACAGCTCCCCGTGCAGAATGCGGACCTCGAGCCCGGTGGTGCGGGGCGACCCGTCCTTGCGGAGCGTCGCGAGGACGTGGTGGGTGAAAGCCCCGAAGCGCTTCTCGACGGTCTCGGCCAGTCGGGGCTCTGCGGCAGCGAAGTCTTGCCAGTTGGACGACATACGCCGAGTGTGGCGTCGATATCGGACACCTCCTGTCGTCTTTGCCCGCACCGTTGATCGTGCCGTGCCTCTGTCCTCCTCTGCTTCCCGCCGGTAACTTCCGCCCCGTACAGCGAGGGATGGAGGACTCATGCAGGCGCCCACACCGATACCCGTCGAGCGGTTGCAGTTCGCGATGCCGCCCGTGCACGACTCCGTGGCGGACGAACGGCGCCACCGCAAGGAACGGCTCGCCGGCGCCCTGCGGATCTTCGGCAGGCTCGGGTACGAGGACGGGGTCTCCGGGCACATCACCGCCCGCGACCCGGAGTACACCGACTGCTTCTGGGTGAACCCCTTCGGCATGCCCTTCAAGCACATCACCGTCGGCGACCTCGTCCTCGCCAACGCCGACGGGCAGGTCGTCGAGGGCCGCCACCACGTCAACCAGGCCGCGTTCACCGTCCACGCCCAGGCGCATCTCGCGCGCCCCGACGTCGTCGCCGTCGCGCACTGCCACTCGCTGCACGGCCGCGCGCTCTCCACCCTCGGCGAACTCCTGGACCCCATCACCCAGGAGGCCTGCGCCTTCTACGAGAGCCACGCGCTGTACGACGGCTACACGGGCGTCGTCGTGGACGCCGAGGAGGGCCGCAGGATCGCCGCCGCGCTCGGCGACCACAAGGCTGTCATCCTGCGCAACCACGGCCTGCTCACCGTCGGGGACTCCGTCGACGCCGCCGCCTGGTGGTTCCTCTCCATGGAACGCTCCTGCCAGGTCCAGCTGAGCGCGCGGGCCGCGGGCCGTCCCGTGCTGATCGGCCACAAGCAGGCGGTGCAGACCCGCGAGCAGCTCGGCAGCGACCTGGTCGCGTGGATCAACTACCAGTCCCTGTGGCAGGACATCAGCCGCAGCGAACCGGACCTGCTGGCCTGAGACGCCGGTGGACGCCCGCGACCTGCCCGTCAACGCGCGCGTGGTCAGTTCACCCCCGCTGACCTGACCCGCGGAACGCACTCGCCCGTCAGTGCGGCACAATTCCCCTTCTCTGCAAGGAAGTTCGCAAGGGGCCCCAGAGGCTTCGAGGGTGGGGAAGGCGGCGTACGCGGTGGCGGTGCAGGAGGCGGGCCAGGGCGCGCACGGGGGCGGTTGCACGTGCGGCGGCTGTCCGCACGGGGCGCGCGAGGGGCACCGGCGCGCCGTGGCCGCGTTCCTCGCCAAGCGGGACGAGTTCGCCGCCGGGCAGGGGTTGCCCGCGGCCGTCGCGCACTCGGCGAGCGCGTCGCGGCAGTGGGTCTCGGACGAGCTGACGCAGTCCGCGCGCGACGTCGCCGAGCGCGGCAGGGCCGAGGGCGAGGCCTGGCTGCGCCGGCTGTGGACGCGCACGCTCGGTGTCGTCTGGGGCGCCTTCGGAGTCCTGCTCCTGGTCCAGGCGCTCACCGCGATCGGCACCGGCTGGACGGCCGCGCGCACAGCCGGCCTCCTCGCGGCCCTGGTGGTCGGCGGCCTGCTGACCGGCGCCGCGTACGCCCACCGGGCGCGCGGCGGGGTGCTCGCACCGATCATCGGCGAGGACAACCGCCTCTCCACCTCGCGCGCCGTGGCCGCCTGCTGGGTGCTCCTCGTCGTCTTCGCGGTGCTCGTCCTCGCGGGCGAGCTGGCCGCCGCGTCGGGCCACGGGGAGCGCGACGAACTGATCGCCGGTCTCGAACTCGCCCGCGCCGCCGGAACGGTCACCGTCCTCGCCGTGGTGTGCGCCGTCGCCGTCCTGGTGCGCAGGGTCGTCGGCCTGCGGGTGCTCGGCCAGCGCCTGCAGAAGGTGCGCGCCGACCGGCCCCGGGCCGCCGACCCGCTCACCGACGACGCGGGCCGCGGCAGCTTCACCGACGCCCAGTACGTCCTGGTCAGCGGCGTCGCCGTGATCTTCGCCGCGGTGCGGCTGGCGCGGCGGCCCGAGCAGCTGCCCGATCTGCCGTGGGGCCTGGCCCTGCTCGTGCTGGTGTCGGCCGCGACGTATCTGGCGGGGAAGTACTCCGAAGGCGGCCGTCCCGTGGTCCTCTCCGTCGTCCGCGCCCGGGAGGCCGGCGATCTGGATGCCCCCATTCGGACGGGTGACGACATCGAGATCCGCGGCGCGGGCTTCGTCCCGCCCGGCGCGGGCGAGGCGGACCGCCTCGCCCGCATGGTCGTCCGCATCGGCGCCGTCCACGTCCATGTGCCGCTCGTGCCCGTGCCGGGCGGATTCACCAACCCGACCGACGCGACCCTGACCGTGCCCGTCCCCGTCGACGTCGAGCCCGGCCGCGTCGAGGTGCAGGTGATCACCGCGGCGGGCGTCGAGACGAACCGCGTCACGATCGACGTCACCGACTGAGCCATCCCCACGACGCGTCCCACCATCGCCACCAGACGCCGAACCATCACCACCACCGACTGGCCCATCGACAACCGAGCCTCCCCCTGAAGCTTCCGGACTGATCTCGTGCAAACCGCCGCTCGCCACTGAGCAGCGGCCCCGCTTCGTACGTATCGTCAGATGACGAGCCGGTCGGACGGACGTGACGGATGTGTCGGGCAGACACGGACGTGTCGGGCAGACGTGGGAGAGGCGGCGGAGGGTCATGGCGCACATGCGAACGGACAGCCACACCAGCTACGTCAGGCACGACGACTGGCGGGAGTCCGCCACCCGCTATGCCCTGATCCCCCTGCGCATCTTCCTCGGCGTCACTTTCATCTACGCCGGCCTGGACAAGCTCACCGACAGCACCTTCATGCAGGCGAGCGGCACCGGCTCGATCGGCGCCACGATGGAGGGCGTCCGCGACATCTCCGCGATCCCCTCTCTCGTCGACCTCTCCCTGAAGAACCCCGTCGCCTTCGGCTACGCCATCGCCCTCGGTGAACTGGCCGTCGGCATCGGCACCCTGCTCGGCCTGTTCGCCCGGGTCGCCGCGCTGGGCGGCGCACTGATCTCCCTCAGCCTCTGGCTGACGGTCAGCTGGTCCACCGAGCCCTACTACTACGGCAACGACCTGGCGTATCTGATGGCCTGGCTTCCGCTGGTGCTCGCCGGTGCGTCCGTCTTCTCCGTCGACGCCCTGCTCGCCGAACGCCGCAGGAACTCCGCGGGGCTCTAGCCCCGGAGCCTTCGGTCCAGGCCTGCTCGTCCTGGGCCCGGTGGTCCTGGGCCCGCTGGTCCCGGGGTCCCTGCTCCCGGGCTGCCTGCCCCAGACCCCCTGCC
>NZ_LIRJ01000380.1 GCF_001419745.1 Streptomyces silaceus | reverse complement strand
GCGTTCCGGATCATCCAGGAGTCGGTCACCAATGTGGTGCGGCACGCGGCGGCCGCGTCCTGCACGGTGACGGTGGATCATCGCGAGGAGGAGATCGTCATCGAGATCGAGGACGGCGGGGCCGCAAGCAGCGGGGCAGCGGCACCCGGTGCCGCTGCGGACCCAACGCCCTTGTCACGCAAGGGAAGTGGGCCCGGCGCGGGATACGGCCTGGTCGGCATGCGCGAGCGGGTCTCCCTGCTGCACGGCGAGTTCAGCGCGGCGGCGCGCCCCGGTGGCGGCTTCCGCGTGAGCGCACGGCTGCCCCTGCCCACGGCGGCGGGTGCGCGATGACGATCCGTGTCCTGCTCGTCGACGACCAGCCCCTCGTCCGTACCGCCCTGGGCATGGTCATCACCGAGGCCCCCGACATCGAGGTGGCGGGCGAGGCCGCCTCGGGCGAGGAGGCGGTGCGCCTGTGCGCCCGACTCCGTCCGGACGTGGTGGTGATGGACATCCGGATGCCCGGCATGGACGGCATCGAGGCCACCCGCCTGATCACGACGGGCCCGGCACCCGCGCACGTCGTCGTCCTGACCACGTTCGACGACGACGATTACGTGTACGGGGCGCTGCGCGCCGGCGCGGCGGGCTTCCTCGTCAAGGACATGGCCCTGGACGACATCCTGGCCGCGGTGCGCGTGGTCGCGAGCGGTGACGGGCTGCTTGCGCCGGGGGTGACACGCCGGCTGATCAGGGAGTTCGCCGGGCGCCCCGCGGCCGGGCCGCCGCGCGGGGCGACGATCGAGGGCATCACGGACCGCGAGCGCGAGGTCCTCACGCTGGTGGGCCGCGGCCTGTCGAACACCGAGATCGCCGAGGAGCTCTGCCTCAGCGTCGCCACCGCGAAGACGTATCTGACCCGGCTGCTCGCCAAGCTCGACGCCCGCGACCGGGTGCAGCTGGTGATCCTCGCGTACGAGAAGGGGCTGGTGTCGGCGGATCAGTGAGGGGCCGGGGCGGTTCCGGCGGGGTGTCCTGGGCCGGGGCGGTTCCGGCCAGGCGTCCTGAGCCGGGGCGGTTCCGGCCAGGTGTCCTGAGCCGGGCCCCGGCGCCAAGTACCCCGCACGGCGGCACACAGACCCCCGTTTCACCGAGTTCGCGCCCTGTTCACGCGCGACTCATTGACGCGCCTCCCCCGCCTCCTTAGCTTCATGGCGCATCTGTCAGCACCCCGGGTCACCGCACGTGGGAGGGCCGGGGTCCACCACACGCGGGAGGGGTCCGTCGTGCGCCGACGTCTCTGGGGAACGGCCGCCGTGCTCGCCCTGTTCACGAGCCTCGTACCACTGGCATCCGCGCAGGCCGCGGCCCCGCACAGACCCAAGCCGCTCCCCCTGGAGCGGCTCTTCGACAACAGCGCGGTCAGCGACGACGCGCGCCCCGCCGACGCCGACTTCGACGGCTCGGGCGGCTCGCTCTCCGCGCGGGACCTGACCGCGGCGGGCTGGACTCCCGGACGCTCCCTGGCCGTCGACGGCGCCCGGCTCACCTGGCCGCGCACCGGTCCCGGCGCCCCGGACAACGTGCGCGCCGACGGCCAGTCCGTGCGGGTGCGCGGCCGCGGCGACGCCCTCGCCTTCCTCGTCGCGGGCACCGGCGGCGACGCGAGCGGCACGGGCACGGTCCGCTACCGCGACGGTGCGCGCGGCACCTACCGGCTCACCGCGCCCGACTGGCGCTCGGGCCCGCTCGCCACGAAGTCCGTCGCCCTGCCGCACATCAACACGCCGGACGGCCAACTCGCCGAGAAGGCACGGCTGTACGTGGTGACCGTGCCGCTGGCCCGGGGGCGCGAGGTCGCCTCGGTGGACCTGCCGCGCGACCCGGGCGCCGCGGACCTGCACGTGTTCGCGCTGTCGGTGCGGGCGGCGGCCAAGGGCTGGACGGGCACGTGGTCGGCGTCGACCGCCGGCTACACGGCGGTGGGTCCCTGGGCCGACCGGACCGTACGGCTGGTCGTGCACACGAGCACGGGCGGGCCGCGGGTACGGATCCGGGTGGACAACACCTTCGCGGCGGCCCCGGTGACCATCGGCGGGGCCACGGTGGCGGTGCAGGAGTCCGGGGCGGCGGCCCGGGGCGAGCCGCGGCGGCTGACCTTTCGGGGCGCGCGCGGCACGGACATCCCTGCGGGCGCCCAGGCGTTCAGCGACCCCCTCGACTTCGACGTGCCGGCCGACGCGAACCTCCTGGTCAGCTTTCATCTGCCGGGGCCCGTGGCGACGGCGCCCGTGCACAGCCAGGCCATCCAGCGCTCGTACGTCAGCGGCCCCGGCGACCACGCGGCGGACGGCTCCCCCGCGGCGTACACCTCGACGATCACGACCTGGCCGCTGCTCACCGGTGTCGACGTGAGCGGCGGGCCCGGGTCCGTGGTGCTGCTCGGCGACTCGATCACCGACGGCGTGAAGTCCACGCAGGACGCCAACCACCGCTGGCCGAACGTCCTCGCGACGCGTCTGCTGAACCAGTCCGACGTGCCGCGCTACGGCGTGCTCAACCAGGGCATCTCCGCGAACCGCGTGATCGCCGACCGCTACCCCGGCGACGGCGTCTCCACCGACACGGGCGGCGTGAGCGCCCTGCACCGCCTGGACCGCGACGTCCTCGCCCAGACGTCGGCCCGCACCGTCGTCGTCTTCGAGGGCGTCAACGACGTGCGGTGGGGCGCCTCGGCGGGCCAGGTGATCGCCGGTCTGCGGGAGGTCGCGGAGCGCTCCCGCGCGCGGGGGCTGCGGGTGGTGGCGGCGACGATCGCGCCGTGCGAGGGCGAGTCGCTCTGCACGGCCGCGGCGAATCAGCAGCGGGAGGCCGTCAACGCGTACGTGCGCGACAGCGGCGACTTCGACGCCGTGCTCGACTTCGACGCGGTGCTGCGGGATCCCGCACACCCGGCGCGGATCCTCCCCGCCTACGACAGCGGGGACCATCTGCACCCCGGGGACGCGGGGCTCGCGGCGCTGGCGGAGTCGGTGGACCTGCGGCTGCTGGTGCCGTAGCTCCTCTGCCGCCGCGGGTCACCGGCTCCGCCGGACGCGTCCTCAGGTGCCGGACGGGCCTCCGTTCACAGCTCCAGGTCCACCACGACCGGAGCGTGGTCGGAGGCCCCCTTGCCCTTGCGCTCCTCGCGGTCCACGTACGAGTCGGTCACGGCCTTCGCGAAGGGCTCGTTCCCGTACACGAGGTCGATGCGCATGCCCTTGTTCTTGGGGAAGCCGAGCTCGCGGTAGTCCCAGAACGTGAACGGGTGGTCGTACTTGAGCGGACGGGGCATCACGTCGGTGAGGCCCGTCCCGCGCAGGGCCGCGAGCGCCGCGCGCTCGGCCGGGGTGACGTGCGTGGCGCCCTCGAAGCGGGCCGGGTCCCAGACGTCGGTGTCGGTCGGCGCCACGTTGAAGTCGCCGAGGACCGCGAAGGGGCGGGCGCCCGCGGCGTCGCCGGCGACGGCCGCCTTCAGGGCCTCGAACCACTGGAGCTTGTAGGCGTAGTGGGCGTGGTCCACCTCGCGGCCGTTCGGCACGTACACCGACCAGAGGCGGAGGGGGCCGCAGGTCGCGGAGATCGCGCGGGGCTCCTCCGCGCCATCGTAGCCGGGGTCGCCCGGCAGGCCCTTGACCACGTCGTCGAGGCCGACCCTGGAGACCAGCGCGACGCCGTTCCACCGACCTGTGGCGTTCACCGCGGACTCGTAGCCCAGCTCGCGGAGCTCGTCCGCCGGGAAGCCCTCGGCCGTCGTCTTGGTCTCCTGGATGCACAGCACGTCCGTGCCGGTGCTCTCCAGCCAGGCCAGGAGCCTCGGCAGACGGGCGGTGATCGAGTTCACGTTCCAGGTCGCAATGCGCATGCCCCACAACCTACCGGGCGGCACTGACAGTCACAGATCGGCCGACTCCCCGGGCGTCAGACGCAGGTGCTCGGCGCCGCCCAGGGCCCCGATCTGGTTGTCGTAGATCGGCCGGGCGAGGTCGGTCAGGAGCGCGTCGTGGATGTCGTAGGCGCGCCGCGGCTTCACCTCGCGTACGTACTCGATGACCTCGGAGATCTTGTTCCACGGGGCCATCACGGGCAGCATCAGCGTCTCGACGGGGTGGTCGGGGACGGTGAGCGCGTCGCCGGGGTGGAAGACGGAACCGTCCACCAGATAGCCGACGTTGGTGATGCGCGGGATGTCCGGGTGGATGACGGCGTGCAGCTCGCCGTGGACCTGGACGTCGAATCCGGCGGCCGTGAAGGTGTCGCCGTGCCCGACGGTGTGCACACGGCCGGGGAAGGCGGCCGCGATCTGGTCGGCGACCGCCTTCAGGGTCCAGATCTCGGCGCCGGGGCGGGCCGCGAGAGCGGCCCGCAGCCGGTTCTCGTCGAAGTGGTCCGGGTGCTCGTGCGTGATGAGGATCGCGTCGGCGCCGAGCGCGGCGTCGGACTCGCTGAAGCCTCCGGGGTCGATGACGAGCGTGCGTCCGTCCTTTTCGAGACGCACGCACGCGTGAGACTTCTTCGTGAACGTCGTCCGCGCCGAGCGGCCGCCGCCGTCGGTCTCGGGGGAACCGGGGGAACCAGGGGAATTCAGAGAAGGGGCCATACCCCCATCCTGCTACTCCTGGGGCGTGGTTTCCTCGCGGATCACGGCCTGGGCGACCTTGAAGGCCGAGTTCGCGGCGGGGACGCCGCAGTAGACGGCGGCCTGGATCAGGACCTCCTTGATCTCGGCCGGGGTGAGGCCGTTGCGCAGCGCGGCCCGGGTGTGGAAGGCCAGCTCGTCGAGGTGGCCGCCGGCGACGAGCGCGGTGAGCGTGACGCAGCTGCGGGAGCGGCGGTCGAGGCCGGGACGGTTCCAGACCTCGCCCCAGGCGTAGCGCGTGATCAGCTCCTGGAAGTCCCCGGAGAAGTCGTCGGCGGAGGCGAGCGCCTTGTCGACGTGCGCGTCGCCGAGGACCTCGCGGCGGACCTTCATCCCGGCGTCGTAGGGGTCGGGCCGGACGCTGCCGGCGGCCTCGGGCTGCTCCATGGGGGCGATCTCGGCCATGGGCGCGGGAGGCGGCGGGGCGAGGACGGGCTTGACGGGCGGCGCGGCGATCGCGGACTGGCCGGTGGCCGTGTCGGGGGCGGCCTGCCACGCCGAGGAGAAGTGGCGTACGAGCAGGTCGGTGACCGCGGCGGGCTGCTCGACGGGCGCGAGGTGGGAGGCGCCGGGCACGACGGCGAGGCGGGCGTCGGGGATCCCCGCGACGAGCGTGCGGGCCTCGCCCTGCCCGGTGACCTGGTCCTCGGAGCCCACGAGCACGAGCGTCGGCACGCCGGTCCGGCCCAGCTCGGCGCGTACGTCGAAGGCGGCGAGGGCCTCGCAGGCGGCGATGTAGCAGCCCGGGTCGGTGGTGCGGACCATCTGCACGGCCCAGTCGGTGATCGCGGGCTGCGCGGCGGCGAAGCCGGGGGTGAACCAGCGTTCGGGGGCGGAGCGGGCGATGGGGTCGAGGCCGTTGCTGCGCACGATGACGCCGCGCTGGCGGAACTCGTCGGCGGTGCCGAACCGCGGGGACGCGGAGATCAGCGCCAGCGAGGCGACGCGCTGCGGGTGGCGCAGCGCGAGCTCGACGCCTATGGCACCGCCGAGGGCGCAGCCCGCGTACCCGAAGCGCTGCACGCCGAGCTCGTCGAGCGTCGCGAGCAGCCGCTCGGCGAGCTCGCCGACGGACCCACAGGGGTGCGCGGGCGCCCCACCGTGTCCGGGCATGTCGAAGCGGAACACCCGCCAGTGCCGGCTGAGCTCGGGTATCTGCCGGTCCCACATGTGCCACGTGGTACCAAGTGAGGCACCCAAGATCAGGACAGGGGCGTCTTCTGGCCCGTCAAAGCGGTGTTGCAGGTTGTATTTCGGCGTCTCACTCACCCGCCTGACCCTCTCATCTCTCACAAAGTTACACATCGCTGGGGTGAACCTAGGTAGGCCCTGTCCCGCTCACGGCAGCAGGACCGGCGCTGCCGGAACCCTTTGGGCATCCATGCACGTGGTCTCCCGCATGCACTCGTGACCGCGTCGGCTCTGGACCCTACTGGCGCGCGGGCCCTCGGCCAGCCTCTTCGGGCAAGACCTTGCCCAAGGGCACGGCTTCCGGGGTGGCTCAGTTGACACGCCGAGTTTGGTGACACTGATGAGGAACGGCGTGACCGGCCCGGAACCGTTCCACAATCTCCCCACCAGCAGCTTGAACACCACATGGTGAACAAGATCTGTACTCACCGGGCAGGCGACTTGGCCACAGCCGGGGCCCTCCATACAGATCGTGTGGCTCACGTTTGGCGCTCCGTCACACCTCCGTGCAGGCCATCCCATGTGACAGCGGCTCCGCGAAGATCCTCCACATCCGGTTTGACATACCACCGCTTGGTCGTCTTTACGTTCTTATGCCCGGCCCAGCGCGCGAGGATATGGTCCGGCACGCCGTTGTTGGCCAGGAAGGTGAAGCACGCCGCGCGTGCGTCGTAGAGCCTGACGCGACGGAGACCGAGAAGCTCCATGAGCCGGTACGCGCGCCGACGAAGCTGCTTGATCGTGAAAGCCACTCCTGTCTCGTGCACCAGCACATAGCCGGACACCACGTACGCCTCTCCCAGAGCGAGCCTCTCCTCGGCCTGGAGAGCCCGGAATGCTTTGAGGGCGACCAGCACCGGAGCCGGCAACGGCAAATCCCGCTCACCCGCAAGGGACTTGGTGTCCTTCTCCACCACGTGCCGGTTACCCATCATCGTGCGCGTGTTAGCAATGACGATCGTGGCGTTCTCCAAGTCAACGTCTTCCCACCGAAGGCCGCAGACTTCAGCTGGACGAAGCCCCATAAGTGAAAGAAGAAGCGCCGCGTAGAGGCGTTCCCCCATAATACCGTGGATGAACTTCTGAACCTCCTGGACGTTCCATGGCTGCACTTCTTCCTTGGACTTCCGCTCCTCTTTTCGCGCCCTGCGCGAGATGCTCACGTGTTCAGCGACGTCGATTTGCACCAAGCGTCGGGTAACAGCCCTTCCCAGCGCCTCCTTGAGTCGGGCAAGGTGCGCATCAGCTGCTTGCGCTTCCCAGATTCGGGATCAACCCCTACATCGACAACAAAACGATACCGAACCTTCCCCTTTGAGTTTGACGGAAGCTTTTTGATGGGATCGGACAGAACTCTCACGCTCCTCGGTTTCGTGGAAATACCCGCATTAGTAGGACGTCACTGCGGGCCAGGCGAATGAGCTACACCGTCCGCTCCGGCTCCACTGCCAAGCACAGCCGAGACGAACGGCATCAATGGTCCGGACGATCCCCGGTTTTACTAACCGGGGATCGTCTGATACGTAGCGCCCAGCAGCAAAAGGCCGGAGCCCTACGTTCCGGCCCGTCGGTCAGGACGCCGATCGGTAGGACCGGAGCACGGGAGCCTCCCCGTCTGCGGCGAGTACCAGCAGCCCGTCGCCGGTGAGGCGGCCGAGGTTCCGGACGACGACGCGTTCGGGGGCTCCGATGGCTCGGGCTACGTGGCGAGTCGCAGCACCAGGGTGCACCGCGATGTACGCGAGGACGGCGCTGTCACGACGGTAGCCGCGTTGCAGCAGATCCTCACCGAACAGCCCGGCCGCGTAAACGCACAGGCACAGCGCCGTAGACAAGGCCCCGTAGTCCTCGGTCCGTTGGGCTGCCCACGCGTTCATAGTGCCAAGGGCCAAGAGGATGGGGGCGGTGAAGCGGGCGGATCGGAGAGCGGCGTGCGACAGGGAGACCTCCGTGGGTACGAATACACAGGGGCGCGGTCAGGCGACGTGGGCCGAAGGGTGACATGAGGTCGGTCGATGCGCAGGTCGCCAGAAGCCCGCTTCAGTTCGCTGACCTGGTGTTTTCCGGGACGTTGTACGTTGACATGGTCTCGGAGGAGGTTCCAGTCCTTTGGGGCTCCTTCTTGTCTGCCGTGGACGAATGCCCTGTCGGCAGGCCACGCGGGCACGGCGTCCTGAACCTATCCGGGTGGAAGTAGCGCGGTGGCGCCCCCGTCACGCAGCATCTGCGCGACCTCATCAATGAGGGCCTGGTCGTCTCCAACTGCCCGACAACGTCAGTCTTCACGGACGCCCCGCCCGCGAGGTCGAACACCGCAGCCGTGATCTGGACTTGGGTCCTCGCTGTACGTGGCGTGGACGGGCAGGCCGTGTGGCAATCCCCAGCCTTCGAGGCCTGGTGCGCGGCCCAGGACCCGCCCCGGCTGGCCCGCCACGTACGACAACGGTCACCAGCCCGAGATAAGTCATCGGGTGATCTTGCCCGTAAGACAGACGGACGCACCCCTGAGCCGAAGGACGACAGTTGTCACCAGCCAGCCTTGCTGAGTTGGTGAACGGGGCGGCTGAAGCAGTCCGCTTGTCACCAACGAAGCTTCCGACTCGTCACAGTCGCTCACTCAGGCAGCCTTTCCGTCACCTGAGACGAAGATCGGGACCGTGGGGTTCTTCGCGGCGCGAGAAGAAGCGCGAACCGGGTCAGTGGCCTCAGGGAACCACCGCTCGTCATCGTCCGTGCGGCCTGATGCGTCCCGTTTCCGCGTTCCAGGCAGGTCAGGTCTTGCCTGGTCGCAGCCTGTTTCCGCGTTCCAGCGTCCCAAAATGCTCCGTCGTTGTGGCGGTAGGGGCGGACCGCGCTGCAGAGTCGGGCTGGGGCAAGGCCACGGCCACATTGTGGGAGGCCGGAGCTGAGCCTGGATCTCGCTCAGTACCAAAGCGCCCGGATCGACGCAGTCGCAGTTCACCTGCCCCGTGCGGGACTGGCGGCGACACGAGCCGAGCCTCGTGGGGCGCCGGGCGGCCGCGTCGGCTCAATACTTTGCAATGTTCGAAGGAATGGAGAGGCATGAAGTTACTTCGCAGTGCTCTCGTCGTCGGCTTGGGTGCACTGACTGCATCCCTGCTCTCTGTCGCCCCTGCTGGCGCCATCAACAGAGTGTGGGGGGATGAGTGCTTTACCAATCCCACGCAGCCGCCCGAGGGCGAGTTCATGAAGGTCTGGACCGGTGCTGGACAGTCCCGTTCGACCGTCGTCTGCTGGGCGAACGCCGGCACGGTCGATGTGGCTCTGTACGGCGTGGGCCTGGTCCGCTCGGGCAACAACAAGGTCGTCATCACGTACCAGAAGGACCTCAACGGCGTGTACAAGTCTCGCATAATGAACAAGTGGGAACGGTGGGACCTCCTGGCCGAAGGGGGCCCCGTGCACAAGATCTCGCAGATCACCATCCTGTAGGACCTGGCCTCGCGCTTTCACTTGGGTGAGGGCGGTCACCGTGCCGTGAACGCGAAAGCGCCTCCTGACCAGGGACGATGAGACTTGCTGAAGGTCTCTGCTGTCTCGGTTGGAAGGCACTTTCTGCGTGAAGGCTATCGGTTCGCGTCCCAAGGTCCATGTCACGGCGGACGGTTCGGGGGTAGTGGGGCATGCCGGGGCCCGCCTGCTCGCCGATCTCGCCGACACCACCGGGCTGACGGCTGCGTACGCGACCGTGCTGGGTCCGTTGCGGCCGCGCGGGACCGGCCATGATCCCGGCCGCGTCGCCACCGACCTTGCGGTGATGATCGCTGACGGCGGCGAGACGATCACCGATCTCGCGGTGCTGCGGGACCAGGCAGGGGTGTTCGGGCCGGTGGCCTCCACCGCGACCGCCTGGCGGCTACTCGCCCAGATCGACGACACGGTGCTCGCTTCACTGCGGTCGGCTCGCGCCCGGGCGAGGGAGATCGCCTGGCTGCAGGCCGCCGAGAAGGGTGAGGACATACCCGCGGTGCGGGCCGGCGGCTGTGAGGTGCCCGGTCTCGTACTGGATATCGATGCCACGCTGGTGACCTGCCACTCCGAGAAGGAGTCCGCGGCGCCGACCTACAAGGGCGGCTTCGGCTACCACCCGCTGCTCTGCTTCCTGGCCAACACCGGCGGTGCCCTGGCCGGACGGCTGCGGCCCGGCAACGCCGGAGCAAACACCGCCACCGATCACATCACCGTGCTCGACGACGCCCTCGCTCAACTCCCTGATGCCCACCGGTATGGCACCGACATCCTGATCCGCACCGACAGCGCCGGATGTTCACCGCCGAACCGAAGCGTCTGCGCTACCGGCTCCTGCACGTCGCCGCCCGCCTCACCCGAGGCGGCCGTCAACACCACTTGCGAATCGCCGCGACCTGGCCCTGGAGACACGAACTGGCCTTGGCCTTCCACCGGCTCGCCACCCTGCCCCGACCCGCCGGCTGAGCATCGCGTCCCTGCCGCCCACGACCTGAAAGGCCTCGGAGACCCCGGCCACCGCGTCGGCCCTTCGGCATGCTCAGCTCACAAAACCGGCCCGGGAACCCACAAGTTGACCCTCAACACCGTCATCCCGCTCGAACCGAAAGAGCGAGGTTAACTGTTATCCCGTCCGGCGGGCCTACGTCAGCACCTGGACGGGACGGGACAAAATGCGTAAAGGGCGGCGGCCGCGGTCAAGTCCGGGTCTGAGGTTCCCCGAGACCAGCGGGCCGCCCCGGCCCATGAGGTGGTCGTGCACCGCCCCCACATCGGCCCGGGTCAGCCCTTCCGCGTAGCGCAGTGCAGGGCGGAGCCGGGCTGCGCTCGTTCCAGGGCAGCGGAGACCAAATGGGGCGAACAAGGGCGCATGAACCGGCGCGCCGGGCGGCGAGGCAAGCCCGGGGTGCATGGCCCATGGCACCCCGTGCCTCACATGGCAGGTGTAAGGCGTCGTGCCTCCTTCGCGCCTTGCGTGCCTGGTTCGCATCAAGAGTGCTCCCGCACGCCCCGTGAGGGTTCACGTATGCGAGGAAGGCGGTCTACAGCGGCGAGAAACGCTGCTCAGTCCCGGCTCGGGGCTGACCGTGAAGTGCCGCGGGAGGCTGGCATGACGTGGGACGTGGACCTGCTGCTCGAGGAGACGACTCCTGACACCGAGGCGCATGTACGCACCAACCGACTGGTGGCGGCGATGACTTCGGGCGAAGCCGGCGTGGCCGAAATGGCGCGCGTGGCGGTGGGTGAATATCACGCCCATACCGCTGAGGTGGCGGCATTCGCCGCGCTGGCCGCTCGTCACCCGCACCAGCCCGTGGCCGGCTACTTCCTGGACCTGGCCCGGCTGGTGCTCGACTGCGAGGCCCCGTTGCTGGCCTGCGCACGCGCCCTCGGGCACGGGGAGCAGGAACTGCGCGCTGAGCGGCCGCCGCAGGGGATGCGGGCGTTCGATTCGTTGATGGGATGGCTGGCGATGCGTGCGGGGCCGGCCGAGGCGGCCTGCGCGATCCGCGCAGATCTGCTGCTGTGGTGCGCCGCCTGTGAAGCGCTGGGTGAAGCCCTCGGAAGAGTCGAGCCCGCGCTCCCCGCACCGGTCCTCGACTACGTGGCCCTCTTCCGGGCAGCACCGCCACGTTTCGTCGACGGAGCACGGGACGTCGTCGCCCACGGACTGGCCCACGGCGAGAACCCGGCCGTGATCGAACACGCCGTGTCCCAGGTCGAACCCACTCTGGCCGCCTTCTGGTCCGCGGCCCTGCCGCCATCTCCACGCCGCGATGACCCCACACCCCTCTCACCCCCGGGCGACAGCGTCGCCCACACCTAGTTACGCAAGGAGCAAGCCTATGGCTACCGCAGCCAATGACCTCCGTCTGAATCCGGCCGAGCACCGCGCCCAGGTGCACCGGTGGAACGACACCTCGACCAGCTACCCGCGCACGGCGACCGTGCCGGAACTCTTCGCCCAGCAGGCCGACATCCGCCCCGACGCGGTGGCCGTACGCCAGGGCGCGGAACAACTGACCTACCGTGAACTGCAGGACCAGGTGGCCGCGCTGGCCGACCGCCTGGTCGCCGACGGCGTCGAACAGGGCGACGTGGTCGGGGTGCTCCTTGAACGCTCGGTGGCGTGCGTGACGGCGGTACTCGCGGTGATGCGCGCGGGAGCGGCCTACCTGCCCCTGGACCCCAACTACCCGCAGCAGCACTTGCTGCGGCTGCTCCAGGACGCCGACGTACGCGAGGTGATCACCCGGGCCGCCCACCGGCCGCTGGTGGAGGACCATGCCCAGACGGTCGACATAGCCGACCGATCCGTGCGCACGGGGGCGTCCGACCAGGTGGACGCGGGGCCCGACGACCCGGCGTACGTGATCTTCACGTCCGGGTCTACCGGCGTACCCAAAGGGGCAGTGGTACCGCACCGCGGTCCGGTGCGGCTGGTCTGCCACGGCGATGAGCGGCTGCGGCTTTCGTCGCGGGACGTCCTGCTGGCCACGACCAACCCGACCTTCGACGTCTCGTGCTTCGAGTGGTTCGCGGCCCTGCTGAACGGGGCCCGCCTGGTGCTGGCCGAGGTGGACACGCTGCTGGCTGCCGACGCCCTGGAAGACGTGCTGCGGGCCGAGGGCGTGAGCGTGATGTGGCTCAGCGCGGGACTGTTCCACCAGATGGCCAAGGTCCGCCCGGAGATGTTCGCCCGGCTGCGGTGCCTGATCGCGGGCGGGGACGCGCTCTCCCCGGAGGCGGTGCGCCGGGTCCTGGCCCACGGCAGGCCCGGGATGCTGGTCAACGGCTACGGCCCGACCGAGAACTCCTCGCTGTCGACCGTGCACGTGATGACCGAGCTGGCCGACGACGCGGAGACGGTGCCGATCGGTACGCCCGTGGCCAACTCCACGGCCTACGTGGTGCGTGAGGACGGCGACCTCGCCGCTCCGGGCCAGACGGGCGAGCTGTGGGTCGGCGGCGACGGGGTTGCGCTCGGCTACTTACAGGACGAGGAGCTCACCACCCGCCGCTTCGTCCCCGACCACCTGGGCCCCGATGACGAATCCGGGACCCTGTACAAGACGGGGGACCTGGCCCGCTGGCGTCCAGACGGGGTGCTGGAGTTCCTGGGGCGGCGGGACCGGCAGGTCAAGGTGCGCGGCTACCGCATCGAACTGGACGAGATCGAGGTGCACCTCAGCGCTCATGAGCAGGTGCGCGAGGCTGCGGTGATCACGCCGCAGGGCGGGGAGCGTGACCGGCTGCTGGCCTGGGTGACCCCGCAACCGGGCGTGGACGCGGCCGAACTGGGCTGGCGGCTGCGGGAGTACCTGCGTGACCGGCTGCCGGTGTTCATGGTGCCCCAGCCGATCCTGGTGCGGGAGCGGATGCCGCTGAACCGGTCCGGCAAGATTGACCGCGGCCTGCTGGCCCAGGAGGCCGACCGGCACGACACGGCGGCCCCGACCGGCGAGCAGGAGGCCCTGACTCCGGTGGAGAAGGCGGTCGCCGGGGTGTGGGCCGAGATCCTGGGCATCGATGCGAACATCGGGCGCGAGAGGGACTTCTTCGCCCTGGGCGGCCACTCGCTGCAGGCCACCCGGCTGGCCGCGCGCTGCCGGGCCCGCTTCGACCTGCCCCCGGAACACAGCCGCTACCTGATCCGCACCCTGCTGGCCAACCCCACCGTCACGACCTTCGCCGCCCGCATCGAGGAGCTGGCCACCGCCACAGCTCAGGACACCCAGGAGCAGACGGTGGACTTCGAGGCCGCTTCCCGCCTCGATCCGGACCTGGTCTTTCCCACCGCCGCCCACCTGCCGCCCACGGGACGGCGCGTCGTCCTCAGCGGCGCCACCGGTTTCCTTGGCACCTATCTGCTGAACTCCCTGATCCGCGACCACGGGGCCGCACACGTGTACTGCCTGGTGCGGGCCCGCAGCGAAGCCGAGGGCAGGCAGCGCCTCGCGGCACGCATGCGCCGCTACGGACTCGACCTCCAGGAACTCGGCCGGCACGTCACCGTCGTGCCCGGCGACCTGGGCGCCCCGCGCTTCGGCCTCGCCCCGGCCGCGTTCCATGCCCTGGGCGAGGACAGCGACACGCTGTTGCACGCCGGATCACGTGTGAACTTCGCCTACCCGTACGCCGCGCTGGAAGCCATCAACGTGGGCGGCACCCGCACCATGCTCGACCTCGCCCGCATCGGCCCGGCCAAGGCCTTCCACTACGTCTCCAGCATCGCCGTCATCGCCGGATTCGGCGCCGCCGGTGTGCGCCATGTCGACGAGGACACCCCACTGCGCTTCGCCGACCGGATCTCGCTGGGCTACCCGGAAACCAAGTGGGTCGCCGAACGTCTCGTCGCCCAGGCCGCACAGCAGGGCCTCGCCGCCGCCGTACATCGTCCCTACGAGATCACCGGCACCCAGGACGGCGGCATCTGGAACACCGACACCATGATGTGCGCGCTGTTCCGCAGCATCGCCGAGACCGGCCTGGCGCCCGACATCGAACTCCCGCTGGACTTCGTGCCCGTCGACTACACCGCCCAGGCCATCACCCACATCCTGGCCCACCGCCCCGCCCGCGGACAGGTGCACCACATCACCAACCCGCGCGACGGCCGCCTGTCCCTGCTCACCGAGCGGCTGCGCGCCCGCGGCTACCCGGTGCGCACCGTGCCCTATGAGGAGTGGGTCGCCTTCATGGCCGACCTCACCGCCGAGGATCCCAGCCAGCCGATGGCGCCGTTCATGCCGATGTTCATCGAACCGGCCCACCAATCGGACATCTCCGTCAAGGAGATGTACTTCGCCGGTACCTTCCCGACCTTCACCCGCACCAACTTCGAAGCAGCCATCGACGGCTCCGGGCTGACCTGCCCGCCCGTCGACGCCGCGATGCTCGACCCCTACCTGGACTACTTCACCGACTCCGGATTCCTCCAGCCTCCCGCCGCCGCGTCCGGTTCGGCCTGAGCGAAGCGAAAGGAGCGCACCCCCATGCGCATCGCGATCATCGGGGCGGGCATCGCAGGCCTGACGGCCGCCTGGCTCCTGGACGAAGACCACGACGTCACCGTGTACGAAGCAACCGACCAGCCGGGCGGCAACATCCGCACCGTCCCGGTCCGCACCCCCGAACACGGCACCGTCCACGTCGACGTGGGCGCCCAGTTCCTGTCCCCGACCGCCTACCCCGACCACAGCGCCCTGTGCCGCGCCCTGGGCATCACCGCGGACGACATCTCGGCCGTCCCATTGACCACGGCCCTGCTGCGTGCCGGGCAGGACGAACCGCTCCTGGTGACCCCGCACGCCCCCGGCGACGCCGCGGCCGGGCGCAAGCCGCTCACGGGCCCGGCCTGGGAAGCACTCGGCGCCTTCCTGGCCCGAGCCGCCCGTCTCGAAGCCGACGACGGACCGGACACCACCACCGTCGCCGACCTCGCTGGCCCCCTCGACCTGACCGACGACCTGTACCGGCACGCCGTCCTGGCCTGGTGCGCCTCCTTCGTCGGCTGCACCCTGGAACAGGCCGCCCGGATGCCCGCCCGCGCCGCCGCCGCCTGGGCCACCCGCACCCCGCCCCAACACGCGGAGGCCGCCCCGATCTGGCACACCCTCGGCTCAGGGCTCGAAGCGGTGTCCCACCGGCTCGCCACCGCGCTTAAACACCCCGTCCGCTGTCGCACCCCCGTCCGGCACATCTCCCTGAACGCCGACGGGCCCGTCGTGCACTGCTCGCGCGGGCAGGAACTCCCCTACGACAGCTACGACGACAGCTACGACAGCGTGATCCTGGCCCTGCCCGCACCCCAGGCGGCCGCCCTCCTGCAGCAGTGCCCCCGGCTCGCCCACACCGCGGCCCACCTCAGCGAGTTCACCTACGTCCCCACCACCGTGGCCCTCCACCGCGACCCCCGGCACATGCCGGCCGACCGCGCCCACTGGTCCAGCGCGAACACCACCAGCGACGGCCACTGGGCCGAGACGACGAGCTGGCTCGGCCCACAGCTCGGCACCGACCTCTTCAAGAGCTGGATCACCCACCGCACCCCACCCGACGACATCATCGCCACGGCCCACTTCCAGCAACTCCTGCCCACCGTCCCCGGCCGCCGGGCGGCCGCCCGACTCACCGCCGAGCAAGGGCACCACGGCATCCACTGCGCCGGAAGCTACCTGCACGACGCCGACACCCAGCAAGGAGCCGTCCGCTCCGCCCTCGACACCGTCCACAACCTGGCACCCCACAGCCACCGCCTCAAGTCCCTGGCCACTTCATAGGCCCTGACCCGCACCTCTGCACGCCTGCCCGGCGGCGCGGAGCCCTCCGCCGCCGGGCAGGCGCTGCCTCCCACACCGATGGACCCCCGATGATCAAACCTTCCGACCGCCTGACCGGTCTTTCGTACGGCCTGCGCGGCCCTCTGCCCCAACTCGCCGACACCCTCGAACAACAGGGCCGCCCCATCATCCGCCTGCACCTGGGCGACCCCGCCGCCCACGGCCTGCCCGCACCCCCGCACGTCCTGGACGCCGTCAAGCACGCACTGGAGCACTCCCGTGCCTACACCGACGCCCAAGGCCTCACCGCGGCTCGCGACGCCATCGCCGCCTACTACCACCACCGCGGCCTCGCCCTGCACCCCTCGGACATCCACCTGGGCAACGGCGTCTCCGAACTCGTCCCCCTCGCCCTCCAGGCATTCCTCAATCCCGGCGACGAAGTCCTCCTGCCCTCACCCGGCTACCCCTTGTGGGCCGCCTCTGTCCAGCTCGTCGGCGGGGTCCCCGTGTACTACCGATGCGACGAGCGCCGAGGATGGCAGCCCGACCCCGACCACCTGCGCGCCCACATCACCGCCAAGACCGTCGCACTGGTCACCAATACGCCCCACAACCCCACCGGCGCCGTCTGGGACCCCGCCACGCTCCGCGCCCTGGCCGACATCGCCCGCAGCCGTGAACTCCTGCTCATGGCCGACGAGATCTACGCCCACCTCACCTACGACGCCGAGCACACCGTCCTGGCGACCCTCGCCCCCGACCTCCCCTGCGTCACCTTCAGCGGACTGTCCAAGATCTGCTGCGTCCCCGGGTTCCGATCGGCGTGGATGGCCGTCTCGGGCCCCCGCGCCGCGACCCGCGCCTACACCGAAGCCATCACGCAGCTCGCCAGCCTGCGCCTGTGTCCGAACGTCCCAGCCCAACACGCCATCCCCCCCGCCCTCGCCCACATCCACCAAACCCAGAACGACCTCGCCGGCCCCGCAGGCCCCCTCCGGAAACGCCTGGACACGGCATGGGAGGCGCTCTCCCGGATCCCTCAACTCACCTGCGTACGTCCCCGAGGCGCCTTCTACCTCTTCCCGCGCATCTCTGCCGCCACGGCCCCGCCACGCGACATCACACTGGCCGACACGCTGCTACGCGACCATGGCGTACTCGTCGCCCCTGGCAACGACTTCCACCTCACGAGCGGCGACCACATCAGGCTCTCCGCCCTGGCCGACGCGGCCACGATCAACGAAGCCATGACACGGATCGCCCACTACTTCGACACCGACATCGCCACACCGCGCACGCAGACACCGACAACGGCTTGAGCGGACGCCGCTCCTGGGCGAAAGACAGGCTCCTTTTTCGATCTGATGGGTGTGTCCAGTAAACGGCTGATCCTTTTCGTGTGGGTTCAGTTGGTGGCCGGGGCGAGCCGGCCTTCGAAGGCGATCTGGAAGGCGTTCAGCGGGGCCTTCCAGCGCATGGTCCACTTCTTGCGGCCCTTGCCGGTCGGGTCCAGCGACATGAGTGCCATGTAGACGCACTTCATGGCTGCAGCCTCATTGGGGAAGTGCCCGCGGGCACGGACGGTCTTGCGGATCCGGGCATTCACGCTCTCGATGGCGTTCGTCGAGCAGATGACCTGGCGGATCTCGACGTCGAAGCAGAGGACGGGCACGAACTCGGCCCAGGCGTTCTCCCAGAGCCGGATGATCGCCGGGTACTTCCGGCCCCAGGCGTCCTGGAACTCGCTGAACCGCTCAGCCTCTGCGCCTTCGTTCGGCGCGGTGTAGACGGGCTTGAGCGCCTTGGCGATCTTGTCCCAGTCCTAGCGGGCCGCGTAACGGAAGCTGTTCCTCAACAGGTGAACGACGCACGTCTGCACGATCGTCGCAGGCCAGACCGTCTCCACCGCCTCGGGCAAGCCCTTCAGCCCGTCACAAACCAGCATCAGGACGTCATCGACGCCCCTGTTCTTCAGGTCCGTGAACACGCTCAGCCAGTACTTCGCGCCCTCGCCGCCGTCGCCGGCCCAGATCTCCAGGATGTCGCGGTGTCCCTCGGCGGTCACGGCCATCACGACGTAGACCGGACGGTTCGCCACCTGCCCGTCGCGGATCTTGACGTTGATGGCGTCGACGAACAGGACCGGATGGACACGGTCCAGCGGGCGGTTGGACCACTCCGCCATGGCCTCCATCATCTTGTCGGTGATCGTGGTGATGGCCGCCTTTGACACGCTCGCGCCGTAGACCTCGGCCAGGTGCGCGGAGATTTCCCCGTGTGTCAGACCCTTCGCCGACAGGGACAGGACCATCTCGTCCACCCCGGCCAGGCGCCGCTGGCGCTTCTTGACGATTTGCGGCTCGAAGCTGCCGACCACGTCCCGCGGGACCTTGACCTCGACCGGTCCACGTCGGTCAGGACCGTCTTGGCCCGGTTGCCGTTACGGGAGTTGCCGCTGTTTCGGCCCTCAACATCGTACTTTTCATAGCCGAGGTGATCGGTGATCTCGCCCTCCAGGGCAGACTCCAGCACCCGCTTCGTCAGCATCTGCAGCAGGCCGCCCTCGCCGGTCAGCTGCAGTCCTTCACTGCGGGCCCGATCCACCAGCATCGCGACCAACTGCTCGTCACTCGCCGGCACCGCCTCCGCCACCGGCTCCACGGCCGATATCTCCTCGATGGTGGTGTCGCTCATCAGCGTCTCCTTGATCATCGGATCCGCCGATCATTGAACACTTCCAGGCGGACCACCCCTGTCGGTGCCCGGTGCCCGGTGCCCGGTGCCCGAGGAAAGTGACGCGCTTCAGGCCGTACGAGCAGAAGCACGGGATATGGCGGCACCCGAGCTCGGACAAGGTGGCTCTACTCACGAGTTTCAGCAGCAGGTGTTCACCAGTGCCGACAGCACCGTCCATTCGAACGGGATGGCCTGCCGTGGCTGATGGGTGATCACTCGGTGGTGCATCGGGTGGGTTCTGCGCAGTCGGAGTCCGCGGCTTGAAGGACTTCGCGAAGGAGCAGGTCGAGGTCGCTCTCGCGGGTGCGGTAGTTGCACAGGCAGGCGCGCAGGACCGTCTGGTCGTGAACCGTGACGGTGGCGAGGTATGCGCGTCCGGCGGTCTGGACGCGGTGGGCGATGCGGGTGTGGAGGGCGTCGGGCCCGGCTGTGTCGGTGAGGCGGAAGCAGGTGACCGGCCAGGGGCCGCCAGCCACAAGTTCCAGGCGACGGCTGGCGGTGATCTTGTCACGGAGGCGGTCGGCGAGGCTCAGGTAGTGCTGGAGCAGGGTTGTGACGCCGTCGCGTCCGAGGTGGTGCAGGGTGGCCCACAGGGTGAGGGCGCGGGTGCCGGGGCGGGTGAGTTCGATGGTGGAGTGGGAGAGCCAGGGGAGGGTGGCGGGTTCGCCCGGGGTGAGGTAGGAGGCGCGGTGGGCGAAGGCGGTGTGGAGGTGCTCGGGGTCGGTGACCAGGAGTGCGCCGCAGCCGACCGGCACGCTGAGAGTCTTGTGCGGGTCCACGGTCATGGAGTCCACATCGGCCACGCCCTGGTAGAGGTGTGCCAGAGCGGGCACCATCGCGCCAAGTCCGCCCCAGGCTCCGTCGGCGTGGTGCCACATCCCGGTGCTCCGGCACAGGGCGGTGACGGGTTCGAGCGGGTCGACTGCGCCGGTGGCGGTGGTGCCGAGTGTGGTGACGGTGCAGAACGGCAGGAGTCCGGCTGCCTGGTCGGCGGTCACGGCTGCACGCAGTGCGGCGGGGTCCAGGCGGTGCTGTGTGTCGCTGGGGATGGGGCGCAGGCGGTGGGTGGGGATGCCGATGCATGCTGCGGCCTTGGCGACGGACATGTGGGCTTGGGTGTTGTAGTAGAGGGTCAGGCGGGCGTGGTCGCGGTCGTAGGCGGGGCCGTCACCGGAGCCGCGGCGGGTGAGGAACCAGGTGCGGGCGGTGGCCAGGGCCAGCAGGTTGGCCATGGAGCCGCCGCTGGTCAGGACGCCTCCGGTGCTGGCGGGCAGGCCGGCCAGGTCGGCGAGGATGCGCACGGTGCCGCGTTCGAGGTCCATCAGGGCGTTCTCGCCCATGCCGCAGGTCGCGTTGATGGCGGAGGCGAGGAGTTCTGCGATCAGGCCGGCGGGGGCGGGCGGGGAGTTGATCCAGGCGAAGAAGGCCGGGTGCCCGTTGCCGGTGGGGAACGGTGCGATCTCCTCGCGCACGAAGTCCAGGATCTGCCGCAGCTCACCACCGGTACGGTCGAGCGGGGCATCATGCAGGCGGGCGCGCCGGCGCCCGGGCATCGGGCGGCTCACCGGGGCTTCGGGCAGCTGTCCCAGGTACTGGCAGACCCACTCCGCGGCCGCGATGAGCTCGTCCCGCAGCGCCTTCGGATGCACTGCCGCAGGCCCCTCGCCCCAGGACAGCGGCGGCTCGCTGAAATGGGCCGGAGCATGGTCGTACGGAAAGCGGTTCATGACGGCGCGTGGAGCCTTTCATCGATACAAGAAGGCCCAGGCCGACGCAGCGGGCCGTGATCGTAACGAGCGCCCCGCCCCACCGTCACGCCCAGGCGCGAGGACTCCCTCCAGCGCGTCAATCGCACCCGTGTCTTTCGCGGCTGGAGGCCCTCCGTGATCGAACAGCGCGTCCTGGCGATGCTGTCAGAACTGGTGAACATCTGCTGTCGGAACTCGTCAACAAGGCCAATCTGTCGAGGCACCCCCATCCAGAAGCTGTGAGCATGCTCCGTCCCCATCCTGGGAGGGACGAACCACTCGGTGGGCGCGCGCCCTCGTCCGCTGGACGGACGCGACGGCTCCCCAGGGGACTGGCGAGCCGTCGCGGGGACGAGGTCAGGCGGGCGGGTAGACCAGTGTGATCTCCCGGTTCAGGCCGGTCTCGTCGGCGTCGGGGTACATGGAGACTTCGCCGTCGGACCAGCGGACAAGGAAGTCGTCCGGGTGCCGGTTCTCGGTGTAGTCGCCCGCGGCCAGGACGGTGGCGTGTGTCCAGAGCCTGTTGGGCTTCTTCACCTGGATCTCTCCGTGGAAGCCGTTCTGGTCGATGTCCTTGTAGAGGGTCAGCTCGCCATCCGTCCAGCGCACCATCACGTCATGCTGGTCGTTTCCGGTGAAATCGCCCGAGGTGAGGGTCGAGGCGTGCTTCCAGGTGCCGTTGGGTGCGGCGAGCTTCTTCTCGCCGTGGAAGCCGTCGCGGTTGACGTTGGTGTAGAGAGTGACCTCGCCGTCGCTCCAGCGGACCAAGAGGTCGTCGGTCCACTTGTTGTCGCTCGTGTAGCGGCCTCCGGTGATGGAAGTGGCGTGCTTCCACAGGTCGTTGGGCTTCTGGAGCTGGACCTCGCCGTGGAAGCCCTTCTCGTCCACGTCGGGGTAGAGCGTCAACTCACCGTCGGACCAGCGCACGATGAGGTCGTCGTGGTCGGCACCGGTGAAGTCTCCGGCCGCCATGGTCGCGGCGTGCTTCCAGGTGCCGTTGGGGCCCGCGAGGCGGATCTCTTTGTCGAAGTTGTCGGCGTCCTCGCCAGCGCCTCGGTACAGAGTGACTTCGCCGTCGGACCAGCGCACGATCAGGTCGGAGTAGTCCCACGTGCCGGGGTTGCCGTCCGTGAAGTAGCCGCCGGCCATGGCCTCGGCGTGCTTCCACGTCTCGGCCTTGCCCAGGACGCCGCGGCCGGCCGGCTGCCGATTGTTGACCGCGTCGTCGTACAGCGCCTTGGCGTCGCCGTCGAGGTAGGAGCTGTAGGAGATGTCGTCCTTGTCGCCGCCGGTCTTCCAGCCGCCGATGACGCCGATGAGGCCCCAGCCACTGCCCTGCTTGATGAGGAACGGACCGCCCGAGGCGCCACCGGAGTACTTGTCGCACGCGATGCGCAGGAAACTACCGGGTATCTTGGGGTCGGTGCTGTTGTAGCGGACGGTCTTGTCCGTGCAGTCCAGCGGGCGCTTCTGGTTGGCCGGGTAGCCGATCAGACGGACCGGGGAGTGGTCGTACCCGGCGTTGATCTTCAGCTCGGCGCCGCCGACGACGTCCTGGACATTCTTTCCGCCGCGTGGCTCGAGCTGCAGGAAGTTGAAGTCGAGGTCCGCCCCGGCGTCAGGCCCCTTGGACAGGTATCGCTTGTCGACGTAGATGCGTCCGGGCTTGACGGTGAAGGCGCCGTGCGGCTTCTTGCCGTCGTCGTACTGCGGGACGAAGGTGAGGTTCTTGCGCGCGTCCTGGTCGTCGAAGCAGTGACCGGCGCTCATCACGATGTTCTTGCCGGGGCTGTTGACGACCGTGCCACCGCAGAAGCGGCCGGTGTTGGTGCCGTCGTTCCAGAAGAAGGTGCCGACGATCGGCAGCCCTTCGAACGGCCGGCTGGCGGAGCGGGGCACCCTGGTGGGAGCGGAGAACTGCTTGGCCTCCTGCTCCTGAACGGGCCTGGCTGCCCTCATACGCTCCGGGGTCCAGTAGTCGTCGGCGTCTGCCGGGGTGAACCCGCGCGCGTCTTCGTCACCGCCTGCCGGCACGGGGGTCGGCGGGGCGGTGGGCTCCTCCGCGTCACCCACCGCCGCCGGCGCGGTGGCTTCCCCTCCGGGTGACGGATCGCCGGGGTCCGCGTACGCCGCGTCGCCCGGCAGCAGAACCAGCACAGCGGCCCCCGCCGCGGCGCCCAGCGCTCTGCGCAATCTCATGGTCGTTTCCCCCCATATATGAAGATGAGAGGCGGGTCACTGCGTGTGGCGTGACCGCGCCAATATGAGTCATGATCGTAAAACTGTTGCGGACTGGGGGGATATATGGCCAACTTCACACGTGCATCCATACGTAGCGGATATGCCGCAATTGCTGTGCCTGTGCTGCTTCTTGGGGCGGCCGGCGCGGCCCACGGCGATGCGCTGCCCTTTCCCGGGCGGGGATATGTCTCCGTCGGGGGCCCTGCGGAACCGGGCCAGGTCGTGGACATCACGGTGAAGGAGCGGCCCGGCAATCCACACCCCACAGCGGTGGACGTGTCCAGCCGCGCGCTGACCGACGACACGGCTCTGGGCGATACGGGACAGGCCTGGGTGGGCGCAGGCCGGATCAAGGAGAAGACCGAACCCGGCACCTACGAAGTGAAGTTCACCCTCCGCCACAAGGACGCAACCTGCGCAACTGAGGCGGACCAGGATTACGTGTGCGACTACCCGCCGATCGTGCTCCGCGGGCAGGTGAAGGTCGCCACGCCGCCGAACGAGCTGAGCTTCGGCTCCGGCCTCGCAATAGGGGTTCCCTCAGGCGCCGCTGCCACGGTCGCCGCCGGAACCCTCTGGCTGCGCCGCAAGCGCCGTCGTACGGTCGGTGAGACGGCATGACTTCCCGGCGCCCAATCACCTAAAAAACACTGCGGTCATCACTGCCCGTGCCACCCAGAACCTGCGCCGCTTGAACCTGGACTTCGCCGGCCTCACCATGCGTTCCGCCACGGTCGATGGCACTGACGCGCACTTCGCGCGTGAGAAGAACGAGCTGATCCTGACACCGACGAAGACGGTGCGGGAGGGTCACCCCTTCAAAGCCGCCGTCAAGTACGACGGCACGCCCAAGATGATCGAGGACTCCGACGGAGCCGTCGAGGGATGGATCGAGACGGATGACGGCTCGACCGCCCTCGGCGAGCCCACCCTGAGAGCGAAGGTATCTGGGACTTTCCCGCGACTGATCCTTCGGGCGTGGACAAGAAGTACCGCTGTGGGAACGCTGAAACGAAACAGTTCATCGCCCTGTGCCAGAAAGCAGCAGGGAAAGATTTGTCACGCCGGCCTCTCCATGAGGTGAGCAAGGACCGTGCGTCAGATGGAACTACGGCAGCACACAGCTGACTTCATGACCGGAACTCTCGCCTTGGGACTGGTGAAGAGGCAGTGAGGCCTTTTCAACCTCAGTTCGAGCAGGTCGGGCGCAGGGTGAGGATGGCCATGGCCTGCTCGGCAAGTGCGCGGATCTTCGCGCGGGCGCGGTTGACGTCCTCCTGGCCCGCGGACAGCTTCTCCCGCCGGCACCCCGATAGCCGCCGGAGCGTCGATGCGGCGATCGACGTGTTCCATGGAGGGGTGATCACCAGCGTGAGCTGACGCGCAAGGACGAGAGGACGCACAGACCACATGAAGGCTTTTCCCTCGCACCCCGGACAGCCGGCCCAGCCGGGCACGACACCCCACATCGACGCCGCCGCCGTGGCCCGGCTCGTGCCCATGTCAGCCGCCGTGGACGCCCTGGAATCCGTGCTCCTCGCGGGCCTCGACCCGGAGGCGGAGACGCCGCGCGGGGTCGTGGAGGTGCCCGGCGGCCAGCTGCTCCTGATGCCGTCGGCGACCGCCTCGTACACCGGCGTGAAGATCGCCACCGTCACGCCGGGCAACGCGGACCGGGGGCTGCCGCGCATCCAGGGGCTCTATCTCCTCCTGGACGGTGTGACCCACGCGCCGCTGGCGCTGCTGGACGGCATCGCGCTGACGTCGTTGCGCACACCCGCCGTGTCCGGCCTCGCGATCCGGCATCTGGCGGTCCCGGAGGC
The DNA here is from genome assembly GCF_001419745.1 of Streptomyces silaceus. Taxonomy (GTDB): domain Bacteria; phylum Actinomycetota; class Actinomycetes; order Streptomycetales; family Streptomycetaceae; genus Streptomyces; species Streptomyces silaceus. The sequence continues at coordinate 332 of NZ_LIRJ01000380.1, read as the reverse complement.
CGAGCGGCTGCTGGTCTTCGGGACGGGGCCGCAGGCGTGGGGGCACGTCGAGGCGGTCCGGGCGGTGCGCCCGGGGCTGCGCCACGTCGACGTGGTCGCGCGCAACGCCGAGCGGGTCGCGGCCTTCGCCGACCGCTGCCGCGCCGAGGGCCTGTCGGCGTCGGCGGCGACCGCGGGGGACGTGGCCCACGCGGACGTCATCTGCTGCTGCACCACGGCGCGCGAGCCCCTCTTCGACGGCACGCTCGTGCCGGACCACGCGGCGGTGGCCGCGGTGGGCTCCCACGAGCCGGACGCCCGCGAGGTCGACGCCGCCCTGGTGGCCCGCGCCA
>NZ_LIRJ01000038.1 GCF_001419745.1 Streptomyces silaceus | reverse complement strand
GGGTGGCGACGGGCGGGGGCGGGGGCACGGGCTCGGCCAAAGGGACCGGTGCGGGTGCGGGTACGGCCTCCCGAGGAGGGTCGTCGTACCCTCCGTACCCGATGTATCCGCCGTACCCGTACGAACCGTCGAAGTCGCCGGGCCAGGGGTGCGGCGGTTCGGGAGCGGCCTCGACGCGCGGGTCGTCGACGACGATCCGGCCCTCGGACGCCGCGGCGAGGACGTCGAGCGCCGCCCCGTCCCCGAAGGTCAGCCGGACGTGGACCCAGGGCGGGAGGTCGCCGCCGGGCGCGCCGCCCGGCCAGTCGGCCGCCGCCGCGGAGCCGTAGCCCCGCAGCTCCTGACTCGACCAGACCCGGACGGAGTCATCTGGAGGATAGTGATCAGAAACGTCAACATATGAGCCATCCCTCACAAGCGCACGCTATCCGTGCAATCGCATTTGAACAGGAACGGCGCGCACAGGCGCGCGGAGGTCTCCCCCGAGCACCGCACACGCCTGACAGCGCGACCCCGCGGTGCGATCCTGGGACCGTTCCGGGTCCGTCTCGCGGAGGGAGCGCCACGTGCTGCACGTCGCCGTCGTCGGATCGGGTCCCAGCGGGGTGTACGCCGCGCAGACCCTCGTCCAGCAGGATCGGGTGCCGGACGTACGGGTCGACGTGCTCGACCGCCTCCCCTGCCCCTACGGTCTGGTCCGCTACGGCGTCGCGCCGGACCACGAGAAGATCAAGTCCCTGCAGAACAACCTGCGTACGGTCCTCGAACACGAGCGGGTCCGCTTCCTCGGCGGCGTCGAGATCGGGCCCGGGGGCCTGCCCCCGGAGCGGCTGCTCGATCTCTACCACGCGGTCGTCTACTGCGTCGGCGCCGCAGCGGACCGCCGGCTCGGGGTGCCCGGCGAGGACCTGCCGGGCAGCCACTCGGCGACCGAGTTCGTCTCCTGGTACAGCGCGCACCCGGACGCGCTGACGGACGGCTTCGCGCAGGACGGCTTCGTACGGGGCGTGGAGTCCGCCGCCGTCATCGGCGTCGGGAACGTGGCGGTGGACGTCGCCCGCATGCTGGCCCGCGGTGTCTCCGAACTGCTGCCCACCGACATGCCGGACGCGGCGCTCGGCGTCCTCGCGGACAGCCGGGTGCGCGAGGTGCACATGGTGGGGCGGCGCGGTCCCTCGCAGGCGCGGTTCACCACGAAGGAGCTGCGGGAGCTCGGCTCGCTCCCGGACACCGAAGTCCTGGTGGATCCGGCGGAGTTGGCACTCGACCCGGCGTACGCCGACCCGTCGGGGCTGCCCGCCGCGAGCCGCCGCAACGTGGAGGTGCTGCGCGGCTGGGCCGAGCGCCCCGCGCGGGGGCTGGCGCGGCGGATCAGGCTGCGCTTCTTCCTGCGTCCCGTCTCCCTGACGGCGGGTCCCTCGGGGCGGGTCGCCGGGGTGCGGTTCGAGCGCACGGTGCCGGACGGCCGGGGCGGGGTGACGGGTTCGGGGCGGTACGAGGACGTCGCGGCCCAGCTGGTCCTGCGCTCGGTCGGCTATCGCGGAGTGCCCCTGGAGGGGCTGCCGTTCGACCCGGACCGGGGCACGGTGCCGCACGCGGCGGGCCGGGTGCTGCGCGACGGGGCGCCGTCACCGGGCGAGTACGTGGCCGGGTGGATCAAGCGCGGCCCGACCGGCGTCATCGGCACCAACCGCCCGTGCGCGAAGGAGACGGTGCTCTCCCTGCTCGACGACGCCCCCGCCCTCGTACGCGGGAACCTCCCGTCCGATCCGCTGACCGGGCTCAGGGCGCTCGGGCAGACGCCCGTGGAGTGGCCGGGCTGGCTGGCGATCGAGCGGGCGGAGGCGGCACTCGGGCGCTCGCTCGGGCGGGGCGTGGTGAAGATCCCGGACTGGGCGGGGCTGCGGGCGGCCGCACGGGGCACGGCGGACTGATCGGCCGGCCGCGGTCGCCGTCTCCGGAGACGGCGACGGTCGGGACGCGGCCGCCGGGCGGCGGTCGCTCAGCCCTCGGCGCCGAGCCGGTCCGCCTGGCGGGCGGCCGCGGAGAGGACGCTGTCGAGCAGGCCGGGGAAGAGAACGTCCAGGTCGGCGCGGCGCAGCACGTTCAGCTTCGTGGTGCCCCGGTAGATCTGCCGGATCACACCGCTCTCGCGCAGCACGCGGAAGTGGTGCGTGCAGGTGGACTTGGTGACGGGCAGGTCGAAGTACGAACAGGAGAGCCCGTCGGCGCCCTCCTCGCGGGCCAGGTCCCGCACCACCCGCATGCGCATGGGGTCGGCCAGGGCGTGCAGCACCCCCTCCAGCCGGATCTCCCCGGGCTCGGGGTGGGCGAGCGTCCTGCTGCTCGCGCTGCCGGTCGCGGCGGCGGTCGTCATGGCGGCTCCACTTCGTCCTGTGTCCCTCGTCCTGTGTCCCCCGTGCGGCGTCCCGGGCGCGGCGGGCCTGCCACGGAGTCCTGATCCGAAGCCCCTGGTCCGGCGCCTTCGATGCGCTGCCCCCGATCGCCGTCGCCATTGTACGAGAGCCATCGTAGTTTGACATTCGCCGTACTACGAGGTCTATCGTACGAGCAGCACTTCAGCCGTGACGATTGGGAGGCCGCCGTGAGCGCGCTGTTCGAGCCCTACACCCTGCGATCGCTGACGATCCCCAACCGGGTCTGGATGCCTCCGATGTGCCAGTACTCGGCGGCGCCCGAGGGGGCGGAGACGGGAGCCCCGCAGGACTGGCACTTCGCGCACTACGCGGCACGGGCCGCGGGCGGCACCGGCCTGATCATCGTCGAGGCCACCGCCGTCAGCCCCGAGGGCCGCATCAGCCCGTACGACCTGGGCATCTGGAACGACACACAGGTGCGGGCCTTCCGCCGCATCACGGACTTCCTGCGCGGCCAGGGCACCGTGCCCGCGATCCAGCTCGCCCACGCGGGCCGCAAGGCGTCGACCGACCGGCCCTGGAAGGGCGGCGGCCCGGTCGGCCCCGACGCGCACGGCTGGCAGCCGTCCGCGCCCAGCGCCGTCGCCTTCGACGAGCGCCACCCCGTGCCGACGGAGCTCACCGTCGAGCAGATCCACGAGATCGTGGAGCAGTTCGCCGCCGCCGCGCGGCGTTCGCTGGACGCGGGCTTCGACATCGCCGAGATCCACGGCGCGCACGGCTACCTGATCGGCGAGTTCCTCTCCCCGCACAGCAACAAGCGCACCGACGAGTACGGCGGCTCGTACGAGAACCGCACCCGCTTCGCCCTCGAAGTGGTCGACGCGGTGCGGGCCGTGTGGCCCGAGGACAAGCCGCTCTTCTTCCGCATCTCCGCCACCGACTGGCTGGAGGAGGCGGGCTGGACGCCGGACGACACCGTGCGCTTCGCCCGCACCCTCAAGGAGCACGGCGTCGACCTGCTCGACGTGTCCACGGGCGGCAACGCGGCGGGCGTCAGGATCCCCGTGGGCCCCGGCTACCAGGTCCCGTTCGCGGCCCGGGTGAAGGCCGAGACGGACCTCCCGGTCGCCGCCGTCGGTCTGATCACCGAGGTGGAGCAGGCGGAGAAGATCCTCGCCAACGGCGAGGCGGACGCGGTCCTGCTCGGCCGCGAACTCCTGCGCGACCCCTCGTGGGCACGCCGCGCCGCGCGCGAGCTCGGCGACGAGGTGCACGTGCCGGACCAGTACCACCGGTCCGTCTGAGGGGCGCTCGGAGGTGAACCGCCGGTTGTCGCGGTAGACACGCTGCACGTCGTCGAAGCGCGTGAGCGACCAGAACCCCGGCCGCCCCTCGGCGGGCTCCGTCCAGAACACCGGGTCCTCGGCCCGGAGCCTGCGCCACAGCGCGTACTGGTCGTGGCGCCGGAAGAACCAGGGGTCGGCCAGGTCCACCGTGGCACGGTCCTCCGGGAACACCCGCACACCGCTCATCTGCTTCCTCACGTCTCGCGTCGTGGGCTCGATGCACACGGAGGCTAGCGGGGCGGGCGCGCGCGGTTCTGTCACCGGACTACACACTCAAGTGCCCCTTGCCGCACGGCTCGTGGCCGGTGGTCGGCAAGATGGGGCGCAGCCCGTCCGGGCGGGGGCTACCCGTCGTGGCGGGGGGGCTACTCGTCGGCGCCCGCGGTGATGAAGCCCGACTCGTACGCCGTGATCACGGCCTGTACGCGGTCGCGTGCGCCGAGCTTCGCCAGCACCGCGCTGACGTGTGTCTTCACCGTCTCGGTGCCCAGGTGCAGCTCGGCCGCCGTCTCCGCGTTCGTCAAGCCGCGCGCGACGCACCGCAGCACCTGGCCCTCGCGGCCGGTGAGCGCGGCCTGCTCCAGGGCGGTGCGGGCCGACGCGTTGCCGTGCGCGGCGGCGAAGGAGCGCAGCGCGGGCGGGAAGAGCAGCGACTCGCCCTCGGCGACGATCCGCACCGCGTGCACGATCTCGGTGGGCCTTGCGCGCTTGAGCAGGAACCCGTCGGCGCCGGCGCGCAGCGCACCGTAGACGTACTCGTCCTCCTCGAACGTGGTGATGACGAGGATCTTCGGCGGGTCGGTGACGGTGCGCAGCACGGCCCGGGTCGCCTCGATGCCGTCCATCAGCGGCATGCGCACGTCCATGGCGACGACGTCCGGCCGTAGTTTCCCGACCAGGGGGATGACGGCCGCACCGTCCGCCGCCTCGCCGACGACCTCGATGTCGGGCTGCGCCTCCAGGATGGCGCGCAGTCCGGCGCGTACGAGCGCGTCGTCGTCGACGAGCAGAACGGTGATCGGCATGCCGGTCACTGTAACGGCAGGATGACGTGGACCCGCCACATGCCGTCGGACAGCCCGAACACGGCGGCGCCGCCGAGCAGCAGGGCCCGTTCGCGCAGGCCGCGCAGGCCCGAGCCGCTGCCGACGCTCCCGGACGGCCCGGCACCGGCCCGTGGCCGTTCGTTGCGCACCTCCAACTCGGCCCCCGCGCCGCGTGCGGAGTCCACCAGGCGTCCGGCCTGGGCAAGTGTGGGCCGCCGGGCCGTCGGGTCGGCGTCCTCGCGCAACAAGCCGAGGACGCGGTCCAGTTCGGCGAGGGCCTCGCGTCCGGTGTCCTCGATGGCGGCCAGCGCCCGGTCGGTGAACTCGGGCGTCCCTGCGGCGCGCGCCGCGCCCGCCTGGACCACGGCGATGGTGAGCGCGTGGCCGACGGAGTCGTGCAGCTCGCGGGCGGGCCTCGCGCCCCATACGACGGCGACCAGTGCGGCGGCGGACACGGGGGCCAGCAGCGGGTACCACCAGCCCCATCCGCCGGACAGCAGCATGGGCGCGGGCCCGAACGGCGGCCACAGGGACGGCATCAGCAGCCCGAGAGTCAGGACCACGCCGTTGAGCGTGACGACGGTGACGCCGAAGCCGAGCCACAGTCGCAGCGCCAGCCATACGAAGACCCGCCACCGGTCGCCCCACGATGCCGACGGTGATCCGGCGATCTCCGGCATCGGGCGGATGCGCGGGGCATGGCGCGAGGTCTCGTGCGGGGTGTACGGCCCGGATTCATGCGGTGTGTGCGGGGCGGACGGCCCGGATTCATGCGGTGCGTGTGGGCCGGGATAGAGCAGCAACCGCGCCTGCATCGCCTCGGCGACCCGCGTGCCGGGGATCAGCGCGGCCAGTGCGAGCAGCGGAAACGGCACGAACAGCAGCAGCCAGGTGCCCGCGTGAGGGTCCTCCAGACCCGGGAAGGCGATCCCGACCACCACCACGGCGGCCACCGCGCCGACGAACAGGTGCAGCCACCGGGTGTAGGTGACCGCGCTCGTCACCGGCCTCAGCAGCCGCTGCGGGCACCTCATGAGCCGCTGGAGACACCTCATGGGAGTCATGATCCCAGTGCGGCACGGGAGTTGCCTCCCCCACGTGGGGGAGGACTTTCCCTCCGCCGGGGGAAGCGGTCGCTCCCCCGTGAACGGCAGGCTCGACACCATGACAGCCATCGAAGTGAAGGACCTGAGCAAGGCCTACGGCGAGGTGCACGCGGTCGACCGCCTCACCTTCTCCGTCCGACCCGGCCAGGTCACCGGGTTCCTGGGGCCCAACGGCGCGGGCAAGTCCACCACCATGCGGCTGATCCTCGGCCTGGACCGTCCGACGTCGGGCACGGCGACGATCGGCGGGCGTCCGTTCACACAGCTCGACGAGCCGCTCCGGCACGTCGGCGCGCTGCTGGACGCGCAGGCTCCGCACGGGTCCCGTACCGCACGCAGTCACCTTCTGGCTCTCGCCGCGAGCAACCGCATCCCCGACCGGCGCGTGGACGAGGTCCTCGAACTGACCGGCATCGCGAAGGCGACGTCCCGCCGCGTCACGACGTTCTCGCTCGGCATGCGCCAGCGCCTCGGCATCGCCGCTGCCCTGCTCGGCGATCCCCGGGTGCTGCTGCTCGACGAGCCGTCGAACGGTCTCGATCCCGAGGGGATCATCTGGATCCGCGAGCTGCTGCGCGGTCTCGCGAAGGAGAACCGCACCGTGCTGGTCTCCAGTCATCTGATGGGCGAGACGGCCTCGTTCGCGGACCATCTGATCGTCCTGGGCAAGGGCAGGCTGCTGGCGGACACGTCGACGAAGGACTTCATCGCGGCCCGCGCCACCCCGCGTGTCCGCGTCCGCACGACGGAACCGGCACGGCTGCGGGAGGTACTGGTGCGCCACGGCCACGCGCCCGTCGAGGCGGAGGGCGGGCGGCTGCTGATCGACGGTGCCGAGGTCGACGTCATCGGCCCGCTGGCGGCGCGGGAGGGCATCGTCCTCCTCGAACTCGCCGCCGAAGAAGCCACGTTGGAGCAGGCCTACCTCGATCTCACCGCGTCCGCCACGGAATTCTCCGCACGAGCCCCGCAGGAGGCCTGACCATGTCCACCGCAGCCGTACTCCGCTCCGAGTGGATCAAGATCAGGACGCTGCGCGGCACCGCGTGGTCGCTGCTCGCCGTGTTCCTGCTGACGGCCGGCTTCGCCGTCGCGGCCAACGCGGCGACCGCTGACTCCGAGGCGGACAGCGCCGACTTCGACGCCCTCTTCTCCGTGTTCCTCGGCCTCAACCTCGGCCAGATCGCGGCGATCTCCTTCGGCACGATGGCCATGTCCACCGAGTACCAGGGCGGCGCCATCCGCGCGTCCCTGACGGCGGTGCCGAACCGGGGCCTGTTCTACGCGGCCAAGCTCGCGAACGTGGCGGGCCTCGCCCTGGCGATGGGACTGGTCACGACGTTCGTGTCGTTCCTGGGCGGCAGCGCCTTCCTGGGCGACGCGGCACTGACCCTGGGCGACGCGGACGCGCTGCGCGCCTGCCTGGGCGGCGCCGTCTACCTCGCGCTGATGGCCCTCTTCGCGGCCGGCCTCACAGCGGTCCTGCGCAGCGGCCTGGCCGTGCTGAGCATCCTGATCCCGTTCATCCTGATCGTCTCGATGGTCCTGGGCGAGACCTCGGGCTCGCTGGCGGACTACCTCCCGGACCGCGCGGGCCAACAGGTCCTGTACGCGAACCCCCCGAGCGACCTGCCCCCGTGGGCGGGCCTCGGAGTGACGGCCCTGTGGACGGGCACGGCGGTACTGGCGGGGTGGTGGTCGCTGCGGCGGAGGGACGCGTAGGGCGCGGGGGCGCGGGACGCGTCGCGCCGGACGGGCACGGTCCTCGGACGGGCGGCTGCGCGCCCGGCCGCCCGTCCGTCCGCCCGTCCGTCCGCCCGTCCGTCCGCCCAGCCCTACTGCCTACTCACCCGCCCCGCACGACGTCTTGGCCAGCGCCTCGAACTCGTCGTCCGTGGGCTTGTACTGCTGTTCGTAGCCCGCCACGCGTTCCGTGATGCTCGGGAAGTGCGCGCGGAAGGCGAGTGCCCACTGGGTGTCGAGGAAGCGTTTCAGGGCATCGTTCAGGCGGCGGCAGTCCGCCTCGTGGCCCTCGCGCAGGCCGACGCCGTAGAACTGCTTCTTCTTGACGGTGATGTTCCGGACCACCTTGACGTCGTCGTGGTAGCGGGGGTCCTGCGCGAACCCCTCCAGGATGATCTTGTCCGTCCAGACCGCGCTGAAGTTGCCCCGCGTCAGCTCCTTCACACAGGACTTGTAGCTGTTGCGGAGCTCGGCCACCACGTTCGGGCCCAGCGCGTCGCGCACCGCCTTCTTCGCCTTCGCGTCCCGCTCGCTCTCGGGGTCACCCGTGGAACCGCGCACGCTGCAGACCCGTTTGCCGTCGACGTCCGCGAGCCTCTTGATGCCGTTCTCCTTCTTGCGGACCAGCACCCCTTGGTAGGTCTTGAGATAGGGCGCCGTGAAGTCGACCTCCCGGTCGCGGGGCGCGGTGATGGAGTACGTGGCCACCACCAGGTCCATGCTCCGCTCGGTCAGCACCTTCTCGCGGTTGCGCGACTGGACGTCCCAGTCCGCGGCCTTGAAGTGCAGGTCCGTGCTGAGGAACTGCACCAGCTGCGCCTCGAACCCCGCGAAATCGTCCTCCTCCTCGCTGCGCGTGCTGAACCCCGGCTGCCCCTTCTTCACCGCGACGTTGAGCGTCTTCTTGTCGAAGAGGGACTTCCCGGTGTCGGCGCCTTTGCCGTCCGTACGGGTCGGGCCCTCGCCGGCCGCCCGCTCCTCGGTGCCCCCGCCGCTGCACGCGGCCAGGGCGAGGGCGGACAGGCACGCGGCGGTGACGAGGCGCACGCGGGATGCCCGGCGGGCTGCTGACGGCATTCTGCGGGGCATGGCACTCTCCTTGGGCTACCGGCGGTACTCCGCCTTCGTGAGCGTGAGTTCGACCCGGCAGTCGGCGTCGCCGACGAGCTGGATGTCGACCGTCACCTCGGGGCCCGGATCGTCGAGCCGCAGGGTGGTGGTGACCGTCTTCTCCAGGGGGACCGGGTCGGCCCTCTCGATGTCCCCGCCCTGGAAGCTCAGCATGCCCATGCGCAGGCACGGGGTCTTCCCCGCCGCGTCGTCCTTCGCGGCGAACGTCACCGTCAACTCGTCGTTGCCGCCCGGGTCCCGGTCCACGACCAGACCGGCCGTCGCCCCCGCGCCCACGGTGCGGCCCTTCAGGTGCGCGTCGCCCAGGACGTCGTCGGGCTGCGCCGCCGACACCCACCACAGGATGGCCCCGGCGACCGCCGCGACGAAGAACGCGGCCAGGAACGTGAGCAGGTGCTGCGTGACCTCCTGCCGTTCGTCGCGGCGCGCGAAGAACGTCATGGCGGCGGACACGTACGCGATGAAGCCGCCCCCGGCGACCGTCAGCGCGGTCGCCGAGTCGCCGATGACGGCGAAGGCGATCAGGGCCACCATGACGACGAGATGCACGAGGAAGAGCACCGCGAAGTAGCGCCGGCCCTCGGGGTCCGGCGTCCCGCCTCCCGGGTCCGTCCCGCTCTCCCGTGCCGGGCCACCGCCCGGCAGAAGGGGTTTCGACCGCGCGACCAAGTGGCGCCACCTCCCCGCGCACGAGATACGTGTGGACGGAAAGGATGCCACAGAGGGTGACGGGATGGACCTCAACGTGCGTATGCCCCCGGGGAGTTCCGCTGGGGGCGTATCCAGAAGGGTTCGCCCGGGTTCGGTTCCTGCGGGGCGACTTCTTACGAAGAGGTCGTCTTACCCAGAGGCCTCCCTACTGGGAGGCCTGGTGGAGGGAAGGCGAAGGGGAGGCAGACGGTCTCACTCCGGGGGGCTGAGGACCTCACTTCCGGGAGGACCGACGGCCTCACTCCGGGATGGCGGCCAGCGTGAAGGAGTGGCCCGCCGGGTCGGAATACGTACGGGTGTCCCGCGGCCCGCTGTTGTCCTTGGTGTCCACGGGCCGCGCCCCGAGGCCGACCGCCTCGCGCTCCGCCTCGTCCATGTCGTCACGGGCCACCAGGATGCGCAGATGCGCCTGCTGCGAGTCCTCGGGGCGGGGCCAGCTCGGCGGGATGTAGTCGCGCTCCCGGTGCACGGCCAGGCAGACCCCGCTGTCGTTCGTGATCTCCACGTAGTCGGGGTCCTTGCTCAACCGGACGTCCCCGCCGAGCAGCCCCGCGTAGAACTCGGCGAGCCGCTCGGGCTCCGAACAGTCCAGGACGAGCACGGCGTTCTTGTCTACGGTCATGACGGGCGGGTGCCCTGCGGCCGGGCACCCAAACGGCGGGGCCCGGTTTCCGGGCACCGGCCACACCCCGGGGGCCTCACCGCCTCCTGCGCCGCTGGTCCCCGGCACGCCGGGAGGCCATGTTGCCCGAACCCTTCAGACGGTGCGGCGTCAACCGGCCGCCGTCACGCGGCACTTCGTCCGGCTCGCGGTTCTCCAGGACGTCCCCGACGGGTCCGTCGGGCGGCAGCCGCGGCTGGTCCTGCGGCCTCGGCGGCGGCTGTTCCCTGCGGCGTACACGGATCCCGAACCACACCGCCCAGACCAGCAGTACGGCCACCCCCAGACCGGCCAGGAACGGCGCGAGCCCGCCCAGGGCCGTCGAGGCCGTCGGTTGTCCCGCACCGAGAACCGTCAGTTGTCCCACGCTGAGATCAGTCATGCGCGCCGGGTACCCGCGCAGCGCTCACCAAAAGCGGTGAGCTCCGGCAAGGGGCTCGGGGGCACACGTAAAGCCCGTGCGGTACCGAGCCCCGCCCGGGGACGATGCCCCGATGAAGCCGAACCCGGGAGAAGTGCTGCACTTCTCCGAGGACCCGTCCATCACCGTGTTCCACCCGCACGTCGCCGCCACCGCCCGGCAGCGCGAGCCGTACGTCTGGGCCGTCGACGCCGCGAACTCCCCCTCGTACTGGTTCCCGCGGCAGTGCCCGCGTGCCATGGCCTGGGTCACCCCCACGACCTCCGCCGCGGACCGCCGCGCCGTTCTCGGCGCGGGGCGCGAACGGCGGGTGCACGCCGTCGAGTACGCCTGGGCCGAACGCTTCCTGACCGCCCGGCTCTACGCGTACCGGCTGCCCGCCGCCGAGTTCGCGCCCTTCGGCGGGCCCGAGCCGCACGCCTGGGTCGCGACGCGGAGCGTGACGCCGCTCGGCCCGCCCGAACCCGTCACCGGCCTTCTCGCCCTGCATCGCGAGGCCGACATCCAGCTCCGGTTCGTCAACGACCTCCGGGAGTTCTGGGACGCCGTCACCGCGAGCGGTCTCGGCTTCAGCGGCATCCGGCTGCGCAACGCCGCTCCGCCGTCGGACCGCGCCTCCGACCCCGCTCCCGCCCCCTGATTCCGGCCCGGAGACGGATTGTCAGACCCCTCACCTACTGTGATCGACATGGAAAGCAGGAGGTCTGGGAGGGGTCCTGTCATGAGCTGGGTCGAGACGGCGGGCGGGTACGCGGTGACCCTGGACGGCACCCGGGTGCTGTGCAGGAACGCCGCGGGGCGCACGCTGAAGCAGGTCCCCGCGAAATTGCGCGACGACGCCGAGGTGGTGCGCCTGCGCCAGCTCGCCGAGTGGCTGGAGCGGCACGAGCGGGAGTGCCGGGCACAGGTGGACACCTGGCTGGTGCGCTCACTCCCCGTGCCCGCGGCGCTGCTCGCCCGGGTCTGGCCCGACGCGGCCTGGCAGGGGGCGCTGCGGGACCTGGTCGTGGCGCCGGTCGGCGCCGACGGCGGCGCCGACACCGAACGCGCCGGGTTCCTGCGGGACGCCGACCCAGAGCGGGGCCTCGGCATCGTCGATCTCGACGGCGACTCGGTGCGGCTGGACGCCGAGCAGGTGCTGATCCCGCACCCGGTGCTCCTCGACGACCTCGCCGATATGCGGGAGTTCGCCACGGAGCTGGGCGTCGAGCAGGGCCTCGACCAGCTGTTCCGCGAGGTGTGGCCGCGCCCGGACGACATCGACGGCGCGGCGCTGGAGTGGGGGGCGTACGCCAACGCCAAGTTCGAGGAGCTGCGCCACGCGACCGCCCGCGCGGGGTCGTACGGCTACCGCGTGCGCGGGGGTTACGCGGTGTGCCCGCTGACGGAGGACGGCCGCGCGCTGGAGGCGGCGTACTGGCTGGGTGACGACTACCCCGAGAGCGAGGCGTACACGGGCGGCCTGGAGTGGCGGGCCGCGGGCGGGCGCCGGATCCCGCTCGGCGAAGTGGGGCCGGTGGCCTGGTCGGAGGGCGTCCGCATGGCCGCCCTCATCCACGCGGGACGCGTGGCCAAGAGCGAGCACGACGAGGACGGGGTGGACCTGTGAGCACGGAAGCGCAGCTGCTGGAGGCCGGCGCGGTACTGCCGGCCGGGGACGGCGCCGCCGGGGACCCGCTCACCGCGCGGGCGTACGAGCACCCGGTGCTCGAAGGACGCACGGTGGTGCGTCTGGTGCCGGAGGCGATCGGCCCCGCCGAGGACCTCTCCCTGGAGTACCTGGGCTTCGGCGCCGGCGCGGCGACGACGGTCGGGCGGGTGCGGCGCCAGTCGCTCGGCTTCCCGGCCTGGGCCCTGGTGAACGACCCGGCGAACGGCCGGCACGCGCTCGCCGTGGTCAAGGAGATGGAGCGCCTCGCCCGGCTCGTCGGCAGCAAGCCCGGCCTCGCCAAGGAGGGCTTCGACGAGATCGGGGACCGCCTCGACCGCTCCGTGCCGCACTTCCTGCCGACGTACTACGAGCAGGTCGCCCGGCTCTTCCTCGCGGCCGAGTCCCGCCAGCACGCCTCGGTGTACTTCGGCAAGGCCCGCGCGGCCGAGCAGCGGCATGCGCTGGAGGTCGACGAGGACCGGCTGCGCGAGGTGTTCGTGGAGTTCGCGGGCGCGGGCGCGCTCAGCGGCAAGGTGCTGCGCGAGCACGCCAAGGGGCTCGCGGCGCGGCTGTCGGGCCGGGAGGCGTACGACCAGTTCAGGGCGCTGTCGCTGCAGCGCTGCGCGGCGGGCATCGCCCCGTACGCCGGAATGCTGGAGGACCTGCGCCGCCTCGCGAAGAGCGCGGGGCTCACGGCCCGCGCCGAGGAGCGCTCGCTGCTCGCGGAGATCATCCACTCGGGCGCGATGACGCGCGCGGCCGGCAGCTTCTGGAAGTCCGCGCTGCCCGCGCTCGCCGAGCTCGCCGAGGCCGATCCGGCCGTGCGGCAGCGGCTGTTGACGCTGTTGCCGACCGCCGGGGGCGACGCCACGGAGTCCTTCGACGAGGCCTGGCTGGCGCTCCTGGACCGGTGCGGGGCGATCGCGCTGCTCCTGGAGGGGTCGGCGAGCGCCGCCGAGTGGCTGAGCGCGTGGGCGCGACACCGTCGGCGCGGCTGGCGGGAATCGAACCGGCTCGCCGCCGAACTGGCCCTGGTGGAGCGGCTCGCGCCACGGCTGATCGAGGACGGCACGCCGGTGCGGATCGTCGTGGACCGCGGCTGGCGGTGCGAGGTGGACCTCGATCTCCTCGACACCGCGCTCGCGGCCGGGGTGCCGGTCGCCACCCCGCCGAAGGAGGCACAGTCCCTGGAGCTGCAGTCCTGGCTGCAGGACGACAACCCGGGGCGCAGGGATCTGGCGGCGCTCACCGCGGACGCCCGGTTCACGCCGCTGCTGCGGGCCGGGGTGGAGAGCCTGTCGTCCGCCGACGGGCCCGGCGCGGTGGCCTCGGCGCGGCTGGAGCGGGCCGCGGAGCACCCCGCGCTGCGCACGGCCATCGCGGACTGGCTCGCGCACCGCGCCGCGGAGCTCGACCGGCCCCTCGGGCTGCCGCGTCTGGACACGCTGCTGCGGGACGTGACGCGGTTCTCCAAGCCCGCCGTCCTCGCCATCGCGCCGGACGCGGTGGAGCGGATCGTGTCCTTCGACCCGGCGCCGGTCCTGGCCCGGACGCTGCGGACGGGTATCTTCGACGAGTTGGGCTGGCCCGCGCTGGAAGAGGCGCTCGGCACGCTCGGCGACGTGAACAAGATGGCGGCCGGACAGCATTACCGGCCCCACCTGGGCAACCAGTGGTACAGGTCCGCCGACGCCTGGCCCGCGCTGATCGTGCGGGTCGGCACGCGGGTGGCGCTCGCCGGGCCCGAAGGCATCCTGGACCAGCGTTCGCTGACCCTGCCCACGAAGACCTCGGGGCACGGCGAGCCGACGGTCCGGTTCGTCGACGGCCAGTGGCTGATCGCGTCGGGTTACGGCAACGACCGGCGGGCCGTGTGGTCGGGCAGTCCCGCGGACGTCTTCAAGCCGACCGGTCTCCAGGACAGTTGGTACGACACGGGCACGGTGTCGTTGGCGCTCCCGGACGGCAGCCGCTGCTTCGGCGGGCGGCCGGTGCACGCCGGGGACACCGCCTTCGCCGAGCTGCGCCGCGCTATCGCCTCGGACGGCGTCTCCCACTGGGTGCTGCACGAGGGGCGGTGGCACGAGTACGACCCCGCGACCGCGCGCCGCGGCCGTGCCTCCGTACCCGCGTTCTTCGACTCGGCCCTCGCCGGAGCCGGTCCGGGCGTGCGCCTGGACGAGCAGCACTGCCGGCTGCTGCCCGTGCAGACGGGCCTGGAGGGCTCGCCGTTCGGCAGCAAGGACGGGCTGCTCGGCTGGTGGGTGACCCGGGACGAGAAGTCCGATTCCCGTACGGCCTGTTCCGTGGACGGCAGCCGCGGCCCCGCGACGACGGACGGCATCCCCGCCGCGCCCCTGCGGCTGCCCGCCGGATCGGTGCTCCACCCGGTGCGGCTCGGCTGGAACCAAGCGGTGATCGAGCTGCGGGACGCGGACGGCATGGCCGTCGCCCAGGTGCAGATCGGCGACCGGGGCAGCGCCCACGCGGCGGGCACCCGTTTCGTGCCGCCTCTCTGGTACTGGCACGCGCTGCGGCCGCGCGACGAGCGCGGCTCCGAGGCGCTGCGCGCGGTGACCGACGCGGACGCGGCGGCCCTGCTGGCCGCCGTCCAGGGCGGCCAGAGCGCCCGCTTCGCCGTGGCGCGGCTGCTGCCCGCCGTCACCGACGAGGCACTCGCCCTGGGCGTGGCCGGTCTCCTCGAGGAGACCGCGCGCTGCGCCAAGCGCATCGACGTCCTCGCCGAGCGGGCGCGGCAGCGGGGTGACGCCCGGCAGGACGCCGCGTCCCGCGTCCGGCACGCGTTCGACAGCGTGCTGCGCGAGGCGGCGGCGGGCCTGACGGGGACGCAGCACTTCTACGGCTCGTACCGCTACTACGGCCGCGGCGACCAGTCCACCACCGCGATCGAGCAACTCGCGGCGCTGGGCCGCGCCTTGGGCCCCGACGTGCCCGCCGGCACGATGAAGCTGTCCGACACGGCCGTGGCCTGGCCGACGCTCACCGGGGCCGGGACGGTGGCGCTCGGTCTGCGGGCCGCCGCGCCGTCGACGGACGACGCCCACCGGGCCGCCCTCCTGGAGCTCCTCGACGCGGTGCTCCAGGTGCGGGCCGGCGAGGACGCGGTGCTGGTCGACCCGCGCGGACGCCTGCGCACGGTGGAGCTCAAGACGTCCTACAAGGCCCGCCCCGAGCGGCTGGGCGAGGTCTTGGTCGACGGGGCGCGGCGCATGCTGATCGTGTCGTGCCTGCGGGTGGAGGGCGACGACGCGTTCTGGAACGGCATCGAGTACGACCCGGCCGGAGCCTTCGGCGCCTGGGACGGCTTCGCCCTCACCTCCTCCCTCGTGTACGGCTCCGAGGCGGACCCGCGCCGGGCGCCCGCGCTGCGACGGCTCGTCGCGCTGGTGCGGGAGCGGGGCGCGCTGCCCTACCGCCCGGAGCAGGCGGTGGAGTTCGCCGAGCGCGTCGGGGTGAGCCCGGTGGCCGGGGCGCTGCTGCTGCTCGGCCTGCCGGGTCTCCAGGGGTACGGCAGGGACGGACTGCTCCCCGCCGAGCTCCTGAAGCCGCTGGGTGCCAAGAGCGCCGAGGCCATGGCGGCGCGGGGCGCGCTGCACGATCTGCCGCTCGCCCAGCGCCAGGCGTTCGCGGCGGCCCTCGTACCTCTCGCCCCCGAGCGCGTCGGGGAGTTGTGGACCACCGGCTTCGGCCTGGACGACGCCGCCGAGCTGTGGCTCTCGGCCCGCGGCAGGCACCGCGTCGCCCCGCCCGAGCTGATCGCCCAGGCCGTCGCGGAGATCGGCCCCGGCCCCATTCTCGACCATGTGCTCAACCCCGAGACCCGTCCCGAGCTGACCGGCCGCACCGAGCAGAAGCTCGGCGACACCCTGCGGCCGGAGGATCCCGAGGCACTGCTCAAGGGCGGCGATCTGCCTGCGTACGTGAACATGCTGAGCTGGCTGGCCTACCGCCTGCCGTACGGCGATCCGCTGCGCGCCGTGCTGCCGGAGACCCTGCGGATCCTGCGGGAGCGGCTCGCCGACCCGGGTCTCCTGCTCGACCTGCGGGTGAGCTGGGGCACGGACGGCAAGGCGACCGGCGCCCGCGTGCGGGAGGCCTTCGGTCTCGCCCCGCGCGGCGGGGCGGACGACCGCGACCTGGTCGAGGCGGGCCCCGCGCTCGTCCTCGCACCGATGCAGCACCGCGCCGAGTGGGACGCGGTGTGGGTGCGCCCCGAGGCGCTGCTGCCCGGTCAGGAGCAGGGCGGCTCGGATCATCCGGCGCTGATGCTCCTGACCGGGCTCGCCGGGAACAGCGACGCCCTGCGGGCCCTGCGGACGCTGGTCGGCGAGGAGTTCGAGGCGCTGCTCACCGCCGACGGTCCGGCGGGGGCCGCGCAGCATCCGCTGATCGGCGCACCGGAGGTCGTCGCGGCGGCGGTGGAGCGGTTCGGGCTCTCCGAGGACGCGGCGGTGATCTATCTGATGCTGCTAGCGCTGCCCGACCCGACGGACCGCCGTCAGGCGGCGTGGACGGGCTGGAAGCCGGCCCGCCTGAAGAAGGCCCGTGCCGAACTGACCGCGACGGAGCTGGTGGTGGAGGCCAAGCGGTACCGCGCGGGCCGCTCCCTCTTCCTCCCCGGCGGCTGGATCGAGCGCAAGTCGCCGTACCTGCCCGTGGAGAGCTGGAAGATCCCGCTCATGCCGGAGCCGAACGGCCGCTTCGAGGTGCCGGACCGCCCGGTGCCCGAGCTGTACGCGCGGGCGTGGCAGCGGGTCGTCGACGGCGACGGTCCGGGCTACGAGGAGTTCAAGGAGCGGGGCGGCCGCAGGGGAGGCAGGCGATGACGGGCCGGCAGACGGAGCAGGACGGACGGACCATGGGTGCGGGGCAGACGGGGCGGCAGATGGAGCTGCCCGAGGACCGTTACGCGCGGGAGCTGGAGTTCCTGGCCGCGTACGACGAGGGGCCGCGGCCGCCCGGCTGGCGGCTGACCCCGCGCGCGGTGGTGACGTTCGTCTGCGGTTCGGACGGCGAGGAGCTGCGTGACGGCGCGGGGCGGGCGCTCGCGGTGAGCCGGAAGTTCGTGGGCGACCGGCAGCTCGTGGAGCGCTGTGTGGTGACGCTCGCGGGCGAGCGCGGGCTGCTGCTCGTGGGCGAGCCCGGCACCGCCAAGTCGATGCTGTCGGAGCTGCTGGCCGCTGCCGTGTGCGGCACCAGCGCGCTCACCGTGCAGGGCACCGCGGGCACCACGGAGGACCAGCTGCGCTACGGCTGGAACTACGCGATGCTCCTCGCCAAGGGTCCCAGCCGCGAGGCCCTCGTCCCCTCGCCGGTGCTCACCGCGATGGCGCGGGGCGCGGTGGCCCGGGTCGAGGAGGTCACCCGGTGCCTGCCCGAGGTGCAGGACTCCCTGGTCTCGCTCCTGTCCGAACGGCGCATCGCCGTACCGGAGTTGACGGGCCAGGAGGGCGAGGACGGCACGGTGCACGCGGTGCCCGGCTTCACTCTCATCGCCACGGCCAACCTCCGCGACCGGGGCGTCTCCGAGATGTCCGCCGCCCTCAAGCGGCGGTTCAACTTCGAGACGGTCGGCCCGATCGGCGACCTGGCCGCCGAGACGGACCTCGTGCGGCGCCAGGCCACGGCGGCCCTCGCCCGCTCGGGTGCCGCCTTCTCGGTGGACGACACGGTCCTCGAAGCGCTGGTCACCGCCTTCCGTGATCTGCGCTCCGGGCGCAGCGCCGAGGGCTGGGAGGTCGAGCGGCCCTCGACGGTCATGTCGACGGCGGAGGCGGTGCAGGTGGCCACGTCCATGGGGATCGGCGCCGCGTATCTCGGGGACGGCCGGGACGTCGTGCGGACGCTGCCGGGCCACTTGCTCGGCACTGTACGCAAGGACGACCCCGCCGACCACGCGCGGCTGCTCGGCTACTGGGACGGCCCGGTGCGTCGGCGCGCGGAGAGCGGTGCGGGGCTGTGGCGGACGCTGTGGGAGCTGCGTGATGACCTCGGATGAGGGGGCTGCTTCGAGGGAGGCGGTCGAGCCGGGGTCGGCGGCAGTGACCATGGCAGTGGCTGAGGAGACCGGGCCGGAGACGGTGCTCGCCGAGTTGGCCGGGTGCCGCGCGCCGTTCCTGATCGGGGTGCGGCACCACTCCCCCGCGCTGGCCGCCGCGCTGCCCGAGATGCTGGCGGCGGCGGACCCCGAGGTACTGCTCGTGGAGCTGCCCGAGGAGTTCGCGCAGTGGCTGGAGCACCTCGGGGATCCGGCGACCGTGCCGCCGGTGGCGCTGGCGGGCAGTGGTGAGGCGGGTGGGCTCGTCTTCCTGCCGTTCGCGGAGTTCTCGCCGGAACTGGCGGCGATCCGCTGGGCGCGGGAGGCGGGGGTGCCGGTGGTGCCGTTCGATCTTCCGCTGGCGGAGCGGGAGTCGGCGCGGGGTCGGGTCGACGACGAGCCCGCCGTCCTCGCCGACGACGAGCCCTCCGCCCTCGACGGCGACGCGCCCTCCGCCGTCCTTGACGCACCCTCCACCGCCCCACTGGAGTCACCGTCCCCGTCCCCGTCCCCGTC
>NZ_LIRJ01000379.1 GCF_001419745.1 Streptomyces silaceus | reverse complement strand
ACCCCACCCCACCCCGAGTGAGAGCAACGTTCCCCGGTGGTCACCGTGGGGCACAGGGATGAAATGCGGGCTTCCTACCTTCTGGAGCGTCGGCCGGGGCACGGCGACTACTCCGTGGAGGCGTGTGATGTGGATCGAGCGGTGGGAGCCGGAGGACGAGCGGTTCTGGAAGGAGGAGGGCGGGGAGCGGGTCGCGCGGCGGAATCTGGCGTTCTCCGTGCTGTCGGAGCACATCGGGTTCTCGGTGTGGAGCCTGTGGTCGGTGATGGTCCTGTTCATGGGGCCCGAGTACGGGATCGACGCCGCCGGGAAGTTCTTCCTGGTGTCGATGGCGACGCTCGTGGGAGCCGTCGTCCGGGTGCCCTACACCTTCGCCGTCGCCCGGTTCGGGGGGCGGGACTGGACCGTCATCGCCGCCTCCCTCCTGCTGCTGCCGACCGTCGCCGCGTTCGTCGTCATGGAGCCCGGGACGTCGTACTCGACCTTCATGGTGTGCGCCCTGCTCACCGGGATCGGCGGCGGGAACTTCGCGTCCAGCATGACCAACATCAACTCCTTCTTCCCGCTGCGGAAGAAGGGGTGGGCCCTCGGGCTCAACGCGGGCGGCGGCAACATCGGCGTGCCCGTCGTGCAGCTCGTCGGGCTCGCCGCCATCGGCGCGGGGGGCGGGCCCCGGCTCGTCCTGGGCATCTACATCCCGTTGATCGTCGTCTCCGCCGTCTGCGCCGCTCTGTACATGGACAGCATTTCCTCCGTCCGCAACGACACCGGCGCCGTGCGCGCCGCCCTGCGCGATCCGCACACGTGGATCATGTCCCTTCTGTACGTCGGGACGTTCGGGTCGTTCATCGGGTACAGCTTCGCCTTCGGGCTCGTCCTGCAGACGCAGTTCGGGCGTACGCCGCTGGAGGCCGCACAGGTCACCTTCATCGGGCCGCTGCTCGGCTCGCTGATCCGGCCCGTGGGCGGGCGGCTCGCCGACCGGTTCGGCGGGGCCCGCATCACGCTGGCCGACTTCGCCGCGATGGGCGCCGCGACCGCCGTGGTCGTCGTCGCCTCCGTGCGGGAGTCGCTGCCGCTGTTCGTCGGCGCGTTCATCGCGCTGTTCGTGCTCACCGGGCTCGGCAACGGCTCGACGTACAAGATGATCCCCGGCATCTTCCAGGCGAAGGCCGAGCGGCGGGGGCTCGTGGGGGAGGAGGCCGCCGCCGATGGACGGCGGCTGTCCGGGGCCGCCATGGGGCTGATCGGGGCCGTCGGCGCGCTCGGCGGGCTCGGCATCAACCTCGCGCTGCGGCAGTCCTTCCAGACCGTGGGCTCGGGGACGGGGGCGTTCCTCTCCTTCCTCGGGTTCTACGCGGTGTGTTCGGGCGTCACCTGGGCCGTATACCTTCGCCGGCCGCGCGCCGCCGCCCGTGCGCTCCCCGGCAGCGGCAGCGGGACCGATCGCGGGATCGGTGCGGAGACCGAGGCGAAACCGCGGCCCGGATACGCCGAGGTGTGATCCACCCGACACGTGGATCATGGACGTAACCTGGCGGACATCGTCGTGAACCGGGCCTGACACGCGCCGTTGACAGGCTCGGTCGTCCGCCGCCCACGAGCCAAGAGCGGGACGAGACAGGCCTATGCACGAGAAGACCGGCAGTGCCCCGACGACAGCAGCAGCGCACGGTCCCCTCGCCGGCTTCACCGTCGGCGTGACCGCGGCCCGCCGCGCCGACGAGCTCGGCGCGCTGCTGCGGCGGCGCGGCGCCACCGTGCTGCACGCGCCCGCCCTGCGCATCGTTCCGCTCGCCGACGACAGCGAACTCCTCGCCGCCACCAAGGAGTTGATCGACCACGCACCGGACGCCGTGGTCGCCACCACCGCCATCGGGTTCCGCGGCTGGATCGAGGCCGCCGACGGCTGGGGGTACGGCGAGGCCCTGCTCGGCTGTCTGCGCGGCGTCGAACTGCTCGCCCGCGGACCGAAGGTCAAGGGCGCCGTGCGCGCCGCCGGCCTCACCGAGGAGTGGTCGCCCTCCTCCGAGTCCATGGCGGAGGTACTCGACCGGCTGCTCGGCGAGGGCGTCGCCGGGCGCCGCATCGCGCTCCAGCTGCACGGCGAGCCGCTGCCCGGCTTCGTCGAGGCGCTGCGCGCCGGGGGCGCGGAGGTCGTCGGGGTGCCCGTCTACCGCTGGCTGCCGCCGGAGGACCTCGGGCCCGTGGACCGCCTGCTCGACGCGATGGCCGGGCGCGGCGTCGACGCGGTGACGTTCACCAGCGCTCCCGCCGCCGCCTCGCTGCTGGCCCGGGCCGAGGAGCGGGGCATGACCGCCGAGGTGCTCGCCGCGCTGCGCCACGACGTGCTGCCCGCCTGCGTGGGGCCCGTCACCGCGCTGCCGCTGCAGTCCCTCGGGCTGGACACGGTGCAGCCCGAACGCTTCCGGCTCGGCCCCCTCGTACAGCTGCTGTGCCAGGAACTCCCGTCCCGCGCACGGGCGTTGCCCGTCGCCGGGCGCCGGGTGGAGATCCGGGGGCACGCCGTCCTCGTCGACGACGAGCTGCGGGCCGTGCCGCCCGCGGGGATGGCCCTGCTGCGCGCCCTGGCCCGCCGCCCCGGCTGGGTCGTGGCCCGCGCGGAGCTGCTGCGCGCGCTGCCGGGCGCGGGGCGCGACGAGCACGCGGTGGAGACGGCGATGGCCCGGCTGCGGACGGCCCTGGGGGCGCCCAAGCTGATCCAGACGGTCGTCAAGCGCGGCTACCGGCTGGCCCTCGACCCGGCGGCCGAGGGGAAGTACGCGGACTGACCGCTGGGGGCGGGCCGATCGTGGGGCGAGTCAGTGGTCGCGCCCCCGCCCGAACAGCACCAGCGCCCGTGCCAGCAGCCCGAACGCCACCGTGCACAGCGCCGCCCGCACCGCGTTCCAGGCCACCCACGCGTCCTCGAACCGCTCGCGCACGGCCGCCGGATCGGCGATCCTCGCCGGGTCGCCCGCGGCCGCGAGGTCGTCGTTCAGGGGGACGTTCGCCCCCGAGGTGAGGACGAACGCCGCGGCGTACACGAGCAGCGCCGCGAACACCCACCACCGCAGCGTGGTGCGGCGCAGCTGCCAGGCGGCGGCCGCCGTGCACAGCAGCGCCCCGAAGAAGCTCGCGAAGAAGACCGGGTTCTGGATCACGTCGTTGATGTTCTGCATGACCTCGATGTAGACGCGGTCCCCGCTGCGGGCGAGGCCCGGCATGACGGCGCACGCGAAGACGTAGAAGGCCCCGGATATCAGGCCCATGGCCAGCGTGGCCGCCCCCAGGACGACACCGGCCGCGCGTCCCGCCGGCCCGCTGCTCCGTCCGAGGGACCCGGGGGCCGGCTTGCTCGCCGACTTGCCGACCGGGCCGCCCGCCGACTCGCTCGCCGGGCCCGCATTCTGACTGTTCGTCATCCGCTGCTCTGTCATGGGTAGGAGTCAACCGTCCGGCCCGCTCCCCGGCCATGGCCGGCCGTCGCGCCCCCATACGCGACCGTCTCGCGGTGGCAGGGGTTCCGGACCCGCCGGGGGACGGGCACTGTAGGGGTACGCGACGGCATTCACTCACCGGTAACCCCCAAGGCGGTGACAGGAGCATGGCGTTGGGCACGGACCCGGCTCCGTACGAGCTGCGATTCGACTCCGGGCGGAGCTGCCTGGACCTCGTGGCGACGAACCACCCCGTGGAACGGCTCGACTCGGTGGAGCGGCTGCGCGCCTGGCTGGCCGGCGCCGGTCTCGTCCCGGCGGGCGCGCACCTGCCCGGCGTGGGCCCGCAGTGGCTCGCCGCCTTCCGCGAACTGCGCGGCCATGTCTCCCAGTTGGTGCGCGGCGAGCTCGGCGGCCGCCCCCTCGACGCCGTCGCCGCGCTGGACCGGGTGAACGCGCTGGCCGCGACGGCGCCCCCGGCGCCGTGCGCGGTGCGCGCCGACGACGGCACGCTGGTGCGCGCCCTGCGCGGCGACCCCGGCTGCGCGGCGCTGGTCGCCGCGGTCGCCCGGGACGCCGTCGACCTGCTCACCGACCCGGCCGCCCGCGCGCTGCTCCGCCAGTGCGAGGGCGACAACTGCCCCATCGTGTACCTGGACACCTCCCGGGGCCGGCGCCGCCGCTGGTGCTCCAGCGAGGTGTGCGGCAACCGCGAACGCGTGGCAAGACATCGGCGCAGGGCGGCGCTCGCCCGGACGTGAGCGGGGTCCGTGCGGGGCCGTCGGCGCCGCGCACGTACCCGCCCGTTGAACGCGTCTCGTCCCGGCTACGTACCTCCGGCATGAGACCCGTCCGAAGCGCGGACAACGGAGGTACGCGTGCGCAAGGATTCCGCCGTGGCCGATGAACGCCCGCAGCCGCCCCGACATCGCCTGCGCCGACCGCCGGGCCCGGACGAGGAGTTGATGCGTGCGCTCTACCGCGAGCACGCCGGACCACTTCTCGCCTATGTGCTCCGGCTGGTGGCGGGGGACCGCCAGCGCGCCGAAGATGTCGTACAGGAAACGCTCATCCGTGCCTGGAAGAACGCCGGTCAGCTCAACCGGGCGACCGGTTCGGTACGCCCCTGGCTGGTGACGGTCGCCCGGCGCATCGTCATCGACGGCCACCGCAGCCGGCAGGCCCGGCCGCAGGAGGTCGATCCGTCGCCGCTGGAGGTCATCCCCGCGGAGGACGAGATCGATAAGGCACTGTGGCTGATGACCCTCTCGGACGCGCTGGAGGACCTGACTCCCGCGCACCGGGAGGTACTTGTCGAGACCTACTTCAAAGGGCGTACGGTCAATGAGGCGGCGCAGACGCTGGGCATCCCCAGCGGCACGGTCCGCTCGCGGGTCTTCTACGCGCTTCGCTCCATGAAGCTGGCGCTCGAGGAGCGGGGGGTGACGGCATGACCGAGTCCTACGGTCACCATGGCGCGCGGCAGGACGACACCGTCCACGAGACCGTCGGCGCCTACGCCCTCGGCATCCTGGACGACGCGGAGGCCACCCGGTTCGAGGAGCACCTGGCGGGGTGCGAGTTCTGCGCGCAGCAGCTGGAGGAGTTCTCCGGCATGGAGCCGATGCTCGCCGCGCTCGCGGACCTGCCGGGACCGCGGGGCGTGCCGGAGATCGGCGAACAGCTCGCCGCGCGGCCGGGCCCGCGGCTCGCCGAGAGCCTCGTGGACGAGGTGGCGGCCAAGCGGGAGCGCCGCCGCAGGCGCGGTCTGTATCTCGTCGCGGCGGCGGCCGCACTGATCATCGGGGGCCCGCTCACGGTCCTCGCGGTGACCGACGACGGCGGCTCCAAGGACGCGGTGGCCGAGCCGCACTCGACCAGCCCCGCCGAGGACGCCTTCTTCCACCACATGGAGGAGAAGTCGCGCGCCACCGACCCGTCGACCAAGGTCAGCGCGACGGTCGGCACGGAGAAGAAGGCCTGGGGCACGCACGCCGTCCTGGAGCTGAAGAACGTCAAGGGCCCGCTCAAGTGCTCCCTGGTCGCCGTCGGCAAGGACGGCGAGAAGGAGACCGTCACGAGCTGGTCGGTGCCCAGGTGGGGGTACGGCATCAAGGACAGCCCGAACAAATGGGCACGCAGTCCGCTGTACGTCCACGGGGGCGCCGCGATGGCCCGGAACGAGATCGATCACTTCGAGGTGACCACGTTCGACGGCGAGCGCCTGGTCAAAGTGGACGTGTAGGACGCGACCAGTGCACAGCGGGGCCCCCTTTCGCCTAAGGTGGACGGCTGCTCGGTACGGGCAGCAGCACGGTGTGAAAGGGGCCCCGGTGGCCGACGTCAACGCAGTAATGCCGTCAGGCACACGCGACCGCGAGATCAGCGTCGAACAGCGACATCTCGACCAGGTCTACCGGCGCCTCGAGGAGAAGATCCACGAGGCCGAGTTCCTGATGAACGACGCGGCCAAGCGCTCCCAGGTGGGTACGCCGGGCGCGCTCGCGGAGCGCGACGCGCAGGTCTTCCGCGCCGGCGTCCACCTCAACCGCCTCAACAACGAGTTCGAGGACTTCCTCTTCGGCCGCATCGACCTGCTCCTGGGCAAGGACGGCAAGAAGGGCCCCGACGGCGCGTACACGGCGGTCGAACCGGCCGAGGGCGCGGTCCGTGAGGACGCGGACGGCAAGCGCGCGGACATCGCGGAGACCCTGCACATCGGCCGCATCGGCGTCCTGGACGCGGACTACTCCCCGCTGGTCATCGACTGGCGCGCGCCGGCCGCCGCGCCCTTCTACCGGGCCACGCCGGTCGACCCCGGCCGGGTCGTGCGCCGGCGCGTCATCCGCTCCAAGGGCCGCAAGGTCCTCGGCGTCGAGGACGACCTGATGCGCCCGGAGATCACCGCGTACCTCGACGGCGAGGAGCTCCCGGCGATCGGCGACGGCGCCCTGATGGCCGCGCTCGGCCAGGCCCGCAGCCACTCGATGCGGGACATCGTGGCGTCCATCCAGGCCGAGCAGGACCTGGTGATCCGCGCGCCCGCCGCCTCGGTGACGTACGTGGAGGGCGGCCCCGGCACCGGCAAGACGGCGGTGGCGCTGCACCGCGCCGCGTACTTGCTCTACCAGGACCGCCGCCGGTACGCGGGCGGGATCCTCATCGTCTCCCCGACCCCGCTCCTGGTCGCCTACACCGAGGGCGTCCTGCCCTCCCTCGGCGAGGAGGGCCAGGTCGCGATCCGCGCGGTCGGCTCCCTGGTGGACGGCGTGGAGGCCACGGAGTACGACAGCCCGGCGGTGGCCCGCGTCAAGGGCTCGTCGCGGATGCTGAAGGTGCTGCGGAAGGCGGCGCGGGGCGCGCTGGAGGGCACGGAGCCCCGCACGGAGTCCCCGGCCCCGCAGGACGGCCAGCTGGCCTTCGGCGAGGAGCCCGCGGAGCCCGCGCAGCCGAAGGGCGCCCCCACCCGCCTGCGCGTCGTCGCCTTCGGCCGCCGTCTGGAGCTGGAGGCCGGCCACCTCGACCGCATCCGGCGCGCCGCCCTCGGCGGCACCGCCCCCGTCAACCTGCTGCGCCCGCGCGCCCGCAAGCTCCTCCTGGACGCCCTGTGGTCCCAGTCCGGCGCGGCCGGCCGGCACAGCGACCCCGAGCTCGCCGCCGAGCTCCGCTCCTCCTTCGACGACGACATCACCTCCGAGGACGACTTCATCCGCTTCCTCGACGCGTGGTGGCCGGAGCTCACGCCGCGCGCGGTGCTCACGGCGATGGGCGACGAGAAGCGGCTCGGCCGCTGGGCCCGGCGGATCCTCAACCCCGGCGAGGTCCGCAAGGTCGCCCGCTCCCTGCGGCGCGAGGCCCTGTCCGTGCACGACGTGGCGCTCCTGGACGAGCTCCAGGCGATCCTCGGCACCCCGCACCGCCCCAAGAAGAAGCGCGAGCTGGACCCGCTGGACCTGCTGACCGGCCTCGAAGAGCTGATGCCGCAGCGCGAGGAGTCCCAGCGCGAGCGCGCCGAGCGCCTGGCGGCGGAGCGCACCGAGTACGCCCACGTCATCGTGGACGAGGCCCAGGACCTGACGCCGATGCAGTGGCGCATGGTGGGCCGCCGCGGCCGGCACGCCACCTGGACGGTCGTCGGCGACCCGGCCCAGTCCTCCTGGTCCGACCCCGACGAGGCGGCCGAGGCGCGCGACGAGGCCCTCGGTACGCGCCCGCGCCGCCGCTTCACGCTCACCGTGAACTACCGCAACCCCTCCGAGATCGCGGAGGTCGCCGCCAAGGTGCTGGCCCTCGCGATGCCGGGCTCGACGTCCCCGTCGGCGGTCCGCTCCACCGGCGTGGAGCCCCGCTTCTGCGTCGTGCGGGACGGGGACCTCGGCGCGTCGGTGCGGGCGGAGGCGGCGCGGCTCCTGGAGCGGGTCGACGGCACCGTCGGCGTCGTCGTCGCGATGAACCGCCGCGAGCAGGCGGCCCGCTGGCTCGCGGACCTCGGCGAGCGCGTGGTGGCGCTCGGCAGCCTGGAGGCCAAGGGCCTGGAGTACGACGCGACGGTGGTCGTCTCCCCGGCGGAGATCGCGGACGAGTCCCCGGCGGGCCTGCGGGTCCTGTACGTGGCGCTGACGCGCGCGACGCAGCAGCTCACGGTCCTGTCGGGCGAGCGGGACGAGCCGGACGCGGACGGGGTCCCTGACCTCCTCAGGGACTGAACACTTTTACCCGCTGGGACGGGAATTGCCTTACGGGGATCGTTTGTTACCTTGGATGTGGCACCGGCTCGATCCAAGCCCCCGGGCCCAACCTTCGTCGCTACGAGCGACCACTTGCCGCGAGGCGAGCATGGCGGGTCGGTGTCATGAACGTACGAGAGAGGCCCACGTCACCACGTGACGTGGGCCTCTTTCCGTGTTCCGGGGACCTCTTCCAAGACGCGCCAACTTCTCGTATGGTGGAAACAAGTTTCCGAAACTGCAGCGCACTGGCCGGTGAACAAAACGTTCGCAATCCGGGGTGACTACCAGGTACTCGACGGTAGGTGCGACCATCGGACGGCAAGAGCTACAAGGTGAAAGCAGAGGAAGTCGGCCATGGCAACGGCGCCCAGCGTCTCCTACTCGATGACGGTCCGGCTGGAGGTGCCCGCGAGCGGAACCGCGGTCTCCCAGCTCACCACGGCCGTCGAGTCATCCGGGGGCTCGGTCACCGGCCTCGACGTCACGGCCTCCGGCCACGAGATGCTGCGGATCGACGTGACGATCGCGGCGACCTCCACGGCGCACGCCGACGAGATCGTCGAGGAGCTGCGCGGCATCGAGGGCGTCACCCTCGGCAAGGTCTCGGACCGTACGTTCCTGATGCACCTCGGCGGCAAGATCGAGATGGCGTCGAAGCACCCCATCCGCAACCGTGACGACCTGTCGATGGTCTACACGCCGGGCGTCGCCCGCGTCTGCATGGCGATCGCCGAGAACCCCGAGGACGCGCGCCGCCTCACCATCAAGCGCAACACCGTTGCGGTCGTAACGGACGGCTCGGCCGTCCTCGGCCTCGGCAACATCGGCCCGATGGCCGCCATGCCGGTCATGGAGGGCAAGGCGGCCCTCTTCAAGCGCTTCGCCGACATCGACGCCTGGCCGATCTGCCTGGACACCCAGGACACCGACGCCATCGTCGAGATCGTCAAGGCCATCGCCCCCGGCTTCGCGGGCATCAACCTGGAGGACATCTCCGCGCCGCGCTGCTTCGAGATCGAGGCCCGCCTGCGCGAGGCCCTCGACATCCCCGTCTTCCACGACGACCAGCACGGCACCGCGATCGTCGTCCTGGCCGCCCTCACCAACGCCCTGCGCGTGGTGGGCAAGGGCATCGGCGACGTGCGCGTGGTCATGTCCGGCGCCGGCGCGGCCGGTACGGCCATCCTGAAGCTGCTCCTCGCCGCGGGCGTCAAGAACGCCGTCGTGGCCGACATCCACGGCGTCGTGCACGCCGACCGCGAGGACCTGGTCTCCGCCGACGCGGACTCGCCGCTGCGCTGGATCGCCGACAACACCAATCCCGAGGGCCTGAGCGGCACGCTCAAGGAGGCTGTCGTCGGTGCCGACGTCTTCATCGGCGTGTCGGCCCCGAACGTGCTGAACGGCGACGACGTCGCGGCCATGGCCGAGGGCGCCATCGTGTTCGCGCTCGCGAACCCGGACCCCGAGGTCGACCCGGCAATCGCCCGCCAGACCGCGGCAGTTGTGGCCACCGGCCGCTCGGACTTCCCCAACCAGATCAACAACGTCCTGGTCTTCCCCGGCGTCTTCCGCGGCCTCCTGGACGCCCAGTCGCGCACGGTGAACACCGAGATGATGCTGGCCGCCGCGGGCGCCCTCGCGGACGTCGTCGCCGAGGACGAGCTGAACCGGAACTACATCATCCCCAGCGTCTTCAACGACAAGGTCGCGGGCGCGGTCGCCGGCGCGGTGCGCACGGCCGCGAAGGCCGCGGGTGCCGCTGTGACGGGCCCCACGGCCTAGGGCGCCCCGGCGCGTCGCCCGACCCGGGCCCGACGGGCCCCTCTAGGGTGGCTTGGCAGTAAGCCCTCCGGCCCCTTCTTTCGAGGGGCGGCGGAAGCTTTTCGTGTGACCCCAGCGGGCGCCGGATTCGCTTTCCCGCCGCAGGTGGGGGCAGGATGCGTAATCGGGCGCGAGGGTCTGACGTCAGACCCGGGTCCGGGGACTGTCCAAGGACCCTGGCAGCATCGTCTTCGCTGTGCCCATCATGCGGCTCTGCCGCGTGGCACGCCTCAACGGCAAAAGAACACGGGAGTACAAAAATGAACCGCAGTGAGCTGGTGGCCGCGCTGGCCGACCGCGCCGAGGTGACCCGCAAGGACGCCGACGCCGTGCTGGCCGCGTTCGCCGAGACCGTCGGCGAGATCGTTGCCAAGGGCGACGAGAAGGTCACCATCCCCGGCTTCCTGACCTTCGAGCGCACCCACCGTGCCGCTCGCACCGCCCGCAACCCGCAGACCGGCGAGCCGATCAACATCCCGGCCGGCTACAGCGTCAAGGTTTCGGCCGGTTCCAAGCTGAAGGAAGCCGCGAAGGGCAAGTAAGGCCTCAAGCAGCGAAGAGGGGCGGTCACCCACCGGGTGACCGCCCCTCTTCATGTGCGTGCGGTGGGCCCGGCTCGCGCCGGGCCCGACCCGCTAGCCGAGCGCCGCCTTGCCGGGCAGCTCGACCTTCGCGCCGAGCTCGACGAGCTTCTCCATGAAGTTCTCGTAGCCGCGGTTGATCAGGTCGATGCCGTGGACGCGGGACGTGCCCTGGGCCGCCAGCGCCGCGATCAGGTACGAGAAGCCGCCGCGCAGGTCGGGGATGACCAGGTCGGCGCCCTGCAGCTTGGTGGGGCCGCTGACGACCGCCGAGTGCAGGAAGTTGCGCTGGCCGAAGCGGCAGTCGGAGCCGCCCAGGCACTCGCGATAGAGCTGGATGTGTGCGCCCATCTGGTTGAGCGCGGAGGTGAAGCCGAGGCGGGACTCGTAGACCGTCTCGTGGACGATGGAGAGGCCCGCGGCCTGCGTGAGGGCCACGACCAGCGGCTGCTGCCAGTCGGTCTGGAAGCCGGGGTGCACGTCCGTCTCCAGGGCGATGGCGTTCAGCGAGCCGCCCGGGTGCCAGAAGCGGATGCCCTCGTCGTCGATCTCGAAGGCACCGCCCACCTTCCGGTAGGTGTTCAGGAACGTCATCATCGAGCGCTGCTGGGCGCCGCGGACGTAGATGTTGCCCTCGGTCGCCAGGGCCGCGGAAGCCCAGGAGGCGGCCTCCAGGCGGTCCGACAGGGCGTGGTGGTTGTAGCCGCCGAGGCTGTCGACACCGGTGATCCGTATGGTCCGGTCGGTGTCCATGGCGATGATCGCGCCCATTTTCTGCAGGACGCAGATCAGGTCCTCGATCTCCGGCTCGACCGCGGCGTTCGAGAGCTCGGTCACACCCTCGGCGAGCACGGCGGTGAGCAGGACCTGCTCGGTGGCGCCCACGGACGGGTACGGCAGCCGGATCTTGGTGCCGCGCAGGCGCTGCGGGGCCTCCAGGTACTGGCCGTCGGCGCGCTTCTCGATGGTCGCGCCGAACTGGCGGAGCACCTCGAAGTGGAAGTCGATCGGCCGGCCGCCGATGTCGCAGCCGCCGAGGCCGGGGATGAAGGCGTGCCCGAGGCGGTGCAGGAGCGGGCCGCAGAAGAGGATCGGGATGCGCGAGGAGCCGGCGTGGGCGTCGATGTCGGCGACGTTCGCGCTCTCGACGTGCGACGGGTCCATGATCAGCTCGCCCGGCTCCTCACCGGGGCGGACCGTCACGCCGTGCAGCTGCAGCAGGCCGCGTACGACTCGGACGTCCCGGATGTCGGGGACATTGCGCAGTCGGCTCGGCGCGCTGCCGAGCAGCGCGGCGACCATGGCCTTGGGCACGAGGTTCTTCGCGCCGCGGACACGGATCTCGCCCTCCAGCGGGGTTCCGCCGTGGACAAGCAGGACATCGTCGGTGACGGTCATGAATCTCGCGTTCCGATTGGATGGACGGGGGGACCAAAGGGCAAGCGTAATGGGCGCGTACCCCCCTTCCGTAAGGCCAAGGGCGCCCGGAACACGTCATGAGTTCGCCACAACACGAACCGTGCGGAACCGGACACTCCGGGTCACTGGCCCGACGGGGCGCACGGGGCGCGTTCACCCGCCCTGAACTGCATCGGCTCACATACGGCCATTACCTCCCCGCTCAGGGCAAAGATGCGGGATCATGTGGTCCATGACCGAGGTGTCCTCGCTCACAGGGCGGCTGCTCGTGGCCACACCGGCCCTGGCGGACCCGAACTTCGACCGCGCGGTCGTGCTGCTCCTCGACCACGACGAGGAGGGCTCGCTCGGCGTGGTCCTGAACCGCCCGACCCCGGTGGACGTCGGCGACATCCTGGAGGGCTGGGGAGAGCTGGCCGGTGCGCCGGGCGTCGTCTTCCAGGGCGGTCCCGTCTCGCTGGACTCGGCGCTCGGGGTCGCGGTGATCCCCGGCGAGGAGGCCCCGCCCTCCGCCCGGCGCCGCACCGGCGCGGGCGATCCCGGCCCGGGGCCCCGGCTCCGCTCCGGCAGGGGCGATCCGACCGGATTCCGCCGGGTGCACGGCGCGATCGGCCTCGTCGACCTGGAGGCCCCGCCGGAGCGGCTGGCCTCGGCCCTCGGCGCGCTGCGGATCTTCGCCGGGTACTCGGGCTGGGGCCCGGGCCAGCTGGAGACGGAACTGGCCGAAGGCGCCTGGTACGTCGTCGAGTCCGAGCCGGGTGACGTCTCGTCGCCGGATCCCGAGCGGCTGTGGCGCGCGGTGCTCAGGCGCCAGCGCAGCGAGCTCGCGATGGTGGCGACCTACCCGGACGACCCGTCGATGAACTGACCGCACCGCTCGGCGAGGGCGAGGTACCGCTCGGCCAGCGGGTGCGCGTCCCGGGCCGGAACGGCCAGGCGCACGGCGACGGGCGGGGCGTTCTTCAGGCGTACGTGGCGCAGGGACGGGTGGGCGTGCCTGCGGGCCACCGGTTCGGGGGCCACCCCCACGCCGTGGCCCGCCGCGACGGCCTCCAGCCACTCGTCGAAGTTGTCGGCGGTGCAGGCGAGGCGGGGGCGGCGCGCCGCCGGCCACAGCTCGGGGCGGGTCGTGCCGGTGACGGTGTTCACCACCAGGGGCAGGTCCGCCAGCTCCGCCCAGTCGACGACGCGGCGGCCCGCCAGCTCCGCGGCGCCGCGGGCGACGACCGCGATGCGGGGCTCGCGCAGCAGCGGCCGGGCGCGCACCGCGGCGCCGGGCGGCAGGTCGCCCCGGACGACCGCGACGTCGCACGCGCCCGTGGCCAGGCCCGCCAGCGGGGCGTCGCGCCGGACCAGGCGGACGCCGGCGCCGGTCGCCGCCTTGAAGGCGGTGATGAGGGCCACGCAGGCCTCGGGCAGGACCGAGGTGAAGCCGAGCCGGAGCAGGGGCGGTTCGGCGCCCGCCGCGGTGGCCAGGGTGGCGTCGAGGCGGGTGAGGAGCGGGGCGAGGTCGTCGCGCAGGCGGCGCCCGGCGTCGGTCAGTGCGACGCGGCGGGTGGTCCGCTCCAGGAGCCGGGTGCCGAGGCTCTCCTCCAGGGCGCGCACGGTGCGGGTCAGCGCGGGCTGGCCGACGCGGAGCCGGTCGGCGGCGTGCGTGAAGCTCAGCTCGTCGGCGACGGCGAGGAATCCCCGCAGGTGCCGCAGCTCGACGCCGTCCGGGGTGGCCGGGTCCCCGTCCCGTATCTGATCCATGCCGCCCCAGCATAAATGCACGCCGCGGGCATTTCCCCGGGAATACGGAGGCTGCCTACGTTTCTCTCCCGCCGGGCTCGGCGGTGCGAGAGAAGAGGGAGTGGACGCGGTGCGCAAGGTGTGGCTGTTGATGCTGGGGGCCTTCACGCTGGGGCTCGACGCCTATGTGATGGCCGGACTGCTGCCGGTCGTCGCCAAGGATCTGGGGACCACCGTCTCGCTCGCGGGGCAGATGGTCACCGTCTTCACCCTCGCGTACGCGGTCAGCGCGCCGCTCGTCGCGGGCATGGTGTCGGGCGTGCGCCCCCGCACGCTCATCGTCGCCGCGCTCGGCGTCTTCACGCTCGGCAACGCGCTGACCGCCCTCGCGCCGGGGCTCGCGGTGCTGCTGCTCTCCCGCGCCGTCGCGGGCGTCGGGGCCGGGGTCTACTCCGCGCTGTCCACCGCGGCGGCCGCCGCCCTGGTGCCGGAGGAGCGTCGCGGCCGGGCGCTCGCGCTGGTGATGGGCGGGATGAGCTCGGGGACGGTGCTCGGGGTGCCGCTGGGCGTACTGCTCGCCGAGGCCGCGGGGTGGCGCGCCACGATGTGGGGCGTGACCGCGCTCGGGGCCCTCGCGCTCGTGGGGCTCGCGGTGTGGCTGCCCGCGGTGCCCGCCGATCCGCCGGTGCCGGTGCGGGCCCGGCTCGGCGCGCTCACCGACCGGGGCGTCGTGCCCGTCGTCGGGGTCTCCTTCCTCGCGGCCGTCGCGAGCCTCGGGCTCTACACCTACCTCGCGCCCGTCCTCGAATCCGCGGGCGGCGTGGGGGAGGGCGGGGTCGCGCCCTACCTCTGGGCCTGGGGCGTCGGCGGGGTGCTCGGCAGCGTCCTCGCGGGCCCGCTCGTGGACCGTACGGGCAAGGTGGTCACCCTCGTCACCGGGCTGCTCGTGGCCGTGATCGTCGCCGAGAGCGCCCTGCCGCCGCTCGGTGCCGCCGCCTTCCTCGCGCTGGTCCTCTGGGGCGCCGCGGGCTGGGCGTTCCAGGTGCCCCAGCAGCACCGCCTCCTCGCCCTGCGCGCCGAGCGCGGCACGGTCGCCCTCGCGCTCAACAACTCCGCGCTCTACCTGGGCAGTGCGGTCGGTTCGGGCGTGGCGGGGCTCGCCCTCGCGGCGGGGCTCGCGCCGCGCCACCTGCCGTGGGCGGCGGCGGCCGTGGCGGCCGCGGGGCTCGTGCTCCACCTGGTGACGGCGGGACGACGGGGCTCCGGCGGCGTACTCCCCGAGACGGCCGCTGCCGGGACGCGCCGGGCGTGAGTACCCTTGGCCGTTATGAGCACTCTTGAGCCCGAGCCCGAGCGCGGGGCAGGTACGGGGACCCTCGTAGAGCCGACGCCGCAGGTGTCGCACGGTGACGGCGACCACGAGCGCTATGCGCACTACGTCCAGAAGGACAAGATCATGGCGAGCGCGCTCGACGGTACGCCCGTCGTCGCGCTCTGCGGCAAGGTGTGGGTCCCCGGCCGCGACCCGAAGAAGTACCCCGTCTGTCCCATGTGCAAGGAGATCTACGAGTCCATGGGCGCCGGCGGCGACAAGGACAAGGACGGCGGCAAGGGCGGAAAGAAGTAGTCCCTTTCGGCCTCTTGTGAGACCTCTTCGCCCGAGGGGCGTTGCGCCTGCCGCAACGCCCCTTTTGCGTCGCGCAATCGCGTGACAGCCTCTGTTTTCATGACCTTTGAGCACCTCATCCCGGCGCCCGCACGCGCCGAGGCCCTGCCTGGTTCCTCCTTCGTCACCGGCCCGTCGACCACCCTGTGGGCGGGCCCCGGCACCGAGTCCACCGAACGCTGGCTGCGCGCCGTGCTCGGCGCCTCGCTCGGCCTGCCGCTTGGCCCCGGCGCCGAGGGCGCGGGCGACTCCATCTCCCTGTACGTCGACGGCTCCCTGGAGCCGGAGGCGTACCGGATCACCGTCGACGGCGACCGCGTCGAGATCCGCGGCGGCGCGGGCGCCGGTGTCTTCTGGGGCGCCCAGACGCTGCGTCAGCTCTTCGGCCCCGACGCCTTCCGCCGTGCCCCGGTGCGGCCCGGAGCCGAGCACTCCGTGCCCGCGGGCGTCATCGAGGACGCGCCCCGCTTCGGCTGGCGCGGCATGATGCTCGACGTGTCACGGCACTTCATGCCGAAGGACGGGGTCCTGCGCTACCTCGACCTGCTCGCCGCGCACAAGCTCAACGTCTTCCACTTCCACATCACCGACGACCAGGGCTGGCGCGTGGAGATCAAGCGCCACCCCAGGCTCACCGAGGTCGGTTCCTGGCGGGCCCGCACCAAGTGGGGCCACCGCGCGTCGCCGCTCTGGCAGGAGCACCCGCACGGCGGCCACTACACGCAGGACGACATCCGGGAGATCGTCGCGTACGCGGACTCCCTGCACATCTCCGTCGTCCCGGAGATCGACATCCCCGGGCACTCGCAGGCCGCCATCACCGCCTACCCGTACCTCGGCAACAGCGACGTCGTCGACACCGAGGCGATGGAGGTCTGGGACAGCTGGGGGGTCAGCCCGAACGTGCTCGCCCCCACCGAGGACGTCCTCCGCTTCTACGAAGGGGTCTTCGAGGAGATCCTCGACCTCTTCCCGTCGACCTTCATCCACGTCGGCGGCGACGAGTGCCCCAAGGACCAGTGGAAGGCCTCGGCCACCGCGCAGGCCCGCATCAAGGAGCTCGGGGTCGGCGACGAGGACGGGCTGCAGAGCTGGTTCATCAAGCACTTCGACACGTGGCTGACCGCGCGCGGGCGGCGGCTCATCGGCTGGGACGAGATCCTGGAGGGCGGCCTCGCCGAAGGCGCCACCGTCTCCTCCTGGCGCGGCTACCAGGGCGGCATCGACGCGGCCAAGGCAGGACACGACGTCGTCATGTGCCCCGAGCAGCAGGTGTACCTGAACTTCCGCGAGGACGGCGGCCCCGACGAGCCGATGCCCATCGCGTACGTCCGCACCCTGGAGGACGTCTACCGCTTCGAGCCCGTCCCCGCCGAGCTCACCGAGGAGGAGGCCGCGCACGTCCTGGGCACCCAGGCCAACGTCTGGACCGAGGTGATGGAGCACCAGGGGCGCGTCGACTACCAGGTGTTCCCGCGTCTCGCCGCCTTCAGCGAGGTCGCCTGGCGCACGCTGCCCGCCCCGGCCGAGCGGGACTTCGCCGACTTCGAGGGGCGAATGACCGGACACTACGCGCGACTTGACGCCCTCGGCGTCGACTACCGCCCGCCGAGCGGCCCGTTGCCGCGCCACCAGCGGCCGGGCGTGCTCGGACGCCCGATCGAGGGGCTGCCCCCGAACGTGTGAGGCGACCGGCCGGAGCCGTACTCCCCGGCGGTCCGTGCCGTGGGCACGGGCCGCCGGGGGCGGACCCGAGGAGCGCGCGAGGAGCCGGCCGGAAGAAGCCGCCCGAGTGTCACCGTAGAGGGGCAATTCCCGCTGACCGGTGAGGGCGTGTGAAAACAGCACATCCGCCTGGTCTGCGGACGAATGCCTCCTAGCGGACCCCCGCGTCGGGGCCGGGGGAAGATGTGCCAGAGTTGCCACGTCCGGGTTGTGAGCACGTACCGTACGGCGGAACAGGCGTAACGGTGACACGTCGCGAACGGCGAGCACCTCACGTACGCGTCGTACGCGAGGTACGCGGCCGGGCATCGGGAAGGGGCAGCCGGTTTTGAGCACGCACGCACCGCAGGCGGCACGGACACCGCAGTCGGTGACGCTGCCCGCCACGCTCGACGAGGCAGTGGCGGCACTCGCCGCCATGCCCGCCGCCGTGCCCGTCGCCGGCGGCACGGACCTGATGGCCTCCGTCAACTCGGGACAGCTGCGCCCCGCCGCCCTCGTCGGCCTCGGCCGCATCAGCGAGATCCGCGGCTGGCAGTACCAGGACGGCCACGCGCTGCTCGGCGCCGGTCTCACCCACGCCCGCATGGGCCGCCCCGACTTCGCCGCGCTGATCCCCGCGCTGGCCGCCGCCGCGCGCGCCGCCGGACCGCCCCAGATCCGCAACGCGGGCACCCTCGGCGGCAACATCGCCTCGGCCGCGCCCACCGGTGACGCGCTGCCCGTGCTCGCCGCCCTCGAAGCCGTCCTGATCGTCGCGGGACCCGGCGGCGCCCGCCGCGAGGTCCCCGTCTCGCACCTGCTCGCGGGCATGGAGATGCTCCGCCCCGGCGAGCTCATCGGCTTCGTGCGCGTGCCGCTCCTGCACGCCCCCCAGGTCTTCCTCAAGGCGACCGGGCGCACCGGCCCCGGCCGTGCCGTCGCCTCCGTCGCGCTGGTCCTCGACCCCGCGCGCCGCGGGGTGCGCTGCGCGGTCGGCGCCATCGCGCCGATGCCGCTGCGGCCCCTGGAGGCCGAGGAGTGGGTGGCCTCACTGATCGACTGGGACGGCGAGCGGGGCAGCCTGGTGCCGGAGGCGGTGCACGCCTTCGGCGAGTACGTCGCCGCCGCGTGCATCCCCGAGCAGCCCCCGGCGGCCGACGGCACCGAACAGCCGCTGCCGCCCGCCGTACTGCACCTGCGGCGCACCGTCGCCGCGCTGGCCCGACGAGCACTGGGGAGGGCGCTGTCGTGAGCGACGACCAGAACACCAACAACGGCGGCGGCTGGCAGCCGCATCCGCAGGGCGAGTACGACTCCGACGCCACGGCGTTCGTGCAGCTCCCCGAAGGCATGCTGGACACCCCGCTCGCCGCGCCCGGCCACGGCTACGTGCCGCCGCAGATAACGGTCACCCCGACCACCGCCGACGCCACCGACCCGGCCGCCACGGGCGCGTGGGTCATGCCGCCCGAGGTGACGGGCGCGGCCGACGGCGGACGCGCGGTGCGCTGGCCCGACCCGGGCGCCGCGCCGGCGCACCCGGCCGCGCACCGGCCGGTGGAGAGCCAGGAGTACGACCCCCGGGCGACCGGCCAGTGGAGCTTCGCCGAGGCCGAGGCCGCGGAACAGGCGTACGGGCAGGAGTTCGGCCAGGAGTACGGCCAGGGGCACGAGCACGCGCAGGGCCACGAGCACGGTCACGGGCACGCGGCCGCGGCGCCGCCGTCCGATGTGACCGGGCAGTGGTCGATCCCGGTGGCCGACGGTGATCTTCCGGATGAATCGGGCGAGTTCACGGCGTCGTCGCTCGCCGTGCAGTGGGGGCGTACGCCGCCCGCGACGCTGCCGGGCGGTGCGCCCGCGCCGTGGGCGACGGAGGCGGGCGCG
>NZ_LIRJ01000378.1:5426-5918 GCF_001419745.1 Streptomyces silaceus | reverse complement strand
GGGTGGGGGCATCCGCCGCGCAGCGGTGGAGCAGGGCGGCACCCCTCCTGCGGAGACGAGGAGGGAAGGCCCCTGCCGGTGCGCCCGCCCGGCGGTGCGGGGCCGCCCCGGGGGCGTTACGGCGGCGGGGCCGAGTTGGTGGTGTCCGACGGTGGGGGTTCCGGGTCGTCGCCGCTCGTGGCGGCCCACGTGCCGATGCCCGCCGCCGCGGCGAGGACCGCCCCCGCCACGCCCAGCGTGATCCGGCGGCGCCGGGCCGACGTGCGGTGCTTGGCGGAGCCGGGGCGGGCCGCCCCCGAGGCGCGCGGGGCGCGGGCCGTCCCGCGGGCGCCGCCGGCCAGCTCGTCGGGCCCGGGCACCCGCATCGACGTGTGGGTGTCGCGGTTGGAGTCGGTGGACGCCGACCCCGGCACCAGGGGCACCGCGCCCCGCCGGGGCGCCGCCTCGCCCGCCGGCTCGGGCGCGGACTCCTCGTACGCCTCCTCGGCGGCG
>NZ_LIRJ01000378.1:0-5416 GCF_001419745.1 Streptomyces silaceus | reverse complement strand
CGACCAGCGGCAGCAGCTCCCGCAGCCGCGCCCCCAGCTCGGAGGCGCGCAGCCGGGACGCGGGGGCCTTGGCCAGGCACTGGACGAGGAGCTGCCAGAGCTCCTCGGGGATGCCGGGGAGGGGCACCACCGTCTCCGTGACGTGCCGGCGCAGGACCGCGCCGGGGTGGCCGCCCCCGAAGGGGGTGAAGCCCGCGAGCAGCTCGTACAGGACCGTCGCGAGGGCGTAGATGTCGACGGCCGCGCGCGGCGGGAGGCCCTCGATGATCTCGGGGGCCAGGTAGTCCGGGGTCCCGATGATCTTCGTCGCGCGGGTCCGGCGGGGGGAGTCGATCAGCTTGGCGACGCCGAAGTCCGTGAGGAGCGCGGGGTGCGCGCCGCCGGGGCCGAGGGGGCCCTGCATGTCCAGGAGGACGTTCTCGGGCTTGACGTCACGGTGCACGATGCCCGCGGCGTGCGCGGCGGCGAGCCCGTCGGCCACGTCCGCGACGATGGCGACCGCGGCCTCGGGGGCCAGGCGCCGCTCGCGGTCCAGGCGGGTCCGCAGGTCCGTGCCGCGGACGAGGTCCATGACCAGGGCCAGGTCGTTCCCGTCGACCACGAGGTCGTGGACGCCCACCACGCGCGCGTGGTCGAGGCTGAGCAGCGCCGTGCGCTCCTGGACGAAGCGGCCGACGAGTTCCTGGTCGGAGGCCAGGTCCTCGCGCAGCAGCTTGATGGCGACCGGGCCCTCGGGCCCCTCGCCGAGCCACACCGTGCCGGCGCTGCCACGGCCCAGGATCTGGTGGGCGGTGTACCGGCTGCCGATCTTGCGCGTCAAGACTGCTCCTACGGATGCGTGTTGGCGACAAAACTACGCGGCCTTGTCGCCAACCTTCACTCCGGGAGCAGAAATCACTCTGCAGATGTCGACAAATCCCCAGAGTCGTCCGGGGATTCGGGCCGACCGGCCCGACCGGCGTTAGTTGCCGCCGACCTTGCCCATCCAGCCGCTGACCGTGTCGTACCAGTCCTTCAGCTGCTCCCAGTAGCCCTTCGTCGTCCCGATCCAGTCCTGGAGCGGGCTGAACTCCCAGACCAGCCAGCTCGCCACGAAGAGGATGACGATCGTGAACAGACAGCCCTTCAGGCAGCCGAGACCCGGGATCTTCATCGGGTTGGCGCT
The DNA here is from genome assembly GCF_001419745.1 of Streptomyces silaceus. Classification (GTDB taxonomy): domain Bacteria; phylum Actinomycetota; class Actinomycetes; order Streptomycetales; family Streptomycetaceae; genus Streptomyces; species Streptomyces silaceus. Next base: position 4,251 of record NZ_LIRJ01000378.1, on the reverse strand, counting down.
GCGCTGACGCGGCTGGCGCGGCTCGCGCGCGGGGCGCGGCGCGGGCTGCTGGGGCGGCGGCGCCTGCGGAGGCGCGGCGTACTGCTGCGGCTGGTGCTGGGGCTGGTGCTGCTGCGGCGCGTACTGCTGCTGTTGCTGCTGGCGGCGCTGCCCGCGCGGCTGCTGCGGCGCGTACTGCTGCTGCCGCGGCTGCTGCTGGGGCCGGGCCACCTGACGCTGGGGACGACGGCGCAGCGGGTCGTCGTTCGGGTCCAAGTACGCCTGGTACTGGGTCTGTTCGTTGCGGTCGCGGGCCGCGGCCATCTGGTTCTGCCAGGGGTGCGGCTCGTTCGGGTCCGACCCCGGCCCGTTCGGCGGGACCGGCGGCATGACCGCCGTCGGGTCGGCCGCGCCCCGGTTGTTCGGCAGCACGGACGTCGGGTCGGCGTCACCGGCGCCGCCGGTGCTCTGCATGACGCTCGTCGCGGCGTTCGGGTCGTAGGAGCCCGCGTTGCTCGGCAGGACCTGCGTGGGGTCGGCCGCGCCCGGGGTCTCGGGCACCTGGGCGGGCGCCGGGTCCGGCATGAGCAGGGCGCCCACGCCCTCCGCGGCGGCGATCTGCGCCGGGGAGGAGTGCACGCCGATGCCCTCGGCGACGGCGCGCAGGCCGCGGGCGAGGTTCTCGGCGCTGGGGCGGCGGTCGGGGTTCTTGTCGAGGCAGCGCTCGATGACCGTCCACAGCGGGTCGGGGACGGTCGAGGGGCGGCGCGGCTCGGCGCTCAGGTGCTGGTGCAGCACCTCCAGGGCGGAGCCGCCGCCGAAGGGGGGCCGGCCGGTGACGAGCTCGTAGAGCAGGATGCCGGCGCCGTAGATGTCCACGGCGCTGGTCTGCGGGCGGCCCTCGGCGGACTCCGGCGCGACGTACGCGGGCGTGCCGACGAACTCGTGGGTACGGGTCAGCCCCGGGGAGTCCGCGAGGCGCGCGATGCCGAAGTCGGTGAGCATCGGGTGCATGCCCGCGTCGTCCTGCTTCAGCAGGACGTTCGCCGGCTTCAGGTCGCGGTGCACGACGCCGTCCGCGTGGCTCGCGGCCAGCGCGTCGGCGATCTGGGCGGTCAGCAGGGCCGCCGCGACCGGCGTGAACGGACCGTTCTCGCGGAGGTAGCGGTGCAGGTCGGGCCCGTCGACGAGGTCCATGACCAGGGCGAGGAGATCGCCCTCGACGACCAGGTCACGGGTTCTGACGATGTTCTCGTGCGTGAGCCTGAGCAGGACGGACCGCTCCCTGAGGAAGCGCATCACGACGTCCGCGTCGTTGGCGAGCTCTTCCTTGAGGACCTTGATCGCGACGGTCTCGCCGGGCTGGCCGGCGACGGCCGCCTCGGCACCCGCGGTCTCCCGCTGGCGGGCTCGCCAGACGGTGCCCGTGGCGCCGCGCCCGAGCGGCTCCTCGAGCAGGTACTTGCTGCCTACCGGCCGCACGTCATGCGCTCCCTGCTGGTGGTCCGAGTGTTGTGGCCCGCCGGCTTCCGGCCGGAGGCTTCGCGACCCCGCGCCGCCCGAGGGCGGCGCGAAGGTGTTCCGACCCACTGTAGTGCCGCCGAACGAGGCACCGGCCGGTCGGAATCCGCCCGAGCGGGACGTTCCGGATCGCTGTTCGCAGGAAAGACGCTCGGTCGCGGCCGTTGGTTGCCGGAACGCCCCGAATTGACCTTCACCCGGGTGTGGGCCATCGGGTCCCGACGGGGTCCGCAACGGTCCGAGCAGGCACTTTTCCGAGCAGAGGCGACCAATCAAGATCACTTACAGGTGGCCGCCGGGCGTGTTGTCGGTGGCAGGTGCGAGGATGCCCTCAGTACTGGCCGACGTGCCCGTGTGCGGTGGGGGGAATCACAGCGCGTGTCCCCGTTGCCGGGCGCCCAGCGCAGAAGGGACCGCCGACGGCGATGCAGATCCGGCTGACCGTCCTCGCGCCGCGCAGCGGCCAGACCGAGCAGCAAGGCCGCCCCACGCCGACGACCGGCGCGCACCGCGCCTGCGACGTCCTGGTCACCGCCCCCGCGGGAACCGCGCTCGCCGCGGTCGCCTCGGGCCTCGCCACCGCCGTGGCGGGCACCGAGGGCCCCCTCGTGCTGTACGCGGGCCCGGAGCGCCTGGACGCCCAGCGCTGCACCCTCGGCGAGCCCCCCTTGATCGACGGCGCGGTGCTCTCGCTGGGCGCGCCCTCCGAGCCGGGGCCCGAGCCCGCGGGCGCCGCCGCCCAGCTGCACGTGGTGGCGGGCCCGGACGCGGGCGGCGTCCATCTGCTGCACGGCGGCGAGATCCGCGTCGGCCGCTCCGCCGACACGGACGTCCCGCTGGACGACCCGGACGTCTCCCGGCTGCACTGCGCGGTCACGCTCGCCCCGGACGGCGGCGTCACGGTCACCGACCTCGGCTCGACGAACGGCACCTCGGTGGACGGCCGCGAGGTCACCGACCGCCCGGTGCGGCTCTCCCCCGGCTCCCTGCTGCGCATCGGCGAGTCCGCGCTGCGCCTGACGGACGGCGGACACGGCCCGGCCACCGGCGCGGGCGGCGCGCTCGCGACGGCGCCGGACGGCGAGGGCCACGTGCGCGTGCGGGCCGCCGCGGCGCCCGCGGAAGCGGTGCGGGCGCCCTCCGGAGCCACCCACCACGCCTACGGCCCGGCGGCCTGGGGCACCCCGGCCGGCCCGGCCCCGGAGGGGGTGTCCGGTGCTCCGGATGCGTACGAAGCACGAAGGGCACCCGGCGACCCGGGCGCGCCGGGTGCGCACGGCGCGTACGCACCCGGCGCGCCCTCCGGCACCGACGCGGCCGTCGTCCCGCACCAGGGCGGCGCCCCGGACGCCGAGCGGACCCGCACCGGCACGCCCGCGCGCGGGACGACCGTGCCGCGCGGCCTGCGCAAGCGCGGCGGCCTCTCCGCGTGGGCGCGGCGGCTGACCGGCGGCAGGGACAGCCAGGACGACGTGTACGGCGAGCACGAGGACCCGGACGAGGCGTACGCCTCCGGGGACCCCGGCGACGCCCGGCCGCCGGCGCCCTCCCCCGAGGACCTCGCCGTCGCCGAGGCCGCGCGGACCCCCGAGTCCTGGCCCGATCCGGCCGCCCTGCTGCTCACGGCGCTCGGCCCAGGCCCCCGCCTGTGGGAGCGCGGCCCCGGCCACCCGGAGTCCCTCGCGGTCCGGCTCGGCACGGTCGACCGGGTCATGCCCGCCGCCGACGGCCCCGAGGGGCTGCTGCCCGCCGTGCCCGTCACGGTCGGCCTGCGGGAGGCGGGCGCGCTCGGCCTCGCCGGGCCCCGGGAGCGGCTGACCGGCCTCGCCAGGGCCGTCGTCGCCCAGCTCGCCGCGCTGCACTCCCCCGACGGCCTGGAGATCGTGCTGATCAGCACGGACCGGGCCCGCCCGACGGCCGAGCGGACCGCCGAGTGGGGCTGGCTGGGCTGGCTCCCCCATCTGCGGCCCACGCACGGCCAGGACTGCCGTCTCCTCCTCGCCTACGACCGCGACCAGGCGGCGGCGCGCACGGACGAGCTGATCCGGCGCCTCGACGACCACATCGCCGACGGTCTGCGGGGCGGCGCGGCCGGTTCCCACACCGTCGTGGTCGTCGACGGCGACCCCGGGTCGGCCGGGCTGCGCGAGGCCACCGTCCGGCTCGCCGGCGAGGGCGCGCGCGCCGGGATCCACGTCGTCTGCCTCGCCGAGACCGCGGCCGCCTCGCCCGCCTCGCCGGTCCTCGACACGTACGAGGCGGCCTGCGCGGCGTCGCCCGCCTTCCGCGCGTGCGGCGCCGTGGCGCTGCTCAGCGGGGACGTGGCGACCGCGCTGCGGCTGATGCGGACGGCGGGCGGGCGCCCCGCCGGGCACGGCACCGTCGCCACCGTGGACGCGGTGTCGATGGCCTGGGCCGAGCGGTTCGCGCGCGCCCTCGCGCCACTGCGGACGGACGGGACGGCCGGCGAGGGCCACGCGCGCGTGTCCGCGCCGCTGCCCCAGGCCGCCCGTCTCCTCGACGAGTTGGGGCTCGCCAGGGCCACGCCCGCCTCGCTGATGGCGCGGTGGGCCGCCGCGGCCGACGATCCCGACGCGCTCGGCGGGCGCGCCCTGGCCGTGCTCGGCGCGGGGCCGCGCGGGCCGGTCGTCGCGGACCTCGTCGCCGACGGTCCGCATCTGCTTGCCGAGGGCCCTCCGGGCAGCGGGCGCACGGAGCTGCTGCGCTCCGTCGCCGCGTCCCTGGCCGCCG
>NZ_LIRJ01000377.1 GCF_001419745.1 Streptomyces silaceus | reverse complement strand
CCCGCCCCCGACCCCGACCCCGGGATGTCCCGGCCCTTCCCCTTCATCAGGTACGACCACGTCGTCGGGCCCGGCAGTCCGTCCGCGTCCTTGCCGCGCCAGCCCTGCGCCTGCTGGAAGGCCTGCGTGGCCCTGCGGTCCGCGTCGCCCCAGCGCGGGCCCGGGCCCGACCGGTAGAAGGGCTTGCCGCCCCGGGCCACCAGGGCCTTGCCGAGCCGGGTGACGTACTTGTTGTTCGCCCCGGGACCGAAGGACCCCGCGCCCGGGTACCGCGACGAGGCCGACCCCGAGCCCGAGCCGCCCGGGGTGCCGCCCGTCACGCCCTTGTAGCGGTAGGCCAGATAGCGGTCCCCGTTGGACCAATAGGCATAGGGGGTGGCCTGTCTGCGGGCATGCGGGCGGGCCAGTTCGTACGCGATGTAATGCGTGTGCGTGTAGTCGGTCCAGCCGCCGAAAATCGTCACGTGCGAACCGTTCGTGGGGTTCGCCGGATTGTGGAAGAGAAGAATGTCGCCGGGCTGAAGCTGGTCCCGGGAAATACGTACGCCGTACTTCTCCAGGCTGCCCGTCCATTCATTGCCGCCGAGGTTCCAGGCCATCGAGACAAAGCCCGAGCAGTCCTGCCGGTACCCGTCCGACCAGTACTTCTCCATGCTGTACGGCACCTTCGCCGCGACCCACTTCTTGGCCCGGTTGATGATCGCCGCCCGGGTGGTCGACCGGTACGCGGGACCGGAGGCCTCCTTGGCCGGCGTCGTCGCCGGAGCCTTCGCCGGGCGCCCGGACGGGCCGTGCAGCGGGCTCGTACCGCCCTGCGGCGTATCCGGCCCGTCGCCGCCCGGCCCCGCCCCCGGCCGCGCCGGAACGCCCTCGACCTGCGCGGACGCCACCGCCGGCAGCGCCTGGCCGCCGAGCACCGTGCCGGCCGCCGCGGCGAGGACCAGGGCGCGGCGCGCGCCGTGCGCCGCCGGGTGGCCGCCGAGCCGCACCGGAAGCGCGTGCGCCATCGTCCGGCGCCAGTGAATACAGCCGGGGCAGTCGCAGTCGCTCGCGGGATCGAATTCCTCGAATACCGGAGCATCCTCCATGCGATTCCCCTCACACCCCAGAAAAGAATGTCCGCGCATCTGCACGTCCGTCAGTTTCTCAACTGTCGCGGGATACCGCATGTTGACGGTCCGAATGATGTATCGGGCCGCTCGCCGGGAACTCCCGCGAGGGCTCCCGGGGCGACTCCGGCCTCCGCCGCGGGCACCGGCCGGGCGCCGGGTGGTCAGGAGCACCCTCCGGCGTCCGGTAGAGTTGTCCAGGTCAGCAGGCGCCGCTAGCTCAGTTGGTTAGAGCAGCTGACTCTTAATCAGCGGGTCCGGGGTTCGAGTCCCTGGCGGCGCACCGACAGCGAAGGCCCTCCGTTCACGCGGGGGGCCTTCGTCGTGCCGGGACCTGGCCGGCTCCGTCCTGCCCGTACCGGACCGGTCTCCGTCCTGCCGGTACCGGACCGGCCCCCGTACCCGTACCGCTACCGTTGCGCCATGGCGCGCGACATCCAGGAGCGGATCAAGAAGCTCATCATCGATCAGCGGCTGCCCTCCGGGGCGTCCCTTCCGACCGAGCCCGAGCTGATGGAGCTCCTGGGCGTCAGCAGGAACTCCGTACGGGAGGCGCTCAAGGCGCTCCAGGCCATGGGCATCGTCGAGATCCGGCACGGTTTCGGGACCTATGTCGGCCCGATGTCGATGGCGCCGATGATCGAGGGCCTCACCTTCCGCACCGTCGCCGGGCACTACCGCGGCGAGGACAGCCTGCGCCAGCTCCTGGAGCTGCGCGAGGCCGTGGAGACCGGCCTCATCGCCCGCCTCGCCGGCCGGATACCCGCGGCCGACCTGGCCGAACTCGACGCGCTGGTCGACCGGATGGACGCGGAGGCGGCGCCCGCGGACGGCGAGGTGCGCGCCGAGACGGACCGCGCGTTCCACGCCACGCTCTACCGTTGCCTGGGCAACCAGCTGCTCGGCGAGGTCATGGAGGCGTTCTGGGACGCCTTCCACCGAGTCCGCACCGATCTGGTCGCCGTACCGCAGGATCCGAAGATCACCTGCCGTCAGCACCGCGAAATCCTTGACGCCGTGCGGTCGGGGGACGTTCTCCGGGCGGAGCGGGCCATACGGGAACACTTCGGCAACATCCGCACGCGGCTGACCCCGCCCACCCCAGTGGTTGCCTCAAATCGCTCGTATGACCGGTAAACACCTTGTTTCGCTCTTGCGATCATGCTGTGCGGCGTAGAACCCTGTCCTGGAGCCATTGGCTCTCATGAGGCGGACGATACGGGGCAGTTGGGGGCCCGTCCGGTCCGCGGCGGGGCAGGGACGGGGGTCCCGTTCATGAAGCGATGTCGAGGGGGGCATCATGCAACCGGAAGGCTGTCGTTCTATGTCTAAGGGGACGGTGGCCTGCCACTGATGCGCTCGTGACGGTCAACAGGGGGACCCGAGCGGGCGGAAGGACCAACGAACGCGCGGCACGACCGCGCGCGGGGGGATGACTCATGACGTCGACGCCGACGGGCGCGCGGCACAACGACCCGTCACAGACGACCCAGCTGCGGGTGCCGTCACATCGGACGGGCGGGTTCCGGAGGATCAAGAAGACGCTGCCGCGGTACGACTACGAGCACTACAGCCGGCTCGCCGGGCCTCTGACCCAGCCCGATCCGAACAAGCCGTACAAGGTGCAGTACCGCTCGCTGCTCTCGCAGGAACCGCACCGCATACGCGCCGCGCTGATGCTGGGCGCGGCGCCACTGCTCTCCCTGATCCTGCTCGCCTGGCTCCTGCAGCCCGAGCACTGGACCGAGCGGGACTACGTGGCCAACGAATGGCTGCCGGTGCTCGACGTCGTCATGCTCGTCTCGATCGGCCTGATCGAGTTCTTCCGCTGCATGAACGTGCTGTCCAACGCGCACGCGACGCTCGTCGCCCGCGACCCGATCCCGGTGGTGCCCGAGACGGGCACCAGAGTCGCCTTCCTCACCTCGTTCGTGCCCGGCAAGGAGCCGATCGAGATGGTGACGAAGACCCTGGAGGCCGCGGTCAAGATCCGTCACCGCGGTCTGATGCATGTCTGGCTCCTGGACGAGGGTGACGACCCTGAGGTCAAGGAGGTCTGCCGGCGGCTCGGCGTGCACCACTTCTCCCGCAAGGGCGTGGCGAAGTGGAACATGGCCAAGGGCCCGCACCGCGCCAAGACCAAGCACGGCAACTACAACGCCTGGCTGGACGCGCACGGCGACGACTACGACTACTTCGCGTCGGTGGACACCGACCACGTCCCGATGCCGAACTACCTGGAGCGGATGCTCGGCTTCTTCCGCGACGAGAACGTCGGCTTCGTCATCGGCCCGCAGGTCTACGGCAACTACGACAACTTCGTCACCAAGGCCGCCGAGTCGCAGCAGTTCCTCTTCCACGCGCTGATCCAGCGCGCCGGGAACGCCTACGGCGCCCCGATGTTCGTCGGCACGTCCAACGCCGTGCGCATCAAGGCCCTGAAGCAGATCGGCGGTCTGTACGACTCGATCACCGAGGACATGGCGACGGGCTTCGAGATCCACCGCGCGACGAACCCGAGGACCGGCAAGAAGTGGAAGTCGGTCTACACGCCGGACGTGCTCGCGGTCGGCGAGGGCCCCAACGCCTGGACGGACTTCTTCACCCAGCAGCTGCGCTGGTCGCGGGGGACGTACGAGACGATCCTCAAGCAGTTCTGGAAGGCGCCGTTCTCGCTGCCGCCGGGACGTCTCTTCAACTACACGATGATGGTCATCTTCTACCCGATGTCCGCCATGAACTGGATCCTCGCGGCGCTCAGTTGCGCGCTGTTCCTGGGCCTCGGCGCGTCCGGCGTGAACATCGACCCGACCATCTGGCTGATGCTGTACGGCAACGCCTCGGCGCTCCAGATCGGCCTCTACATCTGGAACCGCAGGCACAACGTCTCCCCGCACGAGCCCGAGGGCTCCGGCGGTGTGGCGGGCATGGTGATGTCGGCGCTCTCGGCGCCGGTCTACGCGCGCTCCCTGATGGACGCCGCGCTGCGCCGCAAGAGCAAGTTCGTGGTGACCCCCAAGGGCGATTCGGCGAGCCCCGACACGCTGTTCGGGACCTTCCGCATCCACCTGTTCTTCATTCTGGTCTTCGGCGCCTCGATGGCGGCCTCGTTCATGTACGGGCACTCCCACCCCGCGATGATCACCTGGGCCACCTTCGCCCTCCTGATCACGGCGGCGCCGATCTTCGCGTGGCGCTGGGGCATGCGGCAGGACAAGAAGAAGGCCAAGTCAGCGGCGCGATCCGGGCCTTCCGCGGCACCGCAGGGAGCGGAGACGATGGTCCCGCAGCAGCGCGACGCCACGGCCCAGCTGCCGCAGGCCGACCCGCCCCCGCCGGGCGGGCACGGTGCCCCGCACGCGCCGCAGCAGAAGCCCAGCTGGGCCGCGCCCGACCAGACCATGCAGATTTCCCTTGGGGGACGTAAGAAATGAAAGACCGTTCCAGCCGCCGCCGCGCCCGCCGCATCGCGATAGGCGCGGCGGTCGTCCTTGCGCTGGCAGGGATGAACGGGCCCTGGCTGTGGCGCGTGGGTTCCGAGAAGTACCACGACTACAAGATCAACAAGCCGGAGTACAAGGCCGACAACGGCCACTGGGAGGTCGTGAACTTCCCCGAGGAGTACCGCCAGAACACGATCCACGCGGCCCTCCTGCACACCGGCAAGGTCCTGCTCGTCGCGGGCTCCGGCAACAACCAGAAGAACTTCGACAAGAAGAAGTTCGACACGCGCCTGTGGGATCCGGTCAAGGGGACCATCAAGAAGATCCCGACGCCGACCGACCTCTTCTGCACGGGCCACACCCAGCTGGGCAACGGCAATCTGCTGATCGCGGGCGGCACCCAGCGCTACGAGAAGCTGAAGGGCGACATCACCAAGGCCGGCGGCCTGATGATCGTCCACAACGAGGACCCGGACGAGCCGAAGACGATCCCCGCGGGCACCAAGTTCACGGGCAAGAAGAACGGAAAAACGTTCGTCTCCCAGGACAGCCTCCTGGTCGAGAAGGCGAAGAAGGTCTTCGACAAGCAGACCGGCGAGTTCCTGCGCACCGAGCCCGGTCTCGGCCGGGTCTACGTGGAGGCGCAGAAGAGCGGCGCCACGTACGAGACGGGCACCCAGGACAACTACCGGATCCAGGGCCTGAAGGGCGCCGACACCCGCAACGTGTACGGCATGGCGCAGAAGCTCGCCCTGGACAAGAAGGACTTCCAGGGGATCAAGGACACCTTCGAGTTCGACCCGGTCGCCGAGCGATACATCAAGGTCGACCCGATGAACGAGGCGCGCTGGTATCCCACGCTGACCACGCTCACGGACGGCAAGATCCTCTCGACCTCGGGCCTCGACGAGATCGGCCAGCTGGTGCCGGGCAAGAACGAGGTGTACGACCCGAAGACGAAGAAGTGGACGTACACCAAGGGGATCCGGCAGTTCCCGACGTACCCGGCGATCTTCCAGATGGCCGACGGCAAGCTGTTCTACTCCGGTTCCAACGCGGGGTACGGCCCCGACGACGTCGGCCGCAAGCCCGGCATCTGGGACCTGAGGACCAACAAGTGGCAGGGCATCCCGGGCCTGAGCGACCAGAAGCTCATGGAGACCTCCGGCACGGTCGAACTGCCGCCCGCGCAGGACCAGAAGTACATGGTGGTCGGCGGCGGCGGGGTCGGCGAGTCCACGCGGTCCAGCAAGAAGACCCGCATCGTCGACCTGACGGCGGACGCCCCGAAGTTCACGGACGGGCCCGAGCTGGACAAGGGCACGCGCTATCCGCAGATCTCGACGCTGCCCGACGACACCGTGCTGATCTCCGGTGGCTCCGAGGACTACCGCGGGCGCGGCGACTCCAACATCCACCAGGCGCGGATCTACGACGCCAAGACGGGCGAGATGAAGCGGGTCGCGGACCCCGTGGTGGGCCGCAACTACCACTCGGGTTCGATCCTGCTGCCCGACGGCCGCGTGATGTTCTTCGGCTCGGACTCGCTCTACGCCGACAAGGCCAACACGAAGCCGGGCGTCTTCGAGCAGCGCATCGAGATCTATACGCCGCCGTACCTGTACCACGGCTCGCAGCCCTCGCTGGGCAAGGGGCCGAAGACGATCCGGCGGGGCGGTTCGGGGACGTTCGCGACGAAGCACGCGTCGTCCATCAAGACGGCCCGCCTCATCAAGCCGAGTGCGTCCACGCACGTCACGGACATCGACCAGACGTCGATCGCGCTCGACCTGAAGAAGTCCGACGACTCGGTGACCGTGACCGTCCCGACGAACCGCAGCCTGGTCGAGTCCGGCTGGTACATGCTGTTCGTGACGGACGATCAGGGGACGCCGAGCAAGGCGCAGTGGGTGCGGGTCCCCTAGCCCTCGGGAAGCCGCGCGCTCAGCCGACGAAGAGCCGCAGTCGCGCCGCCGGATTGCCCGGCGGACGCGACTGCGGCTCTTCCGTGCTCGCTCGCGCCGTCTTCCGCGCTCCTACTGGGACGCCTTCGCCAGACCCAGCGCGTACTCGGGCCACCACTGGCCGGCCTTCGGGCCGCCCCGGCACGTGCCGTCGGACTCGCCGGGCCGCTTGATCCACAGGTACGCGTCGACGAGCGGGTCGCTCGTCTTCGTGGTCGGCGCCTCGCCGAGCGCGCGGCCCGGCGGGTTGCACCAGGGGTCCTTGCCCTTGGTGTAGGGGCCGTTGCCGTTGCGCGCGGTGTCGATGACGAACGGCTTGTTGCCGATCTTCGCCGAGAGCGTCTTGCCGAACTCCGTGCTGGCCTCGGTGGTCTGGAAGTTGGAGACGTTCACCGAGAAGCCGTCGGCCTGCTCGACGCCGGACCACTTCAGGGGCTCCCAGAGCGAGTCGGGGTTCTTCCAGCCCGCGTTGCCCGCGTCGAGATACACCTTGGTGTTCTTCAGGGACTTGAGCTTGCCGATGGCGCCCTTGAGGAGGTCGTACCGCTCCTCGTGGAACTGCTCCGGCGTGCAGTTGTCGACCATGTGCAGGACCGCGTCCGGCTCCAGGATCACCGTGGCGTGGCGGTCGCCGATGCCCTTGGCGACCTGGTCGATGAAGGCGCGGTAGGCGTTGCCGTCGGCCGCGCCGCCGCCGGAGTACTGGCCGCAGTCGCGGTGCGGAATGTTGTAGACGACCAGGAGCGCGTCGCGGTCGGCCTTCTCGGCGGCCTCGGTGAAGCCGCGCGCCTGGTCCTCCGCGTTCTCCGGGACGATCCACTCGGCGACCGGCTGCTCGGCGATCTTCCGGATCTGCTCGGCGTCGTCCTTCTTGCCGTCCTTGTCGTACGTGGCGACCTGCTTGGCCGCGTTGCCGTCCGGGTTGACCCAGTACGGGTCCTTGCCCTTGGGCTGTTGTTTCACCGGCGGACTCGACGTGTCGCCGTCCGAGTCACCCCCGGAGGAGCACGCGGAAAGGAGCAGTGCGGCCCCCGCGAGCGCCACTCCCGTCCTCACCCCCCTGGCCGCGAGACCGTGCCCACGGCCGGTGCTTTTGCGGTACATCCACTCCCCCTTGGGTGCACTGTCCGTCGCTCAATCCTGACATAGGTACTCCCTGCCCACGAGGCCCGCCCGTCGTGGCACAAGGAGCTGTAGGAGAGCTGTTACAGCCCGCCAGGACGGGGTAGGCGCAGTGCGCGGGGAGTGGAGGTGGATGGGACATGCGAGACCGCGACAGCGAACTGCGGCTTGCGGAGGTCCTGGTGGAGACCGCGGACACTCTGACCGAAGACTTCGACCCCGAGCGGTACTTGAGATGGCTCGCGGACCGTTCCGTGGAACTGCTCGGCGCCCAGGGCGCCGGGGTGATGTACACCGGCGGGGACGAGCCGGTGCGGCTGGTGGCGTGCAGCCGCGGGCAGGCCGCGGTGCGCGATCTGCTGGAGGTGCAGTGCTGCGGCGGCCCGTGCGTGGACAGCTTCGGCACCGGTGAGCCGGTGGCGCCGGTGCGCATCGACGCCGGGGGTGCGGGGGCGCGGTGGCCCGAGTTCGCCGAGCAGGCCGACAAGTACGGGATCGCGGGGACGTACGCGGTGCCGATCAGCCGGCGCGGCCACGTGCTCGGCGTCCTGAATGTCTTTGTGCCCGCGCGGCATCATGTGGTGGCGTCGGAACGGGAGTTGCGGATCGCCCAGGCACTCGCGGGTGCCGCCGCGGTGGGCCTCTCCAATCACCGTACTCACTCCGAGTACCGGACGTTGTCCCGGCAACTCCAGACCGCGCTGGACAGCCGTATTCGCATTGAACAGGCCAAAGGCATACTCGCCGAGCGCTGGAACGTGGACATGGACGAGGCATTTGAAGCCCTGCGGCGTTATGCGCGCAGGGAGCGGCAGGTCATCGACGTGGTCGCCACCCAGGTGATCAAGGGATCGATCGCCGGGGAAAAGCTGCGGGGCAACAGGTCCGAACCTTCCTGAGAATCCCGTGCGACCTGCGGCGATCACGGAGGGAAAGGGCTCGGCGACTTGGCGTCATTCGACCGCCAACGCCCTCTAGGCCCGCGCGCTCATTCGTTCTAGAGTCTGTTGCACGGCCCAAGCCCCCGGCCTTGTCGGCCATTCCCCCATTCGGGAATGGTCCCCGCACCTCCCGCGCCGGCGCCGGGTTCCTCCCGCAGCTCGTGCGCGCGCGGTCGAGGACCAGCCCGGTCGGCGGCTCCGGGGGGAGCGGGCCGTCGACCGGGCCGGGTAGCGGCCCGGGGGGCCGACGGCCGCGGTGGGTTCAGCGGCCGACTCCCGTGAGGTACGCCGAGACGACCACGTTCGCCGTGTAGGTGCGGGTGGCCTTGTCGAAGGTGCCGCCGCAGGTGATCAGGCGCAGTTCCGCGCGGCCCTCCTCGCGTGCGCCGTACGCCTTCTTCGCGTCGAAGCGGTCGCGGGTGAGGACCTGGACGTCGTCCACGGTGAACTCCGCGACGGTGCCGTCGTCGCGGGCCACCCTGACCTTCTCGCCGGGGCGCACCGCGCTCAGGTCGTAGAAGACGGCGGGCCTGGTCTCGGTGTCGACGTGGCCGACGAAGAGGGCGGCGCCGGGCGCACCGGGGCGGGTGCCGCCGCCGTACCAGCCGACGGTGCCCGGCTGCTCGAAGGGCGGCGGGTCGATGGCGCCCTCGGCGTCCAGGCCGCGGGCCGCGACCGGGGCCCGCACCTTCAGCGACGGCACGTCGACGCGGTGCGGGCGGGCGGGCGCCAGCGGTTCGTGGGCGGGCGGCAGTTCGACGCCGAGGGGACGGCCGACGGCCGCCGCGTCGCCCGTCGTGGGCGCGGACATCCCGCCGCGCAGGTCCACGGCGTCGCTGCCCCACAGCCACAGGCCGACCAGGAGGACCGCCCAGGCGACGCCGGTCAGCAGCCGCCCGGAGCCGGGCGCGCGCTCACCGCCGGACATGATCCGTGCCCGCCCGTCACTCGGAGCGGCGCCGGCGGACGCTGCGGAAGGCCACGGCGACGGCGGCGACACCGGCGAGGACCAGGCCGATCACGGCGTGCCGGGTGCCGGGTCCCGCCTCGGCGGCCTCGGCGGAGGCGGCCGTGGTCAGGTGCGCGGTGCCGCCGCCTCCGGCCCGTACCGGGGAGACCGGGTCCGGGTGGTGCCGGATGACGTGGACGGTGCCGGCGCGCTGGTGGGGGTGGCCGTCGCAGGTGACGGTGACGTCGTAGGTGCCGGCGACGCCGTGGCGGATGCGGGCGCTGCCGTTGAGGGCGTACTTGCCGCCGTCACGGCCGGTGAGCTGGGCGTCCCCCTCGAACGCGCCCGAGCCGGCCGACCCGGTCGTGCCGTCGCAGCCCGAGACGCTCACCTCCACGGTGGCGCCGGGCGCCGCGCTGCCCGGGGTGACGGTGGCCCGCACCGAACCGTCGTCGTGGGCCTGGGCCACACCGAGGGGCATCGAGACCGCCAGGACGACGGCCACTCCTGCCCCACGGACAGCAAGGGAACGTATACGCATCGTGAACCTCCTGTATCCGAGATTCACGCCCCGCGGGCCCGTCCGCATCCTGATACGGGGCAAACGGGTACCGCGCCCCTGGGGGCCGCCCCCGCCCGGGCACCGCGGGCGGGCGGCTAGACGCGGTCGACCAGGTCCGCGATGGAGTCCACGACGTTCGAGGGGCGGAACGGGTGCTGGTCGATGTCGGCGCGGGACGTCAGCCCCGTGAGGACCAGGAACGTCTCCATGCCCGCCTCAAGGCCGGCGAGGACGTCGGTGTCCATGCGGTCCCCGATCATCGCGCTCGTCTCCGAGTGCGCCCCGATCGCGTTCAGGCCGGTCCGCATCATCAGCGGGTTCGGCTTGCCCGCGAAGTACGGCGTCCTGCCCGTCGCCTTGGTGATCAGCGCCGCGACGGCCCCGGTGGCGGGCAGCGGGCCCTCCGTGGAGGGGCCCGTCTCGTCGGGGTTCGTGCAGATGAAGCGGGCCCCGCCGTTGATGAGCCGGACGGCCTTGGTCATGGCCTCGAAGGAGTACGTGCGGGTCTCGCCGAGGACCACGTAGTCCGGGTCGTGGTCGGTCAGGACGTACCCGATGTCGTGCAGGGCCGTGGTCAGGCCGGCCTCGCCGATGACGTACGCCGTGCCGCCCGGACGCTGGTCGTCCAGGAACTTCGCGGTGGCGAGCGCGGAGGTCCAGATGTTCTCCACGGGCACTTCGAGGCCCATGCGGGTCAGCCGGGCCTGGAGGTCGCGCGCGGTGTAGATGGAGTTGTTGGTCAGGACCAGGAAGGGCTTGCCCGAGTCGCGGAGCTTCTTGATGAAGGCGTCGGCGCCGGGGATCGGCACTCCCTCGTGGATGAGCACGCCGTCCATGTCGGTGAGCCACGATTCGATGGGCTTGCGCTCTGCCATGGGGTGCACTCCTGCGGGAAGCGTGGGAACTGAGGGGCGCCGGGACAGCGCTGTGCCGACGCCCCCCAGCCTAATCAGGAAGCCGTGATCTTGACCCCGTCGATCACCCAGTACCAGTTGTTGCCCCCGGTGTACCGGAAGCGGACCTGAGCCTTCCGCGCTCCCGCGGGCACGTCGAGGGCGATGGTCTCGACGACGGAGGGCGTGTCCGCCGTGTACGTCCGCACCGCGACCGGCGCCCCGCCGTCGTAGGAGACGAGCACCTCGCCCTTCTGCGGGGCCTCCTGGCGGTAGTACGTCGTATACGTGAGCGTGGCCCGCCGCCCGCCCGTCACCTCGTACGCGGGGCTGACCAGCGTCGAGTCGAAGGTGCCGGAGAAGGACGTGTCGGACCACTCGTCGCCGTCGGCGACCGCGAAGACGCCCCGCGCCCGGATGTTGTTCTCGCGCCGCTGGTCGCGCTCGGCCTTCGTCCAGAACTCGTCCGTGGTGAAGGACCAGCCGCGCCACTCGGTCACGCCGCCGGTGCCCATCCTGGCGTTGTCGACGCTCCAGCCGCTCGGCGGCGTGTGCGTGAAGCCGAGGACGCCGGAGCCGATGCCGGTCTCGTCGACCGGCCCGGTCAGCTTGGCCCGCAGCGCGTCGAAGTCGTCGGGCGCCGGCTGCTGGATCGGACGGCCGTCCAGGCCCCAGGCCGGGTCGACGGCGACGCCGAGGTGGGCGAGGGCGCTCACGGCGATGTCGGGCATGCGGACGTCGTGGCGGACCGAGCCCGGGGTGACGGTGCCGCCCGTGGCGATCACGAAGGTCTGGCGCTCGGCCCAGCTGGAGCCGCCGTGGCCGCCCGCGTCGGTGTGCCCGTGGTCGGCGGTGATCATGACCAGCCAGTCCTCGGAGCCGTACGTGGCACGGGACGTGACCGCGGCGAGGATCTGGCCGACCTGGGTGTCGACGCCGTGCAGCGCGTCCAGGTAGGCCTGGCTGGCGGCGCCGCTCTCGTGCCCGGCGTGGTCGACGTTGTCGAGCTGGACGAAGACCGCGTCGGGGTTGCCGTTCGCGACCTCGGCGACGGCGCGCGAGGTGGTGCCCGCGTCGTACTCGGCGGAGGGCGTGGAGACCCGGGCGTCGACCTTCGCGGAGAAGACGATGTCGGTGATCGGCGCCCAGGACGCCACGGCGTACGTCCGCAGGGACGGTTTCACGGCCTCGATCCGGGTCATGAAGTCCGGGTACTTCGCGAGCTGGTGGCCGGTGAACTCGTTGTTCACGACCTTGTGCTTGTCGGGCCAGACACCGGTGATGAGCGTCGACCAGCCGGGCCCGGACGAGGTGGGCGCGAGCGGCTGGGCGTAGAGGGCGCTGGGCGCCGTGAGGCCCGCGCCCATCAGGCCCTTGAGCGTGGGGGTGTCGGCGTCCTTGATTCTGTTCAGCAGGGCGCCGTCGAGGCCGATGACCAGGACCTTGGGCGTCTTCGCGGCGGCGCGCGCGACACCGGCGAGCGGTCCGGCGGCGACGGTCGCCGCGGCGGCGCCCAGGAGCAGGGAGCGGCGGGAGAGTGCTTTCGACACGTGATCCTCCAATGCGGCGTGGGGGTGGAGCGCACACCAACGCCCCTGGATCTCCAGGGGCGTTGGGACCAGACCCGTTATCTGTCCGCTATCTTTCCGCGCGGGCCGGCGCGGCGAACAGGACTCTCGGGATGAACACTTGGACCGAAGGGTGAACGCTCAGCTGCCCGTGGCCGACTTCCAGTCCTCCACGTACGAGGGCAGGTTCTTCGAGACGTCCGCCCAGTCCGGCTCGAAGATCTCGACACCGTCGATGATCTTGTCGAGGGCGACCGCGTTGGCGTCGGTGGCCTTGACGTCCTTGCGGGCCGCGAAGCCGCCGCCGATCTCGCTGACCTGCTGCTGCGCCTCCTGGCTGAGCAGGTAGTCCAGGAACTTCCTGGCGTTGGCGCCGTGCGGCGCCTTGGTGACCAGGCCCGCCGCGTACGGCAGCGCGAAGGTGGTCGGCTTGCCCGGGTCCTTCTTCGTCGCCGGGAACCAGATGCCGAGGTTCGGCATGTCCTTGGACTGCGCGTAGTTCATCTGCACGTCGCCGTTGGCGGCGAGGAGTTCGCCCTTGTCGACCTTGGGCGCGAGCTTGCCGGTGGAGGCGGACGGGCCGACGTTGTTGGTCTGGAGCTTCTTCAGATACGCCATCGCCGGCTCCTTGCCGCCGAAGTCGTGCATCGCCTTGATGAGCACGGCGGTCCCGTCGCCCGCGACGCCGGGCGTGGAGTACTGCACCTTGTTCTTGTACGTGCCCTCGGTCAGGTCCTCCCACGTCTTGGGGGCCTTGCCGCCGGCCAGCTCCTTCTTGTTGTAGATGAAGCCGAAGTAGTTGTTCACGACGGAGGTCCACTTGCCGTCGGCCGCCTTGTCGGCGCCGTCGACCTCCTCGGACCCCTTGGGCCTGTAGGCCTGCAACAGGCCCTTCTCGTCGGCCTGCTGGATGAACGGGGGCAGCGTGATGATGACGTCGGCCTGCGTGTTGGACTTCTCGCGGACGGCGCGCTGCACCATCTCGCCGGAGCCGCCCTCGACGTAGTTCACCTTGATGCCGGTCTTCTTCTCGAAGTCCTTGAAGACCCGGTCGTACCAGCCGTCGCCGTTCTCGCCCTTGAGGCCGTCGGCGCTGTAGACGGTGACGACCTTCTCGTCGGAGGCGGCGGAGCTGCCGCCGCAGGCGGAGAGGGAGCTGGCGAGGACGAGGCTGCCGCCGACGGCGGCGATCGTGCGGACGTGACGGACGCGGGTAAGGCGGGACATGACGTTTCGTACTCCTTGAAGAACTCGAAGAGCCTCGGGGGAAAGGGCGGTTCAGCGATAGGAGGCGCGGGTGCGGATGCGGGAGACGGCGAGGAGCACGAGCAGCGTGGCCGCCATCAGGACCACCGCGACGGCGGCACCGGTGAAGGTGGAGCCGCGGTCGGTGGCCGCGTAGATCTGCACGGGAAGCGGCATCCAGTCCGGTGGGTAGAGCATCATCGTGGCGCTCAACTCGCCCATGGACAGCGCGAAGCAGAGCCCCGCGGCCGCGTTCAGGGACGGCAGCAGGAGCGGCAGCTTCACCTTCCACAGGACGTACGAGGGCCGGGCGCCGAGGGATGCGGCGGCCTGTTCGTACGCCGGGTCGAGACGCACGATGGCAGCCGAAACCGACTGGTGGGCGAACGCCGTGACAAGAATGGTGTGCGCGAGGATCACGATCCAGCGCGTGCCGTTGAGGATCATCGGCGGCTTGGAGAAGGCGACCAGGACCGCGAGCCCGACGACGACGGACGGCACGGCGACGGGCAGCATGAACAGCGCGTCGAGCGCTCTCTTGCCGCCCTTCTTCAAGGAGGCGGCGGCGAGCGCGGCCCAGGCCCCCGCGGTCAGCGCCAGCAGGCTCGCGCTCACCGCCGTCACCAGGCTGGTGGTGAGCGCCTGGAGCGACTCGCCGCGGGTGGCGGAGGCGTAGTGCTCGGCGGTGAACCCGGAGGGGAAGGCCCCCGACCAGTGCGAGGAGAACGACGCCGCGAGGATCACGAGCAGCGGCAGCGCGAACAGCGGCAGGAAGAGCACGAAGAAGAGGACCCAGGTCGCCCACTTCCCCTTGCGGCTATGCACCAACACGACGGCTCACCACCCGGTAGAGGCCGTAGAGGCCCACGGAAATCGCGATGTTGACGACGGCGACGACGCAGGCCGCCGGGTAGTCGGACTCCAGGATCGCCTTGCTGTAGACGAGCATCGGCAGCGTCGTGACGCCCTTGGCGCCCGTGAAGAGCACGATCCCGAACTCGTTGAGGCACATGACGAGGACGAGGCTGCCGCCGGCGGCGAGCGCGGGCAGCGCCTCGGGCAGGATGACGCGCCGCACGATGCGGGCGGGCTTCGCGCCGAGGCTGGAGGCGACCTCGATCTGCGCGGTGTCCATCTGGGAGAACGCGGCGAGCAGCGGCCGCATCACGAACGGCGTGAAGTACGTGATCTCCGCGAGCAGTACGCCCCACGGGGTGGTGAGGAACTGGAAGGGTCCCTCGGCGGCCCCGGTGGCGTCCGTCCACACGCCGTTGGCCATGCCCTTCGTCCCGTAGATGAACAGCAGGGCGAGGGTGATGAGGAAGGACGGGAAGGAGAGGAAGACGTCGATGAACTTCGACACGGCCTTCCCGCCGGGGAACGGCACGAAGGCGATGATCAGCGCGAGCGCGAACCCGAGCACGAGACATCCCACGGTCGCCCCGACCGCGAGCCACACGGTGGTCCCGAGCGCCTCCCGGAACGCCTCGGAGGCGAAGACGTCGGAGTACGGCTCCAGAGAGGTCCCACCCGTGTCGGGCCGCACGGACTGCTGGACGACGAGGAAGAGGGGATAGAGAAAGAAGAGGGAGAGCAGGGCGACGGGGGGCAGGGCCCAGACGAACCGGGGGACCTGCCGACGCGACCGGTCCTGGGGCGGGCCGGCGTTCCGCCGCGCGGAACGGACGGGCACGGCCCCCGTCGCGGGCCCCCTTTCCAGGAGGCGCTCAGCGGGACTACCCATCGGTCACCCCCGCGGACAGCAGCACCGCGTCCTCGGGCGCGAAGTGCAAGGTCACGGAGTCCCCGATGCCGGGCGGAGTGCGCAGCTCCCGGACGTCCGCCTTGACCCGCTCCCCGCCCACGTCCACGTACAACCGATGCGTGGCGCCCCGCCATTGGACCTCGGAGACCGTCCCCCGCAGAGGATTGGGCCCGTCCCCGAGCCCCACCAGATGCGGCCGCACGCACAACGTGGCCGTCGCCCCGGCGGCCACCTCCCCCGTGTCGACCTCGAAC